>PMZA01000462.1 GCA_003170595.1 Armatimonadota bacterium
GTGTCAACTGCATAGCCCTAAAGCGGAAAAGCAAGGGCCGATGCTAGCCGGGTTTGAACTCGGCGATGGAGATGACGACGTTGGCGCCGACGCGGGCGTTGTGGATGAGGATCGGGACTTCGCCCTTCGCGGTGTCCGCCGGCGTCAGGTCAACCTCGACCCACTTGCCCTGCTGGAAGTCGCCGAAGGTTCCCACGTTGCGGCCCCCGACAGTGATCGTTTCCTTGCGGCCGCCGCCGAAGTTATCGCCGTCGACGAGGTAGAGGCGGAGCTTTCCCGCGGCGCCCTTCGGGGTGACGAGGGTCATCTTCAGATCGTCCCAGCTCGCCCAGCAATGCTTGACCGGGGCACCCTTCCAGATGTCGGTCGTGTCGTTGAACCGGTAGCCCTCGTCCAGCGTCAGATCGTAGCCGTCGGCGACGTAGGACTCCTCGTGGTTGGGATCGCCGAGGTAACACTGAAGGGCGAGGCCGGCCTTCTTCGCCGGCTCGGCGAGGGCGTCGTAGGCCTTCTGCTGCTCGGCGTCGAGGGAGGGGCGGCGCAGGCGGTGCGACGGCATCGGCGGGAAGGGCACGTGCGGCTCGGTCTGGTACCAGTAGCAGCAGGACGAGAACTCGAGCGTGCCGGAGGGGCTCCCGAACCAGTCGAAGAAGCCGGGGTACTCATGCTCGCCGAAGCCGATGGCGACGCGGAGGGACTTCTGGAACGGGATCGCCTCGTGGACGAAAAAACGGTAGGCGCAGGCGCCCTTGTAGTAGGGTGCGTAGCCGGTGTAGGGGAAGGAGTTGGCGGTCTCGGGGAAGCCGAAGCTGAAGCCGAAGGAGTCCTCGAGGCCCATCAGCTCGACGGAAGGCTTGGGCTCGCCGTCGACGTAGAACTTGGCGTTCTCGTCGACGGGATAGCCGTCGCCGCCGGGTGGGACGCCGCGGACGGTGATGTTCCAGCCGATGAAAGTGCCGTGGCCGCGGGCCTCGAGGGCGGGATAGTCGCTCTTGCCGAGGAGCAGCTTCTCCTGCCGCCAGAAGGCGTGGAAGTAGCCGAGGCTCGGATCCCACTGCTTGAGCGGGCGCGAGAAGACGTAGAAATAGCACGACGCCGGGCCGGGGCCGTCGTGCTCAAGCTCGATCACCGCATGCTTGCGGAAGGGCATCGGGAAGTAGGCGTTCCAGCCTCGGCGCTTGTTGACGAGGGCCGATTCGACGCGATCCTGGGTGCCGTTGGGGTCGCAGAAGAAATCGACGAGGGGGACCTCGACGCTGGGCGACTTCTCGTCATCCCACCAGATGCGGAGGATGCTGCTGCGGTCAAGCTTGAGGCTCTCGGGCATGGCGAAGTGGAGCATGGTGATGACGGCCGGACCGCGGATGTCAGCGAGGACGACCTTGCGGCCGGTGAGCTGGCGGTCCTTCGGCACCTCGCCCCAGAGGGCATTCTGACATTCGACCGGGGCGCCCTGAAGGACGGGGAGCGAGTCGAAGGCGTCGAAGCTGGGCATCGGCCCGGCGGGCGCAGGTGCGGCAAAGAAAGGCAGAAGCAGTGCGAGCTGAAGCATGGCATGCCTCCCGACTAGCGGTACTCGATCAGTTGGACCTCGACGATATGGTAGGCGCGGGACTTGCCCGCGTTCTGGTTGAGGTAAGGCTGCGGCTTGTACTCGATCAGGGCGGGCTGCGCTGGCTTGACCAGCGACGTTACGTCCACGTCCCACGGGACGACGAGCGACCCCGGTCCCCAGCCGGCGCGGTCGAACTTCCACGTGCCTCCCTGTGGGCGGCAGGGGTTGAGGTAGTTGTCCGTCTTCCACAGCAGGTTCTCGAAGGCGTGGCCGTTGACCATCAGCGTGCGCAGGGCGGGCATGAACTCGGCCGCGTTGCCGGTGTTGGGGCTCATGCCGTGGCCGGTGACGATGAGGCGGATCTTAGCGGCCTTCGTGGCGCGGTCGAGGATGGGGCGGCGCGGGACGAACTTCGCGTCCATGGGGTCGGCGGGGTTGCCATATTCCCAGTTGCCCGACCAGAGGGTCGTGACGCGAAAGGCCTGGAGTGCGGGGCGGCCCCAGAAGTAGTCGAGGGCGACGTCGACGGACCAGCCCTTCGCCCAGGTGTCGATGTAGGCGGCGAACTTGCGCCGGCCGCGGAGGAGGGACTGGTAGTCGGTCACGTCGGCGCGCCAGCGGTACGGTCGGCCGAAGGGCGTCATGAAGCGGAGGACCTCATGGCGCTCGCCGTCGTCGCCCCAGACGTAGATCGAGCCGGAGCGGTCCCACGGGTCGATGCCGCCGGGCGGGGCGGAGAGGGTGAGGGTGAGGATCACGCGCTCGGCGGATTTGTCGGCGGCGGGAAGGTCGACGGTGGCGACGTCTTGCTGGTGGGCGCCGGTCAGGATCGCGCCATCGAAGACGACGGCGTGAGTGGGACTCGGGGAGGGCTGCGTGCGGTCGGCGTAGGTGAGGCGGGTGAGGGCGAAGTCGCAGCGTCCCTTGCCGCCGCCGGGGTTGAAGCCGAAAGCCAGGCGCGAGCGATAGGCGTCGGGGCCGATCACGAAGGCGTCGGCATAGGCGGGCGTGCCGTCGATCAAGACGGTGACCATCGCTCCGCCGGCGACGAAGCGGAGACGGACCGCTACGTCGTGGGGCTTGCCATCCTCGAAGGCGACCGGCGAGACGACGTTCGCGACCTCGACGCCGTCCCAGTGCAGCGAGACCTCGTGCTGGGGGCGGTTGTAGAGGTTGCCGTCGGCGTTGAAGATGTCCTGCGTCGGCGGGTCGGAGGTGTCGAAGCCGATGCCGAGGCTGTGGTCGAGGTTGGGCTCCTCCCATCGGGCGACCGACGGCGCGGAGCCGGCTGAACCGTAGGCCGAGGTCGAGAGGAAGGCGAGGCCGGCGCCCTCGGAGGGGCCGGTGAAGCAGAGGCGGAAGGTGGCGTCGACTCGCTGGTAGCGGCCGGCCTGAGTCGCCGGGTAGGCGATGCAGTTCGTCGCGCCACCGNNCCACCGAGGGTGACCGCGGGCGGCGCAGCAACCGGTAACAGCGCCAGCGCAAGGATCGGGAACATGGCGGGTGGCTCTGGGTCAGAAGGCAGGGGACGAGTTCGCGCGGGGGAGGGCGGTTCCTGCCCACGGGGAAGGTAGCCTGGCAGTGAGGTGCTTCGATGGCGCCGTTCGACGAGTTCAGTGAGGACCATGCAGCGACGCTGCGGGCCGTGTATGAGGGCCCGGAGTGGCGCGAGGTTGTGGAGGGCCCGGACGTCGAGGACGCCCGTCGCGATCTTATCGCTCCGCCCGAGACCGAGAACGCCTTCGGCCTGCCGGTGGACCAGCTTGTGGCGATCAAGGGGGCGGCCGTGCGTGAGATGATCGCCGCCGGCGAGCGCGAGGAGGAACGGCTGCTGTCGAGGCTGGGAACGTGGCCCGACCGGTGGCCGGAAGGCGTGCCCGTGCGGCTGTCGTTCCTGGGCATCAACCTCGGCTTCCGCTGCGACATGGAGCCGCGGTGCATCTACTGCAACCAGGTGCCGACTGAGGATCGCATGACGGCGGAGGACTGGGCGGCGGTCATACGGGGCGCGGCGTCGGGCGATGGGCATGGGCCGTACGTGTCGTTCACCGGCGGCGAGCCGCTGCTGATGGGACCCGGGCTGTGGGGACCAGACGGGCTGATTCGCGTCGCGGCCGAAGTCGGCGGCGCGTGCAATCTCAACACGAACGCGCTGGCTCTGACGCCGCAGGTCGCGCTCGGGCTGGTGAGCAGTGGGCTACGGCGCATCCACATATCTCTCGACACGCACCGGCCTGAGATCGCCGACGCCATCCATCAGTGCCCCGGGCGATGGGCGCAGGTCGTGCGCGGGATCCACAACCTCCAGATCGCGAAGTCGGTGCTAGGGTCGGCCTATCCCGAGATCCACCTCAACTGCGTGCTGACGACGAAGAGTGCCGCCGACTTCCCAGGCTTCATCCGCTTTCTCCTGGGGATGAAGCCGCTGGGCGAGGGCATCAGCAGCGACATGAACCTGCACGTCATCCCCGTCGGCGGCGAGGCGAACCGGACGCTGCGCCTGAGCGCCGAGGAGTATGTGCGGTTCTTCACCGACACCTGGGCCGAGGCCAACGCGGTGTGGGCCGAGTACCAGGAGGCGCGCAGTGTGCCCGAGGCCGACCGGGGGCCGCTGGAGGCGAAGGTGCCGTACATGAGCCCGTACCATCGCATCGCCCAGCGCGGCAGCCTCGAGAAATGGGCCGAACGGGCGGCGGAGGGGCGGCCGTCGGTAGAGGGTCTGAGCGAGCGATGCTACGTGGCGCCGACGCAGGCCTTCGTGCTGCCGGACGGGTCGCAATACTGGTGCGGCGGGCATAGCGTTTCGCGGCCGGGGCCGGTGGGAAACGTGCTTGAGCACGACGTGCGCGACAACTTGCGGCAGGCTCTGGGAGAGATCGCGGCCATGCCGGGTCAGGCGTGCCGGGGATGCGCCGGGGCGACGATGGCGATCAACCAGGGCGTCGAGGCGCGGCTGCGCGGCGTGATAGCGGAGTGGCTGAACCCGAAGCCTGAGGGCGAGACGACGGAGTTGGTGGGCGAAGATGCTGGATCCGACGAAGCGGTTTTCTAGCCGCGTGGGCGACTACGTGAAATACCGGCCGCGCTACCCGCAAGGGGTGCTCGACATCCTCCGCGAGGAGGTCGGCCTCACGGCGGAATGGGTCCTGGCCGACGTCGGCTCGGGCACGGGCTTCCTCACGGAGCTATTCCTCGGCAACGGCAATCGCGTCTTCGCCGTCGAGCCCAACGACGAGATGAGGCGGGCCGCCGAGGAGCGGCTGGGCGACAATCCGCTCTTCGTCAGCATCGCCGCCACGGCTGAGGACACCACGCTGCCCGGGGCGAGGGTGGAGATGGTGACCGCCGGGCAGGCCTTCCACTGGTTCGATCGGGCGAAGACGCGGGCGGAATTCCTGCGCATCCTAGGGCCCGGCGGATGGGTGGCGCTCATCGACAACCGGCATGCCGACGAGGGGTCGGGCCTCCAAGGCGGGATCGAGGAACTCATGGCGCTGCACTCGCCGGAGCATGAGGAGATGCGGGCGAGGCGGGCTGCGGTCGGGGATGTGGCAGACTTCTTCGGACCGGACGGCTACACGACGCGGACGTGCCCCAACGAGCAGGTGCTCGACCTCGACGGGTTCAAGNNACGCCGGAGCCGGGCCAGCCCGGCCATGAGGAGGTCCTGCGCGGCCTGGAGAGGTTGTTTGCCGAGCATAGCGAGGGCAGTAAGGTCGTCCTCGCCTACGAGACGCAGGTGAGATATGGGCGACTGTATTAGGGGGGAGCCGAAGGGGTGCATTATCACTCAGTGATAGTCTGAGGGGTGAGTGCAGAACTGGGGAGGGCGAGAGCCATGGGACGTAAACTGCTGTGGGGGACTCTGATAGTCATCGTAGTGCTGGCCGGCGCCATGGTAGTTGTCGGCGCCCGAGGCTGTCCTGAAGAACGGACCGACCTTCGCGGACGATGGTAGCTTCGAGTGCCTGGTAGTGAACGGTGGGAAGCTATCGCGGGTGCCGGGCACGCCAAAGACCCTCGTACAGCGGATCGTCACTAGCCCGAGCCGGCTGCTCGGAGCGATCAAGGGGAGGGCGAAGGGCGGCTGAGGGCCAGGGGCTCCCGTGGTGATGGTTGCCTGAGGAACCCGCTTCTGCCGCGTTCGCATACAAGGAAGCGGCCCCTGCTCCGTAGAAGAGCCCCCTAACGGACTCGTCGCCCTTGTGGTCCCGGGTCTTGGGGGGAGCCAAGCATGGTGATCGAAAACGAGTGGTGGATCGTTGAGTTCGAGGAGGAGCATGGCCTCATCACCAGGATGAGGGACAGGGCCGGTGGGATCGAGGTCATCGCCGAGCCACGACTGGCCGATAACTACAGGCTCCTGCTGCCCCTTAACGACCTGGAAGCTAACTACATCCCCGGGCGCGAGCAAGCCCTCACGGCGGCCGACGTGGACGAAGCGGGCGCGACGCTGCGCTGGGACGGGCCGCTGCACAACGAGCGCGGTGAGTGGGCGCTCGACGTCGTCCTGCGCATCGGCTTCGCCGGCGAGGCGGTGACCTTCGACCTGGAGGTCACTAACCACACGGAGCACGACCTCGCTGAGGCGTGGTATCCGCTGCTGGGCGGGATGCGGGCGATGGGCGAGCCAGCGGATACCGAGATGATGCTGCCGACCTCGGGGTGGGGGTGGATCGCGCAGCCGTTCCTACGGTTCCCTGAATCGATGCCGCCCGGGGCGGGCATACCCGGGTCGCGGTTCCCTGAGTTCATCGCCGGATATCCGGGCGGAATGTGCATGCCGTGGGTGGACTTCTACGACCGGCGGCTGGGGCGAGGATTGTACGTGGGGTCGCACGATGAGATCGCTCGCTACCGGGTCTTCCGCATGGAGATGCACCCGGGGATCAAGCACAACACCGACGGGTCGAACTGGCCGAGAGAAGAGCATCGCGACGAGCGATGGCCCAGCGGGATCATACTGGGCTGGGCGCACTTCCCCTACACCGAGCCCGGCGAGACCTTCCGGGGAAGCCAGGTGGTCGTCCGCGCGCATGAGGGCGACTGGCACCAGGCGGCGAGGATCTTCCGCGAGTGGTACGACACGCGGTTCAAACGGGTCGACCCGAAGCGGAGCTGGATGCACAAGGAACTGGCCGTGCAGGATACGCTGTTCCTGATGCCGGAAGGGAACCTGCAGATGACGTACGCGGATGTGCCGAGGTGGGCGGCGGAGGCGAAAGAGTATGGCGTGGGCACGGTGATGATGTCCGGGTGGGACCTGGGCGGGCATGACAGCCACTACCCAAGGTACGAGCCCGACCCGCGGCTGGGGACGTGGGAGGAATTGGAGCAGGCGGTCGCGGCGGTGCATGAGCTGGGGATGCGGGTCATCTTCTTCGCGAACTTCTCGCCCGTGGACTGCGCGACGGAATGGTTCCGGGAGGAACTGCACAAGTACCAATCGATGAACAGGTGGGGCGTGACCGACCGGATGGGGTGGGGCATGGGCACGCTCGGGGCGAGGCTGGGGTTCACGGCGCGGCCGCTGACCAACGTGAGCGCCGGCTTCCCCGAGTATCGGGCGATCATCGTGCGACAGATGAGGAAGCTGGCGGAGATCGGGGCGGACGGGGTTCACCTGGACAAGCTGATACCACCGCCGATGGACTTCAACCCCGGGCTGAAGCTGAGCCCGGACCGGGCGTCGTGGGAAGGGACCCTGGCGGGACTGGGCGAGATCCTGGCGGCTTGCCGGGAAGTGAACCCGGAATTCGCGCTGTCGGTGGAGTCGGTGTGGGACCGGCTGCTGGAGTACTCGGATGTGGCGTGGTGCTGGCATTCGAACCTGGGGACGGCGGAGCACGTGCCGGTGTTCAAGTACGCGTTCCCGCAATGGTGGCCCTCAATGTTCGTGTGCCAGGCGTATGACTACAACGAAGTCAATAACGCGGTGCGGTACGGGTACCAGCTCTACGTGGGGCCCGGACGGTACATGGCGTCGATGGCCGATGAGCAGACGAGGCCGCTGGCGGAGTATGTGCGCGAGGTGCTCAGGATGTGGGAGGGGCTGAGGGAGACGATTTTGGAGGGCGATTTCCTCGACAAGGAAGGCGTGCGCGTGGAGGCGCCGGCGCAGGTGAAGTTCAGCACGCACAGGAACGGGCGGACCGGGCAGCGGGCGTGCGTACTGATGAACGCGGGGGACGAGGCTGCCGAGGCGCGGGTGGAGTTCGTGGGAAGGGAGGGCGGCGGCGCCACGGTGCATGAGCCGGGGCGTGAGGTGAGGAAGGTGGGGCTGCCGGTGGTCCTCACCGTCGCGGCGGAGAAGTTGGTTGTCGTCATCGAGGAGACAGCGGGCGGCAGATGACGGGAGCAGACCCCGTGCGGCTGTCCCGGCGGCTCAACTACCTGGATTCCATCTAGGGGACAAGGCAAACATGCGACACGCTAATCCATGGTGCCTGGCGTCCGTGATCCTGTTAGCCGCGGGGTTAAGCCTGCCGGCCTGGCCGCAGATGGTGGCGGGCCTCGATATGCCAGGCTTCGACCAGGCGCTCGGCCTCCCCAAGACGAAGCCGGCGACGGACTACACGGCCCAGTTCCTCGCAAGCAGCGCGCCCGGCAACATCCTGTGGCCCGGCGAGCAGGCGAGCTTCACCTTCCAGGTCGTCAACGCCACGCAACAGCCCCTGGTCGTCCACGGCAAAGTAGACCTCATCGCCTACGGCACCCGGGGACGTCCCGGCGACATCTGGGTGCCCGAGGTCTTCAGGATCGCCGCCTGCGGCTCGGAGCCGGTCAGCGTGGACCTCAAGGCCGGGGGCTTCCAGAACCTCACCGTGAGCCCGAAGACGCCGGAGCGGTACGGCGCTTACGCCCTGGTGCTGGACCTGGGCGAGCGCGGACGGCGGTTCGTGACGAGCTTCGTGCGCACCTTCAAGCCCACCCCGGGCAAGGTCGTCTATCCCCAACTGGCCCTGGATGTCATCTACATCCCTGTGCTGACGCGGCTGGGAGCCTTCCCCAACCGGATCGGGATCGGGTACAAGCCGACCACGGATCAGGACTTCGAGCAGTGGTTCGCCGAGCAGGGGGCAAAGCTCGACGCGTATCGCAGGGCCAACCTCCCCATCACGCTCGAGATCGGCGGCGGGGCGTACAACGTGCCCGAGCAACCGCTGGGCCGGCCGCGGCCGTGGCTGGACGACAAGGGCGTGATGATGGACACCAAGTTCGACCTGGCCTGGCTGCCCTCCTATGACGACGACTTCCGCAAGTTCGTGAAGCTCTTTGTCTCCCGGTACGGGTGGCCGAAGGGCCCCATCAACGGGATCAAACTGTGGAACGAGCCCTGGGAGGGGATCTCGATCTCGGGCTGGGGCGCCGACATGCCGCGCTACCGGGAGATCTTCCGCGCGCTGTGTGAGGCTACCGATGAGGCCCGCCGCGAGGCCGGGGTGCAGGTGCTGATCGGCGGGTGTGACTCCTCCTCGAACACCTTCGACAAGCTGTTCGGCGATGGCAACGACGAGTTCCTCAAGTATCTCGACTTCTGCTCCATCCACTACCAGGGGATGTCGCCGCCGTCGACGATCAAGGCGTGGGTGAACCGTCAGAGCCCCAACGGCCGCGTGCGAATCTGGGACACGGAAAGCTGGGTGGCGAACGTTGACGACCGTGTCGCGGCGGTGATCGCGACCAACTTGTCCACCGGCCACGACCGGGCCGTGGGCATCTACCACGGCAACATCTGCACCGATCAGTACTCCACCGGGGTGGATATCCTCGGCGACGACGGGCACCGCAAGCACGTGGACGTCGTGCAGACCTGGCCGGTCGCGGCCTCGGTGGGCGCGGCGAACCACTTCCTCGGCGAGCGGCGGTTCAGGGAGATGCTATTCAGAAACGGGCTGCCGTGGGTGATGGTGTTCGACGGCCTGCCCGGCAGCGACGGCAAGCCCAACCCCGAGGACGGGACGGTAGTGGTGGTGGGCGACATCGGCGAGGAGTTCGGCGCCGACAACGTCATGTTCCGCACGGCGCGGGGTTTTCGGGAGATGGCTCACAAGGCGCAACTGCGCAAGGAGATCGCGGCGCTGCCGGCGGATGCCGACCCCAAGCGGCGTGCCGAACTTGAGGCGGCCCTGCGCGCTGAGGAGCCGCTCAGCGGCGGCACGATGGCGCTGAAGTCCGGAGGCGGGCGGCTCGGGCTGTACGACTTCTACGGCAACGCGGTTCCGGCTGAGCATGGCGAGATCGTGGTCCCGCTCGATCACCGGGGCTTCTTCCTGCGCGGCAACGGCCAGAAAGGCTCTTTCGCGGCGCTGCTGGAGGCGCTGCGAGCATCGAGGGTGGAGGGGATCGAGCCGCTGGCGACGGTGTGCCACGACATGACCGCGCCCATCGCCGACAAGCCGTCCCTGCACCTCAGCCTGACCAACGTGCTCAACCGTCCAGTCAGCGGGCGGCTGCAGGTGAGGCTGGGCGACCTGAAGCTGCAGGCCCCGGGGACGCTGAACTTCAAGGCCAACGAGACGGAAGAGGTGGTGGCGCGAGTGGTTGGCGGGGAGGCCGTGGCGAGCAATACCTATCACCTCGCGCTGGCTTTCGACGCTGGGCGCGACGGCCGGGTGGAGCATGAGGAGGACCTGCACGTCAACCTCATCGCCCGGCGGACCATCCAGGTCGACGGCCAGCTTGACGACTGGGAGGGCGTGCTGCCGCAGGTCATCACGGCGCCAGACACCTCCGCCCCGACCCTGACCGAGGCCGCGTGGTTCCCCTTCAAGAGCTTCGGCTCCGCCGTGAACAAGGGCTTCGCGACGGGCTACCTCGCCTGTGACGACCGCTTCTTCTACTTCGCTGCGAGGATCGCCGATGACACGCCCGATGAGGGGATGGTCCGCTTCGAAACGCGCGACGATGATGAGTACTTCTACCCGGAGAAGTCCTATGCGAAGAAGGACGGAGGGCTGGACGAGTTGATCTGGCCCGCGGGCGTGCGGAGGTACTCGTACCGCAAGGATCCGGAACTCCCAGCCGGCAACTTCCCCAACCACGACAACGTCCAGATCGCCTTCAACGTGCTGCCGGCGGAGGCCAAGCCCTGGTACCCCTGCCCGCCCGGGACGATGCCCGGCTACACGGGTTACTACGACACCGACTACGAGTATGCGCTGAACCCGGTGGCGCCCAGGTACGGCGGGGGCGTCGAGGTCTGGCGGCTGCGCTGCCCCGGCATGCCCCACAAGCATTTCTACCCGCGGCAGGGGAAATCCCCCTACGACGGCCCGGTGAGGGATGCGAAGCTGGTTGTGCGGCGCGATGGGAACGAGCGGATCGTCGAGGCGGCGATCCCGTGGAGCGAGATCCCCGCGGTGAAGCAGCGGGTGGACGCGGGGCTGACCATCAAGTTCTCCTTCCGGGTGAATGACAACGCGGGCGGAGGGTGCATGGAGCTGTCGCGTGGGCGGAGCGTGGCCAAGCGCAACGGGTCGTTCCTCGTGGACTGGGTCGAGCACTGGGCCAACGAGCTGGAGTTCGGGGTAGCGCCAGGGCGCACGGGCTAGCCCCTCAACCAAGGGCCGCCAGCGCCCGGCGGTAGTCCTCGGGGTAGTCCATGTCCAGGAGAAGCTCTGGGCCCGACGCGCGGAACTCGCGAACCTGATCGGAGTGCGCGTGCAGCAGGCCTCTCAGGCCCGTGTCGTCAAAGCGGGTGAGAACCTCGTCGAAGCAGGCGGCTGGGACGAGGAGAGGGTGGCCGCGCCTGCCTTCGTGGCTGGCGACGATGAGGCCCGGGCCATCGGTGTGGAAGGCGCTAAGCATGCCATCCACCAGCGCTGAGGTAAGGCCCGGCTGATCCCCCAGCACCACCAGCACCGCCTCGCAGTCATCCGGCAGGGCGCGCAGCCCGCACCGCAGAGAGTCCAGCATCTCTGACTCGTCCGCCGGGTTCACCACGAACTGCACGGGCCTGCCCGTCAGGGCAGCCGCGAGCGCTTCCCTGTCACGCCCGACGACCACCAGCCTCTCGTCCACCTGACTGGCTAACAACTGGTCCACGATTACCGCAATCACAGTCGAGCCCGCGAAGGGGAGCAACAGCTTCTGCGTTCCCATGCGACGGGATTGCCCGGCGGCGAGCACGATCGCGCAGATCATCGGGGGGCCGTCCGTCGCATCGACCCGAGGGTTTCCTTTCCGCGCCGGACCGCCACCAACTCGGCGGCGATCGAGACGGCGATTTCGGGAACGGTCTCGGCGCCGATATCGAGGCCCACGGGGGCATGGACGCGGTCGAACTCGTCCTCGGTCGCCCAGCCGGCATCGAGGAAGCTCTGGCGCAGAAGAGCCACCTTCCGGCGGCTGCCGATCATGCCGAGGTAGGCGACCGGCCGTCGAAGGCACGCCCGCAGCGCCTCCGCGTCATGCTGGTGCCCGCGGGTCACGATCACGACGTACGTATCAGAATCGAGGGTCGCTGCCTCAAGCTCAGACGCGAGATCACCACAGCGGGTTCTTGCGCCCGCGGGGAAAAGCTCCGGGGCCGTGAACTCGGGCCGGTCATCGAGGGCGACAAGGTCGAAGCTGAGCAGGTCCGCCTGGACCGCGAGAGCCTGGCCCACATGACCGCCGCCGACGATCAGCAGCAGGGGTCGTGGGATGACCGGCTCCGAGAGAGTCAGCACGTCGCCCTCGGCGGAGAGGGTGGCTTCGTCGCTGGCCAGATCGCCCTCCGGGTGCCAGAGGACCTCCGTGCGGACGTCTTCGCTGGCGTGAACGACAGTGAGGAGGAGGCCCCGTTCGCGATGGGCGGCAGCCTCGGCGGCCTGACGATAGGCCTCCACGTCCTTGCGGGCGGTGGGGTCGACAAGCAGGCGCATCTCTCCGCCGCAGATGGGTTCATGGTCGGCGGCGTCCGCGCCCGTGAGGAGCACATCGAAGACGATGGGGCATCCTGACTGGCAGGCCTCGACAGCGCGTCGCTGGGCCTCCGCCTCGACCGCCCCTCCGCCCAGCGTGCCGTGGATGCGCCCATCGGCCTCGAGGACCGCCTTGACGCCGGCTTCGCGAGGCGTGGAGCCCTCGGCGCTGAGGATCAGCCCGACAGCGAAGGGACGCCCTGCCTCGATCAGGTCGACGATCAGCCGGTTGATGTCCATGACGCTATTTCGGCATCCCGCCAGGCACGAGGGGCAGAGCGCGCAGACGCACCCCGGTCGCGTTGAAAATCGCGTTGGCAAGGGCGCCGCCGACGGAGCAGGTCTGAGCCTCGCCGGCCCCCGCCGAGGGCAGGTCCTTGCGGTCTAGGATGACCGCCTCGATCTTCGGCGTGTCGCTGAAGCGGGGCAGCCGGTAGTCGGAGAAGGTGGAGTTCAGGACCGCGCCATCCTTGAAGTGGATCGCCTCAAACAACGCGGCCCCGAGAGCCATGGTCGCCCCGCCCTCGATCTGGTTGGCGAGGTGCAGCGGGTTGATGACCGCTCCGCACTCGAAGGCGCTGACCAGCCGCAGCACTGAGACCTGGCCTCGGGAGTCCACGGCGATCTCAACGCAGGTGGCGATGTAGCCGCCCTTTTCGGTGCCGGCCGCGATACCGAAGCCGTGCCCGGGCGCGGGCTTTGCTCGCCAGCCAAAACGCTGGGCCGCCGCCTTGATCACAGCGCGCAGGCGCGGGTCGGTGGCGTTCTTCAACCGGAACTCCACCGGATCCATGCCGAGGGCGTGCGCGAGTTCGTCCATGTGACTCTCGCGCGCCCAGAAGTTCACCGGCGCCGCGAGCGCGCGATAGGCACCAATGGGCAGGGGCCCGTCGCAGGGGTGGAAGGCGACCGTCTGGTTGGGGACATGATAGGGGGTGCCCAGACCCGACGGCCCGGAGTTGTAGTTGTGGTGCTCCCAGGCGATCAGGGCGCCGTCCTTCTGGACGCCGCTACTGATGTCGATGATCCCCGCCGGGCGAAAGTGGGTCCCGGTCATTTCCTCCTGGCGCGTCCAGGCCACGCGCACGGGCTTCTTGAGCATCCTCGCGATCCGGGCCGCCTCCAGCCCCGCGTGTCCCCGCGTCTTCCCTCCGAAGCCGCAGCCCGTGTCGAGGGCGATCACGCGGATTCGGGTTTCCGGCATGCCAAACATGCGCGCGAGTTCAGACCGCACGCCAAAGGGCGACTGGGTGGCGCACCATACGGTGAGGTTGTCGCCGTCGAACTCGGCGACGCCGGAGCGCGGCTCAATCGCGGCATGGGCGACGTAGCTGACGGTGTAAGTCTCGCTGAGCTTCACGTCGGCCTCAGCCATCGCCGCAGCCAGAGCACCGGTGCTCGCCGGGGGCGGACCCGCAGTCTTGCGGAGGTGATCCAGCAGCTCCTTCTCGGAGACCTGGGGGGTGTGGTCCCACTCGACCTTGACTGCCGCAGCCGCCTGCTCGGCGATGGTCTCAGAGGGGGCCGCCACCGCGAGGAAGTCTCCGTCGCGGCAGACTAGGACGCCGGAGATTGCCTCCGCCTTGCTGGTGTCCGCGGACTTGATGGTCGCCCCGATCCCGGGCAAAGCCGGAGGACGGATCACCTTGGCATAGAGCATGCCGGGGCGCTTGAAGTCCGAAGCGAACTTCTTGCTCCCGGTGACGACGTCGGCGGCGTCGACCTTGAGAGCGGGCTTGCCCTCGACTCTCCACTGCGCCGGCGGGATGACCGGGGTATCTGCGGGGATCGACTGGACCAGTTCCTCGCCCTTCGTAAGCTCGCCGAAGCCGAGGGATCGATGCGTAGCGGGGTCGGTGACCTTGCCGTCGGCGACGGTGAGCTTCGCACGGTCAACGGTGAGCTTCTCGGCGCCGAGGGTCAGCAGAAGTTCGCGCGCGGCCGCCGCCGCCTGCCGCAGGGGCGGGACGGTGGCGGGAGTGCTGCGGCTGCCGAAGGTGCCCATGTCGAAGGGCGTGAGCATCGTGTCCGCCAGGACAACGTGCACCTGCGCCGGCTGCAGCCCTAGTTCCTCGGCGACGACCATGGCCAGCATGGTGCGGACGTTCTGCCCGAACTCCACCTTGCCCGCATAGGCGGTCACGGCGCCCTGCTGGTCGATGTGAATCCAGCCGGCGATGTCGCGGGGACCTTCGCGGCCGGCGCCTCGCTGGCGTCGAACCGGAGGCGCCTCGTCGGCAGCCCGCCCCAGCACAGGCAGCGTCACAAGGACGACGATCCCGCCGCCAAGGGTGGCCAGGAAGCTGCGGCGGCTCAGCACCGGGCCGGAGAGCATCTCCCGGCTGATGCCGTGCTCCTCCAGAATATCTGCGAGTGAACGCTCGTTCATCAGCGGCCTCCTCTCATCGCTACGGCCGCCTGCTCAACCGCGGCGACGATGCGCTGGTATACACCGCAGCGGCAGATGTGGCCCTCGAGTTCGGTCGCGATCTGCTGCGCCGTAGGATTGGGGTTGCTATTGAGCAGGGCAACGCTGGCCAGGATCATCCCGGGCGTGCAATAACCGCACTGCATGGCATCCAGGTCGATGAAGGCTTGCTGGACCGGGTGGAGCTTGCCACCCGTCGAAAGCCCCTCGATCGTCGTGATCTTCTTGCCTTGGACCTCTCCGACGGCGGTCTGGCAGGACAGGGTGACCTCCCCGTCGACCAGCACGGAACACGCGCCGCACAGGCCCTCGCCGCAGCCATACTTGGTCCCGGTCAGATCAAGCTCGGTGCGCAGCACGCTCAAGAGCGTGCGCGCCGGGTCAACATCAACACTATGCCTCGTCCCATTGACGGTAAGGTCTAACACGGATCCAGGCACCTCCTGGGTTGTGCTCAGGCCGTCTACCTAGAGATTCGGCCCGTTCCCTCAAACCCCTGCGTCTCTCTTGCCGCAGTCCACTACCTCGCCGCGCAACAGGTCCACCGCGTGAGGGATGGCCTCTTCCACCGACGCCAGGCTCTCCACCGCCCCTTTCGGGCTGCCGGGCAGGTTGATGATGAGGGATCGCCCCACCAGCCCCGCCACCGCCCGGGACAGCATCGCGTGAGGCGTCTTCAACAGACTCTGGGCGCGCATGTGCTCGGCCAGGCCGGGGACCTCGCGCTCAATCACGGCGCGCGTGGCCTCCGGGGTCACGTCCCGCGGGCCGCAACCCGTGCCGCCGGTCGTGAGGATCAGATCGATGCCGCGCCGCGCCACGGCATCGCGCAAGGCTGCCACGATGGCCTCGTGGTCGTCAGGCACGATGATCTGCAGGGCGACATGGGCGCCGAACTCGGCCTCGACATACTCCCGCAGGGCGGGCCCGGAGGCATCCTCGCGCTCCCCACGGTGCGAGCGATCGCTGACGGTGATGAGCGCCACCTGGATCGCAGATCGCGAGACGTGCCGCATAAGCCGCACCTCATCGCCGGGTGTCACGGTTCCACCGGTCTGCACCTCGAGGAACACTCCGCGCTCGGGCATGATGCAGTAGCCGACGGTGTGGAAAATGGCGCAGGGGTCATGACAGGTCTTGCCGATCTGGGTGACCGCGAGACGGGTCTCCCCGATCGCCAACTCGCTGCCGAGGCCGAGGGTGTCGAGAGGCAGTCCCTCGGTCACAAGGTTCTCGCCGAAGGCGCCGAACTCGAGGTCCAGGCCCTGCGCCCGCATCTCGTCGATGGCTGCGACGTCCAGCATGCTTACCTGCCGGTGGCCCGGGCCGGCATGAGCGTCGCCCCGGACGCCGTGACCGACGACGAGGTCTATCGTTGCCGTCGATTGCTTGGCGGTTCCCTTCTGCTCACTGACGCACACCGCCAGTACGCGACCGGGGGCGGTCATTGCTCTCCCTCTTCGAATACCAGGTCGCCGTGCCTGCCCCCGGTCTTGCGCAGGACGCGGACCTCGGTGATGACGGCCGCCGGATCGATAGCTTTGCACATGTCGTAGATGGTGAGGGCCGCGATGCATACGGCGGTCAGGGCCTCCATCTCGACTCCCGTCGAGGCCGTGGCGCGGGTCGTGGCACGGACCTCGACGCCGCCTTCGATGGGCTCGACCTCGATCCCCACATGCTCGAGCGCGATCGGGTGACAGTAGGGGATAAGCTCGGCGCACTTCTTCGCGCCCAGGATGCCCGCCACCCGCGCGACCTCGTCCGCGGGGCCTTTCGGGAGCGTGCCCGCGCGGAAGGCGTCGAGGGCCTCGGCGGACAGCATGACCCGCGACCGCGCGACCGCCGCACGTCGAGTAACAGGCTTATCGGTGATGTCTATCATGGGTGCTCACTCACCCGCCCACTGCCCACATTCGCTCGCACAGCCCGGTCATCGTACGCCTCTTCAGCGACGCGCACCTGTGCAGCAGTCCGCCCAGCGCCGGGAGGTCGGGCAGGCTACCGTCCTCGCCCAGCACCGACATCCGCACCGGCGACAGCAGGCACGGCAGCAGCTTCCCATCGCAGGTCAGCCTCACCCGGCTGCAGCTTGCGCAGAATGGCCGCGACATCGGCGTGATCATCTCCACCATGACCCGGCGAGCATCAGGAAGCGCTGCCAGATAGCGCCGGTGAGGAGAGGCGTCAGCGTCCGCGCGGGTGAGGTCGGCCGCCTCCGAGATGCGCTGCAACCCGAGATCAGCCGGCAGGAACAGCCTCTCGTAGGCGCGACCGTCGAGGCCCATCGGCATCAGCTCTATGAACCGCAGGATCGCCTCGTTGTCGCCCGCCAGCACCAGCAGGCGGCGCACCGCCGACGCGTCCAGCGCGGAGGTCATGACCGCGTTGATCTTCGTGTGACGAAAGCCCGCCGCCCTCGCAGCCGCCAGGCCACGCAGCACCCGGTCGAGGGCCGGCATCGCGGTCCACCGTGCGTAGGCAGTCGGGTCAGCCGTGTCCACATGTACATTGATCCGGCTGAGCCCCGCGGCCGCAAGCCCCTCCGCCACTTCCTCCAGCAGCACGCCATTGGTCGTCAGCGTGATTTCCGGTTTCGTCGGCAGCTTCGCCAGTCCGGCCACCAGTTCAACCAGGTCGGGGCGCAGCAGCGGTTCACCTCCGCTGAGCCGTATCTTCCTGATCGGCGCCACGACGCACATAGCCTCGCACAGCGCCACCAGCTTCCTCGCGGACAAGAGCCGCCGCGGCGGAGCATGGTGCTGCGGTCGGCAGTACGTGCAGCTCAACTGGCATCGGTTCGTCACCGACAGGCGCAGGTAATCAAAGGGCGCAGGCATCCACGACGGGTTCATCTTCTCTCCATCCTCACCAAACGCGGGCCTCCGCCCGCGAGCCTCTCTCCCAGGTCTTCCGTCCCGCCGGCAGGAACACAAAGCCGTTCGCCGCAGCCATCCCCACCAGATCCGCCGAACCGTGACTGGCCATCGGCCGCGCCCGGAAGCCACCCTCCGCCGTCCCATCCACGAGAGCCGGGTGCAGAATCAAACGATCGCCCTTGACCGAGACCTCCTCCGTCAGGGTCACCGGCAGCAGCGGCAGCACAGGCTCCGGGTGGCCTGACATACGGCGCAGCAGCGGCACAGCCATCTCAATCCCGTGCGCCAGAACCGCCAGCGGGTTACCCGGCAGCGCCAGCACGACGCACCCCGAGCGCGCCACTCC
>PMZA01000482.1 GCA_003170595.1 Armatimonadota bacterium
CTCGTGAGGCAGGAGAACGGGTTCTCGGTGCTGGAGGCGTCCGACCTGGACGAGACGCTGGGTGGCGAGCTCGTCGAGGTCGCGGATGCGGTCCGGGACCTGGCCACGGAGCTCGGGGTGCGCCCGTACGTCTGCCGGCTGGTGTGGGTGAGCTGGACGGGCGGCGAGCGAGGGGTGGGCGTGGACGCGGTGGCGCGCGAGGTTTCGGTGCTGCCGACGCCGCTGGTGAGCGACCCGGCCGTGGCGCTGCGCCATCACCCGTTCGCGGTGGTGGAGGAAGGCACGCTGCGGGTGACCGAGGTGAGCGCCCGGTACACGGAGGACCAGCTGCGCGGCCTGGGCCCGGACGGCGCCGAGGTACCGGAGGACCAGGAGTTCTTCTGGGAGGTCTATCTGCTACAGCGGGACGGGACGTCGATTCGCCGGCGCTACACCGTGGCTGGGGTGCCGACGCTGGCGGCGGACCGGGCGGAGTGGGTGGTGATGCTGCGGCGCGCTGCGGGCGACCGGGACCGGTACGGGAGTCTCCCGTGACGACCCGGAAGGTGGCGTTGCCGGACCTCGGCAAGTACGAAGCACGGCTGCAGGCACGGCTGCCGATGGTGATTGCCCAGGCGATGGTCGACTCGGCGCGGCCGGCGCGGGAGGTGCTGGAGCGGGTGACGCAGTCAGTGCGTGACCTGGGCTGGTACCAGAAGGGATGGGAGACCATCCCGGCGCCTGACTCGCTGACGGCGTTCAACCGGTACCGGCACGCCATCTATGTGGTGAAGGGGCGTGCGGCAGGGTCGGCGAGACCCCCGCTGGGGCCCATCCTGGCGTGGGTGATGCGCCATATCGATCCTGGGCCACGGGCGCGGGAGATCGCGTTCGCGGTGTGCCGCAAGATTGCGCAGCGGGGCATCGAGGCTCGGCCGTCGCTCAACTCGAAGCCGGTCTACCAGGAGATCGCCGGCATCATCACCCGGTCGATTGCCTACCGGTGGCAGGAGGTGCTCAGTGGCTGACTACCGCACCGACCTCGTGCCGGTGGCGGGCAAGAGCCGACTCATCGCTGAGGTGGACGATCTGGAGGTGATCACGGAGAGTCGCGTGACGGACTGCCGCACGGCGATCATCCGTGGAATGCGGGAATACCTGGAGCAGCTGCAGGTGGCGTGGCCCGGGGGGCGTACCACGCGGTTCCTGCGGGTGGTTGAGGAGTTTGCGGCACCCGAGCAGCTGGAGAAGTATCCGTCGGCATCGGTGCACGGCCCGGGCGTCGGAAAGTACGATGCGAGCCGGATGAGCCCGCGGGTGCTGAAGGTGGGTGACGGGTCGCAGCACCTCTACCTGCAGCAGGCGTCCGAGCTGGTGCAGCCGTTCGTGATCGAGGCGTGGACGACGGACAAGGTGGAGCGCATGGCCATCGCGGCCATGCTCGAGGACGCGCTGGACCCGGTGGAGTGGATGTACGGGGCCCGAATCGAGCTGCCGCACTATTTCAACCTACGGGCCACCTACGAGAAGCTGTCCATCGGGTATGACGAGACCGGGGATGACCCGGCGCGCCGCTGGCGCCGCGTGGTCATGGAGGTCACGGGCACGCTGGTGCAGGCCAAGCTGGTCGGCAAGATCATGCCGATGCGGGTGCGCACCCGCAACTTCGTGGACGGCATCGAGGACGTGGAGGAGTAGGGCCGCCGGCTGGGTCCTAGTCCGGGTTCTGGTTTCGGGTTACGCTCAGCAGCAACAGGAGCACGACGGCCAATGGGACGCCCTTCGGTGACATGGACCCCCGAACAACGGGCTGAAGTATCTGCCCGGATGAAGGGCAACACCATCCGTCGAGGGAAGAACTTGGTAGCTCCGATTTTCATCCGCGATGGAGTGCCCGGGCGAGTTTGCATCTCGTGTTTGAGTTGGAAGCCGCTGGTGAAGTTCGCTCGCCATTCATCGTGTGCTGGTGGCAGGAGAAACGTCTGCACACGGTGTTCAGGACGCGCCTCCTATGCGAAGAATTCGAAGCGTTCCATCGAGTTCACTCGAAAATGGCAGGCGGATCATCCGAATGAGTACAGAGAGATCAGGCGTGCAGCTTGTCGCCGGCGAAATCATCGACGGATGGTCGGACCCGGTGTTTCCGTAGAAGACTATCGCAGCATCCTCAGTATCTATGGGGGTTGCTGTGCGTATTGTGGGAAGTCTGCGACCACGATGGACCATGTGACTCCGTTGTCGCGCGGAGGAATTCACGGACCGGATAATCTGGTTCCGGCGTGCCAGTCGTGCAACTTTTCGAAACACACCAAGACTCTCGACGAGTGGAACGGACCGAAGGAGCAGTAAAATGGGTTTCTCGAGACGCTACGACTACTTTCCGGGCAACGAGGAAATCACGCGGATCGAGGGTGTCGTCATCCTGGACATCGGCCAGCCGGGGTCGATTCAGGGCGTCGAGAACGGGAGGGCGTGCCTGATCGGCGAGTTCGCGGACATGACGTATGCGACGGCGGTCAGCAGCACGGGCGTGGTCAGCACCAGTTGCCGGCCGGTGGACGTCACCGGGCCGACGGACATGGTCGACAAGCTGGGTGGCTGGGACTCCACGCTGGGCAACTTCGGGGTGGCGGGAGGCAACGGCTACGCCGAGTTGTTCGGTCAGTCGTTCGGGTCGCTCTGCTGCGTGCCGGTCAACCTGTGCTCGGCGGCGGGCATCCGGGTGTTCCGGCAGCTGCCGACCTGTACGTCGACGGCGAGTGCGCTGCCGGTGGTGAGCGTGGCGGCAGCGAGCGTGGAGGCGGGGCGCGAGTTCCGGTCGGGCGCCGGCCGCATGCACATCGGCAAGCGGGTGGGCTTCACGGCGAAGGGCATCATCGCGAGTGGGTTGGGTGGCCAGCTGACGGCGAACGGTGGTCCCATCGCGACCTGCGTGTTCTCGGGCGCCGCTGGTCTCGACTGGACGACCATCGCACGGCCTGACGGTGGGACCGGGGCGAAGAAGGGCGACATCCTGGTCTTTGGCAGCAATCTCGCCGGAGTGGTGTCACCGGCCGAGGGCGGGACATACCGGGTGGCCGCCGACCCCGCGTCGGGCGTGAACATCACGCTGCAGCGGCTCGATGGTGCGACCTTCACCACGCTGCTGTCGGCGGCGACGGTGCCGTGGCGACTGCACTACGGGACGGACGCCGACTCGGCTCCACTGATGACCTACGGGTCAAGCGTGCCGGGTGGGTACATCTTCGCGGATGCCGGCGGGTTCACGGTGCCGGTGCGGCCGATCACGAACCAGGCCGGCGGCGCCACCGACGGCAACTGGACGGCGGCGTCGGTGTTGACGCCGGCGACGGTGCCTCCGGCGCTCACGGGCACCACCTGGGACCCGCTCTCGGGGCTCGGTGGCGCGGTGAACTCGACGGTGGCGGTGGCGTTCGCACACCTCTCGCAGGCGCCGAACGCGCCGGCGGACGCGACGATCGACGCGCTCTACATCACGGCCATCGACTCGACGATCGACGAGCAGGACCCGGCGGCATCGATCGGGGTGCTGTGGACGGCCCGCGTCTCGAGCTCGATCCGGGCGAAGGTGAAGTCGAACCAGCTCGAGGCGAGCAAGCGCTGCCGCGGGCGTATCGGCATCAACTCGCCGGAGCTCACGACGGTGACGACCACGGCGGCCATCGCGACGTCGGACCCGGGCGCGGGGGCCAACCGGGCGGAACGGCTGCTCTACACCTGGCCGGGTCGGCAGGTGCTCATCACCGACGCCATCGGTACGTACCTGGCCTGCGCGGATGGCACGGTGACGAACGACGGTGTGCTCGACATGAGCGCATCGGCGAAGCTGGCGAGCATCATCAGCAACCTCCGTCCCGAGCTGAACCCGGGGCAGGCATCGGAGCCGGTGCCGACGCTGATGGCGGACGTGAAGGGTATTCAGCGCGGAGTCGGNNAAGGCGGGCCCCATCTTCCAGAGCGGGGTGACGACCAGCCTCACCAGCGGTCAGATCAACATCAACCGCCGGCGGATGGCGGACTTCGTCGAGGACAGCCTGGCTGACCGGTTGATCGACTTCAGCAAGCAGCCGATGACGATCCAGATGCAGGACAACGTGACGACCGAGCTCACCGCGTTCGGAGAGGAGCTGCTGAGCATCAACGACCCGGGCCAGCAGCGCATCGCCGTCTACACGGTCGACGACCTGAGCGGAAACACCAAGGCCACTCGCAAGGCCAACATGTTCGTGACGATCTTCAAGGTGGAGATGGTGCCGACGGGTGACTTCATCGTGGCCCAGTGCCAGGTCGGGCTCGGCGTGCTCGACATCACGGTCACTTGACGGAGCGTCCGGCGCCTCAGTAGGGTAGGAACCGATGCGGCGGCCTTGAGTCGCCAGCGGCCACACCCCCGATAGGACGGGGGGATAGGGCCCGCGGACCACAGCAAGTGGCGCGGGCCCTTCGTCGTTGCAAAAGGAGAAACACCGTGAGCCAGCGAATCAAGGGCCAGGAGACCGAGGTCGTCATCATCGCGGACGGCGTTCCGCAGTCGAACCTCACCGACATCAAGGACTCCGAGTTCGCCTTCAAGATGGAGATCATCCAGGAGGGCTACCTGGGGCAGACGACCGACAAGTACGACAGCGTCTTCAAGGGGGTGCGGGGAAAGATGACGCTGCACTTCGACAACCCGGACGTCTTCACGATGGCGTTGAAGATCAAGGACAAGGCGCGGCGGCGCACCCCGGGCGTGAAGTTCAACATCAAGATGACGCTCAACTTCCCGAGCGGCCGACGCGCCCGCGTCGTGATCCCGGACGTGGAGTTCGGGGAGCTGCCGTTCAACTTCTCCGACCGTTCGCAGTTCGTGTCTCACTCGATCGAGTTCGCGGCGAGCGACGCATTCGCGCTCGTCTCGTAGAAAGGCAGATGACCCATGGCTGGCGCAGCAGAGAACCTGGAACCCGTCCGCAGCATCGACGACCTGATGCTGCAGGACGTGCATGCCCGCGAGCAGCGGCTGGTGCACGAGTACGACATCCCGAAGGTGCTGTCGGACGAGTGCGGCTACCGCGTGGTCGGGGTGGTCTCCTTGTCGGCGGACGAGGAGCTGATGGCTACGCGGCGGGCCGCCGGCGACCAGGTACGCCTGGCGTTCGAGCTCGCGAAGGAAGCCTTGCGGTTCGTCGATGACCAGAAGGTATCGACGGCCGACGGGACGGTGGACCGGATCTGGATCAAGCCGGACTTCTCGAAGGTCCGGACGTTGGTCGTGACCGCCTACAACGAGACCAACCAACCCACCCAGGAGAGCACCCAGGCTTTTCTCAAGAGCCGGCGCGTCCGCGCCGGCTGAGCATCTCGCTGGCCGAGCTGGCGCTGTCACATGAGCGCGCCGGCGACCTCCGCAAGCGCATCTGGAAGCTCATCGGGTTTCTCGGCCGGTACGGCCACCAACCGGCGGACGCGATGCTCAAGTGGCCCGTACACCAGCTGAAGGAACTCGCGGACGCGGTGGACGAAATCATGCAGGAAGAAGCGGAGCAGGTGCGGCAGGCCACGGACATCGACTGAGGACCCATGATCGGCGAGCAGATTCAGAACCAGGTCGAGACCGTCTTTTCGGTTCGCAACCTGACTTCGGCTCCGCTCGAGGCGCTGAAGCGGTCGATGACTTCGGTGCAGATGCCGATTCAGCAGACGGTCTCGATGCTGAATCCGTTGACGGCCGCCATCGGGGCGCTCGGTGGCGGCCTGTCGCTGATGGGCATCGCGAAGCTCGGCAGTCAGTTCGAGAACACGCAGCAGCAGATCGCCGGCATGTTCCAGGCGCTCGGGGTGACTGGCGACTTCAACGCGGGGTTGGTGGCCGCCTCGCGCACCATGGAGAAAATCGAGATCGCCGCGGCCAAGCTGCCGGGCGAGGCCGAGGAGTACGTCCAGGTCTTCAACGCGGGCATTCGGTCGTTGGAGCCGATCTTCGGCAAGAACATCGACGCGATGACGGCGTTCTCGAACCAGTACACGGCCGTCGGCAAGGCACTGCACCTCGATGCCGGCCAGCTCGGCAACGACCTGAACCGGATGTTGGCGCCTGGGCGTGGCATGGCGGGGCTCGAGTCGCGCACCTTCACCTCGATGCTGCCGGTGTTGCAGAAGGTCTACACGAAGGGACAGCTCACCAGTGAGGTGTTCAACCGGCTGACGCAGCGGCAACGGTTCGACCTGCTGAACACCGCGCTCGGGAAGTTCGGCGACCAGATTGATGCAGCGGGCAACAGCTGGGACGCCATCTGGGGCACGACGCAGAGCATCGGCAAGATGATGGTGCGGCTCGGGTCGGCGGGTATCTTCGAGACGATGAAGGCTCAGCTCAACGCGGTGAACCTCCTGTTCATGGATGGCGAGGGCAAGCTGACCGAGATGTCGCAGACCATCATCGAGATTGGCAAGGGCATCAGCGAGCACATCGCCGCGGCGGCGAAGATCGGGGTGGCCTGGATCACCGCGATGAACTCGGTCTGGCGGCAGTTTGCCGACTCGCCCACGTTCCGCCGCATCGAGGAGGTGTTCCGGCACGCCGGCTCGGGGGTGACTCGGTTCGAAGCGAAGCTGGCCGGCGGGGATCGACGGGCTGGTGCGATGGCAGGGGTGGGTGCTGGTGCGGCCATTGGCGGAGCGTTCGGGGGCCTGCCCGGATTGATCATCGGGGCGGTGCTCGGCGGGGTGCTCTCCAACTTCGCGGTGCTCGGCAAGGTGGTCGAACGGGTCGGCGACCTGTTCCTGGCCATCTATCCGATCATCGAAAGCGGCATGGCGTTGTTCTCGGCGCTGTCGGTGGTGATCGGAGACTTCGCGGTGGTCATCCCGCCGCTCATCGGGGCGCTCGCGGCGGTGCTGCAGCCGGCGGTGCAGTGGATCAACGCGCTGAACAGCAGCTGGTCGGACATCCTGTCGGGGCTCACGCCGCAGCTACGCGAGCTTTGGAACGCGGTCGCGCAGTTGGTCGATCAGTTCGGGTCGGCGCTGGGGTCAGCGTTGTCGGCGCTGGTGAGGTCGTTTTCGGACAACCAGAGCGCGGTCGACCTGCTGACCAGCTCACTCAGCGCTGCGGTCTCGGTGTTGACGGCGTTCACGGAGAACCTCGCGCGGGGCGCCGAGGGCATCAACATGCTGTTGCGCGCGTTGGGCATGAAGGGTGGTGCGCAAGCTGGCGCCGGTGGTCAGGCGGCGTTGGCGGCGTACCTGCTCGGAACGCAGCACGTGGCCGGAATTATCCCAGGCGCGCCCGAAGGCGGTCGAGGCAACCTCGGAGCGCCCGGAGCGCGCGGGGGCGGCGGCAAGACGGTGCAGGACTTCCGGTACAGCCGGTTCGAGATCCAGCAGAAGTTCGATGAGTCGTTTGACCCGGACCGGATTGCCGTCGTGTTTTCCCAGGACCTCCAGCGTGCGGCCGAGCGACGGCTGCAGAGCGGGTTCGAACCGCTGTTCGGGGTGTAGGCCATGGCCATCGACTACCCGGGCACTCCGTTCGTCATCAAGGAGCTCAGCGGTGACGAGCGAGAGTTGCGACTCACGGGTCGGGCGCTGCCGTTCCGGCCGTTCAGCATCAGCGGGTCGCAGCGCATCAACGTCAATTGGATGCAGGGATGCCCCGAGGGTAGCGCGACGGTGATGGGTTCGAAGGAGGAGCCGACCACGATTCGCGGCTACTGGAAAGACAAGTACCTGAACACGGTGGGCGAGGAGCTGGTCGAGGCCGGCGCCGTCAACCAGACCGGAATCGCAGGAAGCGGGCGGGCGACGCAGAATGTGGAACTCGCACCGATGGTGCTGGACGGACAGCCGGTGACCAGCGTGCGCGCGGCGTGTGACCTGCTCGATGAGATTCGCCGCATGGGTCAGCTGCTCGAAGTGACCTGGGGGTCGGTGACGCGTCGCGGGTTCGTCGAGAAGTTCTCGCAGGACTGGCACGATCTGCACGACGTCGAGTGGCAGATTGGGTTTCAGTGGATCAACCAGGGAGAGCGCACCGAGGCGGCGGTGTTCGTCACGACGCTCTCCAGTGGCGAGCTCGCCAACACGATGCGGTTGGCCTACCAGCGGATGCAGGACGTGGTGGTGCCGACGAGCTTCGGGCTCAAGCCGAACCTAGCCGATGCGGTCGGGTCGTTCGGGCGTGCGCTGGGAGACCTGACCAGCCAGGTGGAGGATGCGGCGGCGAACCTCGCGGACCTCGCAGCGAGTCCGGGTGAAGCGTACGCGAACCTGAAGGGGATTCTGTCGAACGAGGTCACGGAGTGCCGGGAGTTCGAAGCGTGGCTGGAGCAGCGGGTGCCGAGTGCCTATGCCGCGCCGACCGAGATCGGAACCTCGGCTGCTGACCAAGCGGCTGCGACTGAGACGGCGGCGTTGAACCAGGCGGCCCCGGACCCGTGGGTGATGGTCGAGACGGCGATGTGGCGGGTCGAGTGCCTGCAACGTGTGCGAGAGATGCGTCGCATCGCGGTCGAGCAAATCAGTACGCTTACCATGCAGGTCGATGGTGATGTGGTGGCGGTCTACGAAGCGCGGTCCGGTGATGACCTGCGCGACGTGAGTCGGATCTACTACTCGACGCCCTACGAGTGGCGGCGCATCGCGTTGTTCAACTGCCTGGTGAGCAGCGAGCTCGTGGCGGGGCAACGGGTGCGGGTGCCGCGTCTGACGCCGGCGGAGTTGCAGGGCGGAGGCGGCTGATGGCGGTTTGGTACCCGTCGGTCGTCATCAACCTGAAGCTGCGGTTCGACGACCAGATGCACATCCTACCGGCCCCTGACGCCGGACTGATGAGCGTCGAAGACCGGGTGCGGGCCGGGAAGTGGGAGTCGAACAACTGGGCGCCGGAGCCGCTGGTGTTGGCGACCGACGAGACGACGAGCTCGGTGCTGGCTCGGGTTCCGCTCAGCGCGGTGTGCGAGATGCCGAGTCACCGGCAGGCGGGCACGTTCCAGATGTCCATCCCGTGGAAAGACCTGCCGATCGATCCGCGGTGCGTGCGGGCGGCCGCGGCCGAGATTCACATGGGGTCGGTCAGCGCGGACGACTTCGGCAAGGGCATGAAGCGGCAGCGGGATTCGATGGGGCAGCTGCTCTCGTGCTTGCGCACAACGCTGCCCAGCGGAGACCCGAACCCGGACACGCTCGTGATGGCGGCGATGGTCGACGAATGGAGTGTGGACCACTCGGGGTCCGATTCGCTGGTGCAGATGAGCGGTCGGGACCTGCGGGGCCCGCTGCTCGACACGCCACTTGGCATCGCGCCGGGCATGGAGACTCAGATCCTGAACGAGCTCGACCTCACCAAGCCGGTGCACGAGGTGGTGGCGGACCTGCTCAAGTACAACCCGCTGTTCGAGGACTACCGCGTCTACGTGAACGAGGCCGAGTGGCCCGACGGGGTGCCGGTGCCGGGCAAGCCGGAGAACACGCCGCGGCATCGCAAGCCGGCGAAGTCGGGCGGGACTGACGGAGCTCAGCCGGGCCAATCGGGCGCGAGCATGACGTTCTGGGCACTCATCGTGCAGGTCTGCTACCTGGTGGGCGGCATCCCGACGTTGCGCGGGACGGCGCTGTGGATTCGGCCAGCGATGACCATCTGGGACATGGCACGCGGCGACCCGGACCCGGAGACCCGCCCGACGCCGTTCTTCCGTGGCCAAGAACGCATCATCGACGTGCAGACCGGGGCGGCGATCTCGCCCGGGCTGCGCTGGCGCCGGATGGTGCATGGACGCGATCTCGACACGCTGAAGTTCACGCGAAAGTTCGCGGGCTACATGCGCCCCCGGGTGATTCGTGCGGTGGGTGTCGACTGGGACGCGCCGGTGAAGGGTCCGAGCCGGTGGATCGTCGAGACGTGGCCGACCAAGGCGGTGCTGGCAGCCAACCAGAGGCTGGCGGCGACGAAGTACGGGCCGGGCGGCAACAAACCCCAGGAGGAAATCGTCACGTTGCCGGGTCTGTTCCACATCACCGATCGCAAGCAGCTGCAGGCGGTGGCGCGAGCGGCCTACGAGGAGATGGGGCGCAACGAGCTCACGGGCAACGCGGAGAGTTTCAACCTGTCGAGCTACGGCGGCAGCAACGAGGATCCGGACCTGCTGCGGGCTCGACCGGGGGACGGCGTGGAGATTCTGGTCGACTCGCGAGCGCTGAAGCGCAACTCACCGCTGGTCTCGACGTTCACCGATTCCAACCGGATGCCGTTCGCGCAAGCGGTGGCCGAGGTCAATCGCCGGCTCGGGCAGGCCAACCTGGCTCGGGTCATTGTGGCAACGGCGCGCGGCCAGGTGGCGGAGTTGCAGAACTTCTTCCGGATCAAGAGCGCGCGCTTCACGCTCGGCGGGGATGGCATCAAGACCGCATACGAGTTTCAGAACTACCTGGTGGCACGGGCGCAGGTGGAGGCAGCCTCGCCGACCGCGGGAACCGCCAAGGCGGCCAAGACGCCGAGGAGTCGTTGATGGCATTTCCAAAGTGGAATCCTGAAGCGTTTGCGCATGCTGCCTCGTTTCCCGGGTCCGACCCGCGGGTGTGGATCTGCATGGGGTTCGTGCAAGAGCTCGGGTTCGATGCCGTGCACGGACCGTTCGCCAACGTAGCGTTCATCCCGAACGGCCACATCGAACCGTGCCGCATCGGAAGCCCCTGGACGGAGCCCGGTGGCGGTGCGTGGTTTCCGCTCGAGCGGGACGAGCTCGTGCTGGTCGCGGTGCCGATGGGAGACACCAACGCCGGCCCGGTCATCATTCAGCGCGTCTGGGAACGTGCGCAGCCGCCGGCGTCGGACTTCGGGTCGAACGGGGAACCGACGCAGGACGTGGTGCTGCGTCCGCGCAAGGGTCGGAAGATCCGGGTGCTCTGCGAAGACGGTGAGATAGACTTCACCGCCGAGGGTACCGCCACCATCAACGTCATCGCCGCCCAGGGTCGCGTGCACATCAAGAGTGGAACGACCGTGCAGGTCGAAGCTCCCGAGGTGCTGCTGGGGCCGTCGCCGGGGCGCCCGGTGGCGTGCGTTGGGGACATGGTGGCGGTGACGGTGGTGCCGGCCACTGGCCTCGGAACCGGTCAGATCATGAGCGGGGTGGATGCGGTGACAGCCGGATGATGACGCTCGCGGGAGTCCTGCCGGTCTCGGCGTTGAACATCGGTCTGGCTGGCCAGCCGGCGATGCTCGTGCAGGCGGCGGGTGACCTCGGCATCGACATGGCGAAGGCGGTTGCGTCGCTCACGCTGCAGGGGGCGATGACGGGGGCGATGCCTAGCTTCAACCCAGCGGTGCTGCTCGCCGGGCGCGGCCTGCTTGTTTCGAACCTGGCCAGCATGCTCAACCCGGCCACCTGGGTGACGCTCTCCGGAAGCGCCAAGGCCAGCCTGCTAGCCGACATCGGGCTGGTGGAGGCGAGCCTGCTGGTGGCCGGCGAGGTCGGGCTGAGCATCAATGCCGGGCTCGGGGCGTCGGGACTGGCAGGATGGGCCTGGGGCGGGCCCGCCGCTGGCTTTGGTGGGACTCTCGCCGGGGTTCGCACCTGGGGTCGCGTCCCGCCATCGGCCGCCATACAGGGCATCGTGGTGGCCACGGAGATCCAAGCCAGCTGGTCCGCCTTTGGGGCCGGATTCAACATCGGTGGCAGCGCGGCCGGTGGCGGTCGGCTGGAGTTCCTGGGCGAGCTGTCGGCCGGCGAGTTGAACACGGGCACGCTCGCGTTCTCGGAGTGGCTCGACCTCTACCTGCTGAAGCTCCGGGGCCTGAAAGCGAAGCTCGACTACCAGCTCGAGGTGACCCTGGGGCTGCATCTGCCAAACCCGCAGGTGCTGATCGATGCGGCGCTGAACGCCGACCTCGGGCTGTGCCTCACCAACCTGCTCAACGTATCGGTCGACTTCCAGGCGAAGATTGCCGGCATCCAGGCACGCATAGATTACCTGCTGCAGCTGTCCGATGACCTCGCGTTGCAGTTGTCGGCCGGCGGACTGGCGGTCTGGGTCTACGCGGGTCCCGCCAGTGAGTTCGGCGCGGCGTTGCAGGCGGCCACGGAGCACGGCATCCCAGGCGGGCATGGCCCGGCGGCGAACGCGTACGGGGTGGCGGTGGCGTGCGCGATCCCAGGGGTCTGGAGTACGTTCGGCAGCATCTTCGCAGTCGGAGGAGGCAACTGATGGGCTGGGGCACGCTCTGGGGTCTGGGATGGGGTGGCGGGCTCGGGGCCCCCTTCTCCGTGCTCTCGTTGCGCGCCAAGACCAACCGGTCGGTCGAGCTCGAGTTCTCGATGGCACCCTGGTGGGGCAGCCGGGCGCGGACCGGGTCGGCGGCGAACCCACGGCAGTGGGTGCTGACCGAGGTGGCCACCACGAGGCGCATCCAGGTGCTCGAGGCGGTCGCGACCGGGCTCCGCCTGGTCGAGGTGTTCTCCGTGGAGCCTTGGCAGGAGGGAGTGGCGCGATACCGGATCGACGCCGCGGGTCTGTTGAACACGTCGGAGTTGCCCATCGGGTTGCCGACCGGTGGCACCTTCGATGGGTTGGTGTGGGATCGGCCCAAACTCATCGCGCCATCGGACAGCGACTTCAAGAACCCGCAGAACGTGCAAGCCGACGGAAGCATCGGCGGTCAGTTGATGTACGACTCCGGTGGCGACTTCCAGCGCGAAGGCGGGGTCGACTTGCTGCGCAAGCTGCTGATCCGCCGGCTGACGCAGGACCCAGACAGCTACTTCCATCTCGAGACCGGCACGGAGTTCGGGCTGGGGTTGCGTCCGAAGCAGCAGTACACGATGTCGGACCTGCTCGCGATCAAGTCGTCGGCGGAGCGACAGGCGCGAAGGGAACCCGGCGTGCGGGACGTACGGGCAGCGGTCTCACTCGATTCACACAGCATCCTGAAGCTCCGGTTGTACGTGAAGCTTGAGTCGGGACAGACTGTTCCTGTGGATATGCCGGTGCTGCCGGCTGGAGGCGTGCCGTGACCGATTTCCCGAGCCACCGAGAGTTGTTCCGCATCGCCCGTGACGAGGTGCTGACGAACACGCATCGGGTCAGTCGCGCGGTCATCGAGCGCGAAGGAACCGACGTCAACTGCATGACGGCGGCCGGGGTGGCCATCGGCGACGAGGTGATGGGGCAGGTCGCACAGGTTGAAGCCGGCTTGTACCTCGGGACAGCGAAGGGAACGGCGCTGGATCGCCGGGTGTGGGACGTGTACCAGACGCGCCGCCAACCAGCGACGCCGGCATTGGTGTACGCGAAGTTCGCGACGACGGCTCCGGCAGCAGTCGGGTTCGCCATCCTGGCGAGCACGCAGCTCGGGACGTCCGACGGCAAGCAGTTTGCCACCAAGGTGGCAGCCAACTTTCCGGCTGGATCGTCGGGGCCGATCTACGTGCTGTCCGAGAGCAGCAAGGCGGGCCTGAGCCAGGCCGTGCTGGCGGGAACCCTGACCAGCATCACCGGAACGATTACGGGGAGTCCGGCCGACCTGGTGGTCACGAACGACACGGCCAGCAGCGGGCAAGGCGACGAGGAGCTCGATGACGACTTCCTGGCGCGAGCTCGGAAGTACTGGACCACCGCGGCACGCGGGACACTGGGTGCGATCGAACGCGGTGCGCTCGACACGGCCGGGTGCCGGCGCGCCAGTGCGTTCGAGATTGTCGACCCGGACGGAACTCCGGCGCGTCTGGCCGAAGTCGTGGTGGCCGACCAGTTCACCGACCAGCTCGTCGATTGGTCGGGTGGCATCCCGGCTGGGTATGCGGTGCAGAGTGCGGCGTTGGCCGGCGCGGTGCGAGCGAACCTCTGGGATTTCCGAGCGGCTGGTATCCAGGTGATGGTGACGACGGCGGTGGTGGTTCTGCAGCCGGTGGCGTTGGCGCTGCGCTACCAAGCTGGAGCTGACACGACAGTGGCATCCGCAGCTGCGCAAGCGGCCATCGTCGCGACGGTGAACAACCTGTCGCCAGGTGAGAGTCTGGACCCGGCGGTCTTGATCACCGCGTTGCGACGCGTTCCGGGGCTGGTGGTGCTGGGTGATGAAGTGCGAACGCCGAACGGCATCGTGATTCCGGGAACGTCTGAAGTACTGCGCACGACGATGGCACTCGTGACGGTGGGCGCGTGACCAGCTATCGCGACCAGGCAACGCTGCTTCGAATCGCCGAGAAGGCGTATCCGGACGGCTACCTCGAAGGGCTCCGTCGGCAGCCCGGTGGCGGCTACGAGGTCTGGCAAGCAGTGGCGAAGGTGCTCGAACGGGTTTCGCTATCAGTCGGACGGCTCGAAGAGGCAGCCTTCCTGTGGCTCGCTTCGGGCGCGGGGTACGCGACCGGAACGGTGCAGTTCTATCGGACGGTGGACAGCCTGGGTGGCGCGCTGTTGACGGTCGCGCAAGGGACGATCGTTGGTACGACCGATGGACGGCTGTTCGTGACGGCCGCCGATGTTTCGTTCTCGGGATGGGCTCCCGACCTCGGGCCGTACACGGTGGGAATCGTCTCGATCGAACCCGGATGGGAGTACAACGTACCGGGTTCCGTGACCGCCGCCGATGGTGAGGTGCTACCGGGCGAGATCACCGAGATCGTCAAGCTGAACGAGCCAGCTGGCAACATCGAGCCGGCGCTGGTCGTAGAGCAGCTCACGGTGACGAAGGGGGGAAAGCCTGATGAGCTTGCGCGGCTCGGCGCGGACGCTGGAGTTCCGCGTAGGGTACGCGAAACCGACCTCGACTACCTGGTGCGCATCTACGCAGAGCGCGACACGGTGAGTCCGGGCGCGATCGAACGCGGGCTCACTGAGATCCTCGACCCGTATCGCATCGCGTGGAAGCTGCGCGAGGTGGGCACGCCCGACCTGCGCGGATTCTTCTACGATGTGGATCCAGGTGCCGTCCCGGAGCTCAATTTCGCGTACGACGTCGACCCGACGTTGCGACCGACGGATCGCTGGAAGTGCTGGCTTTCGTTGGCCGAGTTCCGTGGGTTCTTCGTCGTCGAAGTTCCGAACAGCAGCACCGGAGAGTTCGGGTTTGCGTACGACGGAAGCGTGCTGGACACGTTCTCGCAGCAGAACGCTTACGACGGGACTTCCGTCGATGCCTACCCGCAGGTGGCGGCGTACGACGGCTATCCGGCGGCAGCAGCGATGCTGCGGCGAAACGTGTGGGACAGCCTCAACAAGAAGCGCGCGGGCGGGGTCGGAATCGACCTGGTGCTAGGATAGGAGCGGAACATGGCCAACAGCAGGAACGTCCTCATCAACAGTCGCGAGCGCGCGGTCAGCAGCGACATCAACGTGCTTCAGCAGTTCGAGGCCGAGAGCCGGCAGGACGCGTCGGGTGCGGCACTCGAACAGGTCGATGCCGATCTCTGGGCGCGTGCGCGGTACACCACGCTGGCGGCGGCGGGCAGCTACCTGCCGGCCACCGTGCTGTCCGGGCTGCTGGTCAACTGCGACAACGCTGGATACGTCACCGTCGCGCCGGGCACGGTCGAGTGCTACGCACCGGGGCTCGCGGGTGCGAACGATTCGGACTTCGTGGTCGTGACGGACGTGGGCGTGACGGCGATTACCGTCCTCCTGTTCGTCGCGAATGGTGGGGCGGGGGCGCGGATCGACGTGGTGGAGTGCCGGCCGATCGCCGACCCGGCCCCGGGCACGGCGAGCCGGGACATCTACGACCCGGTGACGGGTCTGTTTACGCCGGTCCTGGTGGCGAAGTACCAGGACGTGATCCTCGAGTACCGGTTGCGCAACGGGGCGCCCGCCGGCGCGTGTCCGGCGGCGGACCCGGACTGGCTGCCTCTGGCCGTGGCCGTGGTGCTGCCCGGCGCGACGGGGTACGACAAGTGCGACTGGTACGACGTGCGACCGCTCGCGGCGGAGCGTGTGGGCCACTTGATGCGGGCGCCGGACCTGCTCGGCGCGACCGACGTGACGCCGTTCGAGCTCGCGGACCGGCACCTCTCCGTCGGGGTCAACAACGTCGGGGCGGGCAAGGCGGCGGTGTCCGGGTACGCCTTCGGGCAGTTCGCCGGGTTCAAGGCGGGCGGCCACATCCGGCGCAACGCGGCGGTATCGGCGGCCGCGGCGTTCGGGGCCGTGACGCTCTACACCGACGGGCAGGTGAACTACGTGTCGATGTGCCCGGACAACGAGGCGGGCATCTGGGTGCCGGCCGCCCACGGGATCGTGCAGCTTGCGGCGCTGTTTCCTGGTCTCGGTGCGACGGCCGGGCCGTTGCCGCGGTGGCGCCGGTATGAGCAGGTGCCGGCCGCCCTGCCCCGGCTCCCGTCCGGGCCGAACGGGGTGCTCGTGCTCATCACGAACGTCTCCTACGAGAACCGCCGCGTGCTGAACAAGGCGCTGCCCACTCCGATGGCGGGACTGGGCAACGCGATGGGCGTGACGCTCGCGGATCTGTCTTTCAACTTGGCGGGCACGGACCTGCTCTACTCGGCTGCGGACGGCCGGATGCTGGTGCAGGCGACGCCGGTGCCGGCGGCTGGTGTGGCCGCCACCTCGGTCGTTGGTGGCCCGCCGCCGTTTGACATCCAGTTCCCGTTGCTCCGGGGGGCGCTCACGGCCGGGCGGATCCCCGGGGCGGCCCGCAAGGCCCGGGTGTTGCTGCAGCTCAAATTTTCGGACGGCGGTGTCGTGCCGTCCGTGTGCCGGTGGACCTTTACCTACTCGTTGCTCGACGCGGCGACCGGGACTGTCACTTTCTCGATTTTCCTGGAGAAGACGATCGTGGTGACGACCGTCGCGGGGGACGGCGGCGCCTGCTACGTGTACGACACGATTGACGTGCCGCTCCTGCCGGCTGCGGCCGGCAACACCTTCACGGCGCCGCCGGATCTGACGATGAACTTGCACCTCGCGGCCGTGGCGGGGCAGCCGAACCCGACCGGAATCGCCGCCGACCACAAGCTGTTCATCCTCGGGTGGGAGTGACCCGATGGCCGCCGTTGCACTCCTGAAGATCCACCAGGGAGCCACCGTCGGGGCCGATGGGGAGGCTCTGGTTGTCGCGCTTGGCGGCGGACCGCTGGTGTTCGCGAACGCCGACAACACGGGGGTGGCCGACTGGTACTTCGAGCTCTGCTACGTTCCGCCGGGCAGCGCCATCGTGCTGTTCCATCAGGGACCGGGGCCGCTCGCCACCTTCACCGTGCCGGCCCCGGACGTGCCGGGCAGCTACCGGGTGCGGCTGGTGGTGCGCGACGCGGGCCTGGTGCCGGACACGGACATCCGGGTGGCCACGGTGCCGTTCGCGAACGGGACGATCGCACCGCCCTACCAGGGCGTGCCCCAGCAGTGCCCGCTCGTCGGGGCCGGGGCGAAGCCGAACGAGATGAATTTCCTCGGGCAGCTGAACGGGTGGGACGGGAATACGACTACTCCGGGCATGCTGTACGACCGCCTGAAAGCCCTCGACTTCTTCACCGGCGGATCGTTGGTCAACGGGGCCTTGCCGTACTGCATCGCGCCGCCGGCCGTGACGGCCGCACGGATGAACTGGACCAGCAACATCCTGGTGCAGAACGGCGCGTCGAGCGGGGACTGCCTCGCGATCGGGGATGGCAACCCGGCGGTCGCCGGCGACCTGCGGCTGCTGCACACGTTTGCCATCAATTCCTACGTGAGCGGGGTGGCGAGCTGCAACGTCATCTCGCGCAATGCGACTGGGAATCTGCTCGTCGGGGACTACGCGGAGACACCGACGACCTACGTGCTCAGCACGAATGGTCTGTACCTGGCGGCAACGTTCGGAGCGACGCAGTACGCACGCTTGCAATCTTCCTCCTTGCTGTTCCGCTCGAACGGAGCCACCAGCGTGAATTTGACTGCGAACACGGCGTCCGCGGGCAAGGGCGTCGGTGTTTACGTCGTGTGTGGCCTCGGGAGCGGGGCGGGCAGCGCGGGCGGGGACTTCTACGCGCAGGCGGGGGGCCCGGGGAGCGCGGCGGGCGCGGCCGGGGATGTCGTGCTCCAGACCTCGCACAACGCTGCTGCGAGCGCTTCCGGCAACGTCCACGTTCAGATCGGACAGGGCGGGGTGTCCGGGGGCAACGCGAGCGGGGCGTTCACGGTCGATTGGTACAAGACGGCGACCTGGAAGACGGGTCTACGCCTGTTCTATGGCGATGTTTCGCCGGCCCCGAACTATGTAGAATTGTTGCTCGGGGCGAACGATGCGGTAGCCGGCACGGCTTTCGTCTACATCCGGACGCCGGGAGGAGTGGCAACCGGGCTTGGCGTGGCCACCGGGCAGGACCTCATCATCACTCCCGGCGGTGGGCGGCAGGACTCGGCGACCGGGCATGGCAAGAGCGGGGACTTGTATCTGACGACGGTCGGGGCCAGCGGCGGGGATGGGGTGTGCGATCTCGACGGGCCTAACGTCTACATTTCTAGTGGCAATGCGACGATGGGCGGCGGCGGTGGCATCACGCACGGCGGCAACGTCATCGTGCAGCCCGGGGCGAGCAACATGGAGGGTTGGATCTGGCTGCGGAACAACCTCGGCAACACCGTGCAGTTGATTGGAACCGCCGCCGGAGCGGCCGCGGTCGGATGGTTCGGGACCGCGCCGGTGGTCAAGCAGACCCTCGCCGGGGCCAAGGCGGGCAANNGTCTTCGTGGCGGCGTGGGCGTGGCTGGCGGGGATCGACCCCGCGGTGCCGTGGTTCCTGATCCCCCTGGCGGCGTGGCTCGTGAACTGGAGCATCCGGAAGTGGGTGCCGAAGTTCTGGGAACGGATCGCCCTGCTGGGGCCCTCCGGCGTGACGGCGGGAAAGGCGTTCGAGGCGTTGCCGAGCGTCGCGTTCGGGGCGGCCTTCGCGGCCCTCTCCGGGCACGGCGACGCGCGGGGCCTGATGCACGCGGCGCTCGCCGGCCTGATCGCGCCGGTCTGGCACGAGGCCCTGAAGCAGTTCGTTCCCGGCTACCTCGGCGGATCGTTCCCGGCCGCCGGCGGGGCCGCACCCCCGGAACCGGTCATCATCAAGGGCGGAA
>PMZA01000384.1 GCA_003170595.1 Armatimonadota bacterium
CGCCGCATGTCGCGCGTGCCGAGCCGTTCCTGCAGCGCGCCGACGATGACGAACAGCGCGCCCGTGCTCAACCCGTGTGCCAACATCTGCATGACCGCGCCCTGCATCGCCAGGCGGTTGAACGAGAAGATGCCCAGCAGCACGAAGCCCAGGTGGCTCACGCTTGTATACGCGACCAGCCGCTTGGCGTCCGTCTGCCCGAAGGCCTGCACCGCGCCGTAGATGATGCCGATCACGCCGAGGACCATCGCTACCGGCGCGAACTCCCTCGCCGCATCGGGGAAGAGCGGGATGAGGAACCGCAGCATCCCGTATGCCCCGGTCTTCAGCAAGAGCCCCGCGAGCACGACGCTGCCCGCCGTCGGCGCCTCGGTATGCGCATCCGGCAGCCACGTATGCAGCGGCACGGCCGGAAGCTTCACCGCGAAGGCCGCGAAGAACCCGAGCATCAGCCAGAAGGCGAAGCCCGGCGGCATCGACGTGCCCAGAAGCCGCACGTAGTCGAAGGTGAACTCGTGCGTCGCGCGCCCGTGGGCGAAGTACAGCCCGAGGATTGCGATGAACATCAGCAGCCCGCTGAGCTGCGTGAAGATGAAGAACTTCACCGCCGCGTAGTGCCGCCGCTCATGCCCCCACAGGTCGATGAGGAAGTACATCGGCACCAGCATGAGTTCCCAGAAGAAGTACAGCAGGAACAGGTCCATCGCCACGAACACGCCGGCCACGCCCGCCAGCACAAACATGAGGTTGAGGTGGAAAAACCCGACCCGCTCCTTCACGCCCGTCCACGACACGACGACCGCGATGATGCCGAGGAACCCGGTCAGCAGCAGGAGAAGGAGACTCAGGCCGTCCATCGCCAGATGGAAGCCCGCGCCGATTCGCGGTATCCATGGCGCCTGCACCTCAGCAATCCATGGCCCACTGCCTCGCGAGCCGATCCCCACCCACACCGCGACGGCAAGCACCGTCTCGACGACCATCGCGACGAGGCACACAACGCGGGTGGCGACGACGCTCCGCTTCTCGATCGCCCACGCGAGGACGCCTGCAACCATCGGCACCGCGACGAGTGCGACCAGGATCATCGCAGCACCACCAACGCCACCAGCAGGATCACGCCCAGCGTCAGCACCGCCACGTACCACCGCACCTCGCCCGTCTGCGTCCGGCTCAGGCCGCGATGTACCCAGGCCGCAAGTTGCGCCAGTCCCATCGGCAGCAAGTCCACCGCGTCGTCGCGGTTGACCCGCGCGATCCACTTGAACGGCCGCACGAAAAGGGCGGCATACAGCCAGTCGAAGCCCCAGCCCTGCAGCCAGAACTCGCGCAGGGCTCGCGCTGGCCTGTTATCCACAGCCGCGGCCGCACTCGCCCTGAACCGCGAGTACAAGAGCCACGCGAGGAAGATCCCGACGAGCGCGACGATGCCGGAGATCGTCCGGAGCCGCGGCTCATCCGTCGCCCCCAGGACCTCAGTTATCCCGGCCTGGAAGGCAGGCGCCAGGAACTCGCCGAGAGGGGGCCTGCCGCCGATAGGCCGCGGAAGGTTGATGGTCCCGGCGGCAAGGGCGGCCACGGCTAGCAACACGAGCGGCAGGCCGACCCGCCAGCCGGGCTGCACCGCCGGCTCCTTCCGCGCCTCGCCGAAGAAGATGACGAAGATCATGCGGAAGCTGTAGGCGGCGGTGAGCAGCGCCCCCGCGATCCCGATGGCCCAAAGCCACTGCCCGCCCACCTCGCTCTGCCACGCCGCCGCGAGGATCTCATCCTTGCTGTAGAACCCTGCCGTCAGCGGCAGAGCCGACAGCGAGCACGCCCCCGCGAGGAACGTCCAGAACACGAGCGGCATCTTCCTCCGCAGCCCGCCCATCTTGAAGATGCTGTGCTCCTCGTGCATCGCCGTGATGAGCGCGCCCGCGGCGAGGAAGAGGAGCGACTTGAAGAACGCGTGCGTCACGAAGTGGAAGATCGCCGCCGACCATGCCCCGACCCCAAGCCCGAGGAACATGTAGCCGATCTGGCTGATGGTCGAGTACGCGAGAACGCGCTTGACGTCCCACTGCGCGAGCGCGCTCACTGCCCCGAGGAGGAGCGTCGCCGCGCCAAGGACGGCCACCGCAAGCTGAACTGCCGGCGCCAGCTCAAAGAAGACATGCATCCGCGCGATGAGGTAGACGCCCGCGGTCACCATCGTCGCCGCGTGGATGAGCGCACTCACCGGCGTCGGGCCCGCCATCGCATCCGGCAACCACGTCTGCAGCGGAAGCTGCGCCGACTTGCCCACCGCCCCGCCCAGCAGCAGCGCCGCGGCGGCTAGGGCTATCGGTCCGCCGACCTGCCAGTGTGACACGGCAAAGCGGTATGAGTCACCGAGATTGAGCGTGCCCGTATGGAGATAGAGGAGGGCGAGCGCCACGGCCAGCGACGCATCGCCCACCCGCGTCACGACGAAGGCCTTGATCGCCGCCCGCCCGTTCACCGGGTCGCGATACCAGAAGCCGATGAGCAGGTAGCTGCACAGGCCGACGCCCTCCCAGCCGAGGTACAGGAGTAGCAGGTTATCTGCCATCACCAGCGTGAGCATCATGCCGACGAACAGGTTCATGTAGGCGAAGAACCGCGAATAGTCCTCGTCCTCTTCCATGTGCTCGGCCGAGTAGAGGTGGATGAGGAACCCGACGACGGTAATGACAAGAACGAAGACGAGGGACAGCTGATCAAGCTCCAGCCCGATCATGATGGGCGCGCGGTCGACGTCGAGCCAGACCCAGAGCAACTGCGACATGCTCTGCCTCGCGGGCGGCACGAGGAGGATGGCGGCCGCCTGCGCGACCGCAAGCGCTGCCGCGCTGCCGATCGTCCCCACCCCGATCCACGCGACCGCCCGCTTCGTCAGGCGTGAGCCCGCGAGCGCCAGGATCAGGAATCCGGCGAAGGGCACGGCTGGGATGAGCCAGATCGCCTGTGCCATCTATCCTCTCATCTTGCTCACAGCGTCCATGTCCAGCGTGCGGAACGCGTGATGTATGCGCAGCGCCAGCGCCAAGCCCACCGCCACTTCCGCCGCAGCCATGGCGAGGATGAACAGGAACATGACCTGCCCATCGACCTGCTGCCACCGGCTGGCGGCCACGATGAAGGCCAGCCCCGCCGCGTTGAGCATGATCTCGATCGACATCAGGATGAAGATGAGGTTGCGCCGCGCCAGCACGCCCGCGAGCCCCACCGCGAACAGCGCGGCGGCGAGCATGAGGCCATAGCTCTGCGGGATCGCGGCCATTTCAGGCGTCGTCTCCTTTCGCGCGCTTGGGCCGATGCCCGAGGTGATAGGCCGCGACCAGGCCGGCGAGCAGCAGCATCGACGCAAGCTCGACGCCGATCACGTAGGGCCCATACAGCGCCGCCCCGACCGCCTGCGGGCCTACCATCGCCGTGCTTGTCGTCTGCATGCCGCCGCTCCACGTGACTGCGATCACACACGCCCCCAGCCCGAGCGCCAGCACCCCCGGCAGCATCCAGGCGCCCACCGGCATCCACGCCGCCTCGGTGTCGTCCGTCGCCCGCCCGAGGTTGAGCATCATCACGACGAACAGGAACAGCACCATGATCGCGCCCGCGTACAGCACGACCTCCAGCGCCGCCGCGAAGGGCGCCCCGAGCATGAAGAACAACACCGCCACGGCCAGCAGGCTCAGGATCAGCCATAGCAGCCCGTGCACCGGACTGCGCCGGCTGATCGCGAGCACCGACGAACCCAGCGCCACTACCGCCGCGAACCAGAAGGTTATGATCGAGACGATCGCCATGCTTTCCCTTGCCTCTACGGCAACAGCGTTTTCAGATTGACGGGCGGCCGTTCGTTTTCCGCCTCGCCCTTGTCCTTGCCACCGATCGCGAGCCCCGCGACCCGATAGAAGTTGTAGTCGTGGTACTTGCCCGTGCCGTCGATGAGCAGGTCCTCCTTCTCATACACGAGGCTCTGCCTCACGTAGTCGCCCATCTCGAAGTCCGGCGTCAGCTGGATGGCTAACGTCGGGCACGCCTCTTCGCACAGCCCGCAGAAGATGCAGCGCGAGAAGTTGATGCGGAAGAACTCCGGGTAGCGGCGCCCATGCTCATCCTCGGTCGCCTGGAGGGCGATGCAATCCACCGGGCAGGCCACCGCGCACAGGTAGCACGCCACGCACCGCTCCTCGCCGTCCGGATCGCGCGAGAGGATGATCCGCCCGCGCCACCTCGCCGGCAGCGGCCGCTTCTCATCCGGGTACTGCACGGTCACCCTGCGCCGGAAGGCGTGCAGGAAGACCATCCAGATTGTGCGCACGTGACTCCACATCTTCTAGCTCCCCGTCGACAACACCAGCGCGGCCGTCACCACCAGATTGACCAGCGATAGCGGCAGCAGCACCCTCCATCCCACAGCCATGAGCTGGTCGTACCGCGGCCTCGGCAGGCTTCCGCGGATCAGGACAAACCCCACGATCGCGATCCCCACCTTCAGCAGGAACCACCAGACGCCCGGCAGTATCGGCCCCAGCCATCCGCCGAAGAACAGAACCACCAGCAGAGTCGATATCAGCGCCACGCCGATGTACTCGCCCATGAAGAACATCGCGAACTTCATGCCCGAATACTCCGAGTGATAGCCCGCCACCAGCTCGTTCTCCGCCTCGGGCAGGTCGAAGGGTATGCGCCGCGTCTCAGCCAGCCCCGCAAGGAGGAACACGATGAGCCCCACGATCTGCGGCACGCAGAACCACATTTTCTCCTGCGCCCGCACGATCGCCCCGAGGCTGAAGGACCCGGCCATCATCACCACGCCCATGAGCGAGAGCCCCATGAACACCTCGTAGCTGATCATCTGCCCGATGGCGCGCATGCTCCCGATCAGCGCGTACTTGTTGTTCGCCGACCACCCGCCCAGGGCGACGCTGTACACCGACATCGACGACATGCCCAGGAAGAACAGCAGCCCCACGTTCAGGTCAGCCACGGCCGTCCCCGGCGACCACCTCACGAAGGCGAAGGACATGATCGTGAAGATCACGATGAACAGCGGGGCGATGACGAAGACCGTCTTGTCGGCGAAGGGGGCGACCCAGTCCTCCTTCCAGAACAGCTTGATCATGTCGGCCAGGACCTGCAGCAGCCCCGCCGGCCCGACGCGGTTGGGCCCATAGCGATCCTGGAACAAGGCCAGCACGCGCCGCTCGACCCATGTCAGACCGCCCGCCAGCAGCAGTATGCCGACGATCAGCCCGAGCACGAGGGCCACGTACAGGCCCACCTGGATCAGCGCCGCTACATCGATATCCATACGTCCCTCTTCGACCGCACGCGACCCCATTCCGGCAGGCTCAGCACGGAGAGATCGTCCAGCCCGGCCGGCAACGTCGCCACGCCATCGGGCAGCGCCGGCCGCTTCGCCACCCGCAGGTGGTGCATCGTCCCGCCGATCCGCACGGAGATGTCCTCGCCTTCGTCGACCTCCAGCAGCTCCATGTCCGCCGGCGACATCCCCAGGTATGGCTCCGGCGCTCGCGACGCCACCGCCTTGCTCTTCATGCTGAGCGGCTCCGACCCGTAGATCAGGTAGTCGGGCATGATGAGCAGCATATCGTCCCGCCGCGCGAAGGCCTCGGGCACTTCGGGGAAGTACGGCGCCCGCTCTTCGTTCGCCGGCTCGATCAGTCGCACGCCGGGATCGCCGCCGCGCAGAGGCCCGCCCACCCGCGTCTGATACTTGTTCAGCGCCTGCGCCGAGTTCCACCCCGGCGCCCATACTCGCGTGATCAGCGAGGCCGGCGGCATCCCGGCGTAGCCCTCCATCGAATAGCTCAAAGGCGTCTCAGGATCGTCCGGCGGCTTCGGCTCATGCACGCTCACGTTCGCGTTCATGGCCGTGCGCCCGCTGTAGCGATGGGCCTCGCGCGGGATCTTCTGCCCGATCTCGCGAAAGTCCGGCGGCGGCATGATCTCGGTCACCTTCGCCACGGCCGGCACCGTCTCCGCCATCAGCCGCATGACGCCCTCGAAGCTGCGCCACGTCTCGCAGCCGCGCTTGTCGATGTCGGTCATGATATCGCCGAGCCATCGCCAACTATCGCGCACATCGCCCGGCGGGGGATAGACCGGCACCAGCCGCTGCCCGCGCCCCTCGTTGTTGACCAGCGTTCCTAGGCTCTCCGCGAAGGTCGCTGCCGGCAGCACTATCTCCGCCCGCTCGGCCGTGGGGGTCGGCAGATGATCGATCACGATGACGTGCTTCGCGCGCTCCAGCATCTCGTGGGCGAGGTCCACATCCATCTGCCGCGTGAGGTCGTTCTCGAGGATGATGAGCGTCTCGGCAGCACCCGACCGCACGGCCTCCAGCGCCGCATGGAGCCCCTTCCCGCCGAGCAGCGCCACGCCCATGCTGTTGCACTCAGGCATCGTGTAGAACAGGTCGGCCTGCTTACCCTTCGCGCCCAGCGCCCAGGCAACATTGGCCGCCGCGTGGAGGACCTCTTTCTGCCCGCACGTGAAGCCCGAGACGATGACGGGACACTCGGCAGCCATCAGCTCCGCCGCGCACCGCTCAGCCCCCTCGCGCATCTGATCGTCGAGCCCATCCACCACCGGCGCGTCCGCATCGATCGCATGCGCCACGGCGAACCCGAACCGCGCGATGTCCGCCGGCGCGGCGCGAAAAGTGTTCGGCGTCTGATCGTCGAGCTTGGTCGCGTCGGGCGTGAGGATGTACAGCGGCCCGCGCCCGCTCTGGATGGCCTCGCGGATGGCCGAGTCCCGGAATTCATCGATCTTCAGCGCCCGCGCCTCACGCATCGGCTTCTGAAGCACCGTCTGCCGCAGAGCTAGCGCGAGCAGCGGCGCACCGTTGGTCACATCCTCGCCGAGCACCAGCGCCGCATCGTCCCGCGCGACTTCCTGCATGGCCGCCGCCCGCGCCGTCGCGCAGCGGAGGATGCCCATGACCTCGTGCACCAGGTCGTACGTCCGCTCCGACATCCCATGGTGGAAGTGGGCGGGGTCGACCAGGTGCCTTAGCGAAAAGTTGGCCTCCAACGTCGCCCGCGCCGATCCGATGCCGACGACCTTCCCAGCCTTCACGATCTCCAGCACCCGCGCCACGGCTTCCTCAACAGAGCATGGCTCAAGTGTCCCGGCAGCGTTCCGCATCCGTGCTTGTCGCAGCCGCGCTGGTGAGTTGACGAACCCGTAGCCGTACCGCCCGCGGTCGCAGAGAAAGTAGCCGTTGACCTTGTCGTTGAAGCGCGGCTGAATGCGCCGCAGCTTCCCATACCGTTCGCCCGCGAAAATGTTGCACCCCAGCCCGCAGTGCACGCACACCGACGGCGCCTGCTGCATGTCCCACTTGCGCGTGTAGTGTTCTTTCAGCGTCTTGTCGGTGAATACGCCCGTCGGGCAGATCTCCACGAGGTTGCCGCTGAACTCATTCTCCAGCGGCCCATCCTGGAAGCGCCCGAAGTAAACGTTGTCATGCCAGCCGTGCACCTCGAAGTCGCGCCCGCCCGCGTAGTCGCGATAGAACCGCACGCACCGGTAGCACTGGATGCACCGGTTCATCTCGTGGTTGACGAAGGGCCCCAGGTCCTGGTTGCGATGCGTCCGCTTGGTGAACCGGTAGCGCCGGTAGTCGTGGCCGGTCATCACCGTCATGTCCTGCAGGTGGCACTCGCCGCCTTCGTCGCAGATCGGGCAGTCGTGCGGATGATTGACCATCAGCCACTCGATCACGCTCTTGCGGAAGGCCACGGCCTGCGGGTCGTCGGTGGATATGCGTACGCCGTCGGTCGCGGGGGTCATGCACGCCATCACGATCGACCCGCGCGTGTCGTTCTCGTCCTTGAACTGCTTGACGGCGCATTGCCGGCACGCCCCGATCGAGTGCATCGCCGGGTGCCAGCAGAAGTAGGGCACGTCGTAGCCGAGCGAGAGGCACACGTCGAGCAGGTTGCGCCCGGCGCCCTCGATCTCGTGCTCCTGGTTGTTGATGATGACCTTCGGCACGCCTACCTCCAGGGACAGCCGCCTTCCGTGATGTGCCGCTCGAAGTCCTCGCGGAAATATCGCAGTGCGCTATCCAGCGGATCGATGGCCCCCGGCGCCAGCGCGCAGAAGGTATGCCCGGGGCGGATCATCGCGACATGGTGGTCGAGGATGTCCATGTCCGACGGCTTGCCCCGGCCCATCTCGATGGCCTCGAGCGTCCGCATCACCCACGGCAGCCCCTCGCGGCAGGGGGTGCAAAAGCCGCACGACTCCCTCGCGAAGAACTGCTCGACGTTGAGCATCATCCCGACCGGGCACGTCTTGTCGTCGAGGACGATCATCGTCCCGGTGCCGAGCCGGCTGCCCACCTTCGGCGGCGACGTGAAGTCCATCGCCACGTCCAGGTGATCCTCCGTCATGAACGATGTCGACGCCCCGCCCGGCAGGCATCCGCGGAACTTGTGCCCCTCGATCATTCCGCCCGCGTGCTCGCTCAGGATCTCGCCCAGCGTCGTCCCCATCGGCAGCTCCCACAGCCCCGGCCGTCGCACCTTCCCGCTCGCGCCATACAGCTTCGTCCCGCCGTCTTCAGTAAGGCTCAGGCCCTTGAACCACTCAGGGCCCTTCGCGACGATGTGCCGCACGTTGCACACCGTCTCGACGTTCTGCACGACCGTAGGCATGCCCCACAATCCGGCCGTCTGCGGGAACGGCGGCTTCGCCCGAGGGATCGCGCGCCCGCCTTCCAGCGCGTCGAGCAGCCCGCTCTCCTCGCCGCACATGTACCGCCCGGCGCTGACGTGGAGGTGCAGGTCGAGGTTGTAGCCCGTGTCCTGGATGTTCAGGCCCAGGTAGCACGCTTCGTAGGCCTCGGCGATGGCTCGCCCGATCCGCTCGGCGCAAAGCTCGTAGGCTTGGCGGAGGAAGATGTAGGCATGCTCGGCCTCGATGGCGTAGGCGCACAGGATCGCGCCCTCGACGAGCGAGTGCGGGTCGCCCTCCATCAGCCAGCGGTCCTTCATGGTCCCCGGCTCCATCTCGTCGGCATTGACCACGAAGTACTTGGGCCGCCGCGCAGTTTCGCCCATCGGCACGAAGGACCATTTCATGCCCGTCGGGAAGCCGGCCCCGCCGCGACCCCGCAGGTTGCTGTCCTTGACCACCTGCTGGACCGCCGCCGGCCCCATCTCCAGCGCTTGCCGCAACGCCGCATACCCGCCCTTCGCCTCGTACCCTCGAAGGTCGAGCGGCGTGCGGTCCGGCGCGATGTTCTCGGTCAGCGGCGTTTCCATCGTCTACTTGTACCGCTCCAGGATTTCGTCGATCTTCTCCGGCGTCAGGTTGCCGTGCAGGTCGCCATCGATCTTCATCACCGGCGCCAGGTCGCATGCCCCCAGGCAGCAGACCGGCAGCAGCGTGAACCGCTCGTCTACCGTCGTCTCACCCAGCCCGATCCCCAGCTTTCGGCTGAGGTACTCCGCCAGGTTCTCGTAGCCCATGATCCAGCAGCTCACGCTGTCGCACAGGCAGATCACGTGGCGCCCCACCGGCTCGCGGAAGATCATGTTGTAGAACGTGGCGACCGCGTCGACCTCGTCGGGCGTCATCTCCAGGAACGCAGCCACGTCGAGCACGCCCTCGTCGTCGACCCAGCCGCGGTGCTGCTGGACGATCATGAGCGCCTCGGGCGCGACCGCCCGTTTCCGCGCGTAATGGCCAAGCTCGGCCTCGATTTCCCGCCGTTCCACGTCGCTCAGCATCGTCTACCGGTCCACATCCGCCAGCACGAAGTCCACGCTGCCCAGGATCGCTATCAGGTCGGGGATCATCAGCCCCCGCGCCATCAGCGGCACCATCTGTATATGCGGGAAGCTCGCCCCACGTATCCGCGTCCGCCACGACATGGTGTTCCCGTCGCTCACGAGGTAATAGCTATACGCGCCCTTGGTCCCCTCGATGCGCCCCTCGGCCTCGCCCGGCGGCACGACCGGGCCCCAGCTCACGCTCAGGAAGTGGTGGATGAGGGTCTCGATGTCGTGCAGCGTCCGGTCCTTGAGCGGCGGCGTCGCCAGTGAGTTGGTCGACTTATACGGCCCCGCGGGCATGTTCTCCACGCACTGCTTCATGATCCGCAGGCTCTGCCGGATCTCCTCGATGTGGACGACCGCGCGGTCGTAGCAGTCGCCCTGCACGCCCACCGGTATGTCGAACTCGAACTGGTCGTAGCCGCCGTACGGGCGCTGCTTGCGGAAGTCCCACGCCAGCCCGGTGCTCCTCAGCATCGGCCCGGTCGCCCCCCACGCGATCGCCGTCTCCGTATCCACCGCTGCCACGTCTCGCGTCCGCGCGATAAAGAGGCTGTTCCGCATGACCGTCTTGTCGTACTCGACCAACCGCTTGGCCATCATCTCCAGGAAGTCGCCCACCAGCGTCTCCCAGCCCTCCGGCAAGTCCTGCGCCACTCCCCCGATCCTGAACCACCCAGGGTGCATTCTCGCCCCACAAACCGCCTCGACGATGTCGAAGGCCCGCTCGCGGTCGGTGAACATGTAGAAGACCGGCGACATCATCCCCACGTCCTGCGCGAAGGTCCCGAAGAACACGAGGTGGCTGATGATCCGGAACAACTCGGCCATCATAATGCGGATGACCTTCGCCCGCTCGGGCACTTCGATCCCGCAGAGCTGCTCGACGGCCATCACGTAGGGCAGGTTGTTCATGACCCCGCCGAGGTAATCCACGCGGTCGGTGTAGGGAATATAGGTGTGCCACGATTGCCGCTCGCCCATCTTCTCGGCGCCGCGATGGTGGAAGCCGATGTCGAGGACCGCGCTGTTGATCTCCTGCCCGTCCATCTGCAGGATGATGCGCAGGACCCCGTGGGTGCCTGGGTGGTGCGGCCCGAAGTTGAGGAACATGTAGTCGTAGTCCTCGCCCGACGTCGCGAGGCCCCACTCCTCGGGGTGAAACTCCATCGCACGCTGGTACTCGGCCGCCTTCTCGTCATCCATCACGAAGGGGCCCATCTCCGTCGCGCGAGCGGGATGCTCTTTGCGCAGCGGATGCCCTTCCCACCACGGCGGCATGAGGATGCGCCTCATCCGCGGATGGCCCTCGGCCTCGATCCCGAACATGTCCCACCGCTCGCGCTCGTACCAGTCGGCGTTGGGCCACAGGTCGATCACGCTGGGTAGGCTGGGGTATTCGCCCTGCAGGGGAACCTTCACCCGCACGTCCTGATTGCGTCCCATCGACAGCAGCCGGTAGACCGCGGTGAAGTCAGCCTCCGGCTGGCCTCCGCGATGCTCGCGCCCGCGCTCGTCGATGGCGGTCAGGTCGTAGAGCATGAGGAAGGGGTCTGCCGCCTCGGCGCGCAGGTACGTCAGGACGTCGCGCAGCCGATCCGCCGGCGCCCACACGGTCGCGACGTCATCCCGCGTCTCCTGCGCCGTGATTACGTCGGCGCCGAACCGTTCCTGAAGCTCCGCCACCAGTGCTTCCTTGTCCGCCATGGCTCGTCAGATCTCGTCCGGCGACTTCAGTTCTTTGGTCCGCAGGCGCTCGGGCCCCTGCACATCGCGCATCACCGGCATCTCCGGCCTCACCACGCCCTGCGGCCCGACGACCCAGCTTAGCGGCCGCTTCTCCTGACCCACGGCCTCGCGCAGGAGCATGAGCCCGCGCATGAACGCGTCCGGGCTCGGCGGGCAGCCCTGCACGTAGACGTCCACCGGCAGGAACTTGTCCACGCCCTGCACCACGCTGTAGATGTCGTACATCCCGCCCGAGTTGGCGCACGACCCCATCGAGATGACCCACCGCGGCTCCATCATCTGCTCGTACAGGTGCTTGACCACCGGCGCCATCTTGATGAACACGGTTCCCGCGACGACCATCACGTCGGCCTCACGCGGCGTCGACCGGATGACCTCCGCGCCGAAGCGCGCGATGTCGTACCGGCTGGTCAGGCTCGTCGCCATCTCGACGAAGCAGCACGATAGGCCGAAGGCGAAGGGCCACATCGAGTTCTTCCGGCCCCAGGCGAGCATGTCCTGAAGCCCGGTGAAGAGGATGTTGCGCTTGAGGTATTCGGCCAGCCAGCCTTCCTCGCCCACGGCCGGAAGGTGGAGGCCTTCCAGCTTCCGCTCCATCTCCTCGCTCATTCGTGCGGCCTCCCGATCACCGTGGTCTTCGGCCGCCGTCCGAGGGTGCTCCAATCCAGCCCGCCGACTCGCCACAGGTAAACCAGTGTCGCCCCAAGCACGCCGATGAAGATGAGCGCCTCGCCGAAGCCAAACCACCCGGCCTGCCGCAGCGCGACTGCCCACGCATAGAGGAACACGGACTCAACGTCGAACACGACGAAGAACACGGCGACGAGGTAGTAGTCCGCGGGGAAGCTGATCCGGCCCGAGCCCGTGGGCAGCATGCCCGACTCGTAGGGGATGTCTGTCGAGGGTTCGCGATGCCTGCCGCCGAGGAGGTAAGACACGACGATCATGCCGACGCCGGCGATGACGACCACGAGGAAGTAAAGCGCCAGGGGCCAGAGGGGAGTGCCGTAGCCGTTCACGCTAGCCATGCTCGCCACCACCCCTCGGCTCAGGTACTTCGCGCCACAATCCTACCCACCAGGGACGCCGCACGGCCGCCCTCCCGCCCGCACTCTCGAGGCCGGCCTTTGGCTTGCCGACGCTCGTTATGGTACCACCCCGCGCCGCGCCGCTGCAATCCGCACGCCCCGCGGCAGGATTTCCGCCCCCTCCGCCGAAACTCGTTGGGCACTTGGCCTAGGGGGCTCTGACCATGCCTGAAAACGACCGCGATCTGCTCCTCCACTTCTACGAGGACATGCTCCGCATCCGCTTCTTCGAGGAGAAGATCCAAAACGACATGCTGCCGCGCCACCTTTTCCGCGGCAGTTGCCACCTCTACATCGGCCAGGAGGCCGTCGGCGTCGGCGTCCTGCACGCCCTCCGCGATGACGACTACGTGATCAGTACTCACCGCGGCCACGGCCACGCCCTTCTCCGCGGCGTCGATCCCTACGCCATGTTCGCCGAAATCCTCGGCCGCTCGACAGGCATCTGCGGCGGCTACGGCGGGTCCATGCACATCTCCGACCGCGCCCGCAACTTCCTCGGCGAGGACCCGGTCATCGGCTCCAACTCGCCCATCGCCGCCGGCGTCGCCCTCGCCGCCAAGCTCAGCCACAGCGACCGCGTCGTCGCCAACTTCTTCGGCGAGGGCGCGCTGAACTCCGGGGCCTTCCACGAGGCCGCCAACATGGCCGCCCTCTGGGGCCTGCCGGTGCTCTTCCTCTGCGAGAACAACCGCTACGCCATCTCCGTCCCGGTCGAGGAGTCCAGCGCCCGCCTCGACCTGGAGAACCGCGCCTGCAGCTATGGCCTCACCGGTCGCCGCGTCAACGGCCAGGACGTGAGGGCCGTCTACGACGCCGCCCTTGCCGCCGTCGCCGAGACGCGCGAGCACTCCGTCCCGAGCTACCTCGTCTTCGACACCTACCGCTTCGTCGGCCATCATACCGCCGATAAGGAAACCTACCGCTCCCACGCTGAGCCCGTCGAAGAGTTCCGCCAGCACGACCCCGTCCACCTGCTGGAGAAGTCGATGATCGACGACCACACGGTCGACATCCCCACGACCATCGAGTACCGCGACCGCATCCACGCCGAGATCGACGACGCCTACGCCCGCGCCCTCGAAGCGCCCTGGCCGCCACCAGAAGCCGCACTGCTTCACGTGTACGCGAACGGGGGCGAGGCGCAGTGAGCGATCAGAAGCTGCGCACAGTCAGCATGACCGCCGCCATCCGCACTGCCCTCCACGAGGAGATGAAGCGCGACGATCGCGTCATACTCTTCGGCGAGGACATAGGCGTCTACGGCGGCGTCTACGGCTGCACCCTTGGCCTCCAGCGCGAGTTCGGCATCGACCGCGTCCGCGACACGCCCATCTCCGAGATGGCCATCGCCGGTATGGCCACAGGCGCCGCCCTGGGTGGCTACCGCCCGGTCGTCGAGATCATGTACTGCGACTTCCTCACCCATGCCTCCGACGCGATTGCTAACAACGCCGCCAAGTGGCGGTACATGAGCGGCGGGCAGTACGAACTGCCCCTCGTCATCCGGACGCCCGCCGGCGCGGGCAGCGGCAATGCCGCCCAACATTCCCAGTCGCTCGAAGCCTGGTTCACCCACGTCCCGGGCCTCAAGGTCGTCATGCCCTCCGTCCCGCGCGATGCCCGCGGCCTCCTCAAGGCCGCCATCCGCGACGACAATCCCGTCCTCTTCATCGAGCACAAGCATCACTACGATTTCAAGGGCGAGATACCGGCCGAGGAGGAGATCCTGCCGCTCGGCGTCGCCGACGTGAAGCGTGAGGGAACGGACGTCACGATCGTCTCCTGGTCGCGGGAGCTGACCCTCTGCCTCGAGGCGGCGGAGACGCTCGCGGCCGAGGGGATCAACGTCGAGGTCGTCGATCCGCGCACCCTCCAGCCCCTCGACATCGGCACGATCTGCGCGTCGGTGGCCAAGACGGGGCGCCTGGTGGTCGTGCATGAGGCGGTGCAGTTCGGCGGCTTCGGGGGCGAGATCGTGGCCCAGGTCGTCGAGCAGTCGTGGAGCGATCTCAAGCAGTCCCCGCTGAGGATCGGCGCGCCCTTCTGCCCGATCCCCTACTCCGAGCCGATGGAGAGCTTCGTGATCCCCCAACCCGACCTCATCGTCGACCGCATCAGGCGCTACTTAGGCTGAGGCGGCCCAGGGGGTCGCAGCGATATCGACTTCACGCGCACGAATTCGCCCGGCTTCCCGACCTGCACGGGGTCGAAGCGAAGGCCGGTGATGGTGCCCTTGTACTCCGGCGACTTGGCGAGATCGACCTCGTACGTGCGGTACTTCCCGTCCGCCACGACGTCGAAGTTGATGCTCTTCGCCTCGTTCAGATCGGGCGCATCGGTCCTCGCCCAGAACACCTGCGCGTGCGTGTCGGTGGTGTTGTAGGCCGCCTCGATGTACAGCTTCGGCGCATCCTTTGCCAGCCAGAAGCTCTGCGGCGCGTGCATCTGCGGGTCGCCGCCTTCGACGAGCACCTTTAGCTCCCCGGCGATCGGCCAGCCCGTGTCGACGACGTTGCCATAGACCCAATGCTGGCGGTCCTTCTCGAAGACCCACCTCGGCGGCTTCGGCCGCTCGGCATGCTTGTAGACATAGCCGCGGATGTCCTCGATGCTCCCGACGATGAGCACGTAGTTGAACTCGTACTCGATGTTGTGGTCGAGGATCTCGGTGAACAGCGGCGCGATGTATCCCGTCGGGCCGTCCTTGGGCCCGCCCTTCCCCGGCGTGCCGGCAAAGCCGCCGATGAACTGGTAGAGCCCCGGCTCCCACACGCCGAGCCCCTGCCCGGCCTCGTTCACCAGCGCCGACCAGTTCTCCGTCGCCTGCCACGCGGTCCACGGCATCGTCGTCGGCCTCAGCGTAAGCTCCCCGCCCGTGAAGGGCTGGTCGCCCGTGTAGGTGATCAGCTTGTACCACGGCCCGTTGGTGTAGATCGCCGGCAGCTCCTGCCCGCGCCCCTGGTATTGAGTCTTGTCCGAGCGGTGGTTCACCAGCCGCGCCCGCACGTGGGCGGTGTTCCCCTCCAGCGTGATCCAGCACTCGAAGGTGCACTCCCCCGGCTCGTTGTTCAGCGGCCACTGCATCGGGACGCACTTCACGTACAGCGTCTTCCCGTCGTTGCTCGTGTCGATGACCTTCGAGCGATTGCCGAAGCAGTCGCCCGACTGGATGGGGTTCCACCCGAGCCCCGCCCACACGTCCGCCGGCTTCTTCCCGTTAGGCGTGAAGGGGTTCGGCCCCGAGTAGAACGACAGCTGTATCTGCCGGCCCCAGTCGGCGCTGTTGACGATGTTCTCGCCGCCATCCGAACGCGCGAGGTAGGTGATCGCCCCGCCCAGGTCGAGGTTCACGCCCAGGCGGATCGTCCCGTTGTCGATGTAGCTGACGCGGTCCTCCTGCCCGGCGCAACGCGTGGTCGCGGCCAAGACGCACACCCCCACAAGGATCATGACGCCGCCCGCTAGCTTAGCGCTCATAGACCTTGACCTCCGCGATCTGGCACGTCCCCATCCCGCCGACGTCCGGGTACTCGGTGCTCGTCCCGGCGCTGGATATCTTCCCGACGATGAGCCGCCTCGGCCCGCCGGGCTCGACGCTGTCGCTGCTGAGGCGCTTCCATTGCTCCCCATCCCGCGATACCTCGTAGAAGATGAACTGCCCCACCAGCCGTAGCCTCACCCAGTACCAGACGCCCGCCGGATAGTTCTCGATCAGTGTCTGTCCGTTCGCGCGATCGATGCCAAGGCGGCCTTCCTCGCGCACGTTGATCCGGCAGGTGGTGTGCGGCGTCAGCAGCATCAGTCCCGGCCCCCACGACATCCCTCCGCTCGCCTCGCACTTGATCTTGCACTGCACGGCGGCCACGTTCTCGGGCAGGTCGCGCCCAAGGTAAGCGCAGGTGTTCTCCACCGCCGATATCTTCAGCGCGCCGTCTTCCGCCGCCATCGCCCCCGCGCTGTTTGCGCTGAAGTATGCCTGCCATCCGTTGGGCAGCGCCGTGTACTCAAGCTTGGCCGGCTCGTTGATCTGCGGCTTGTGATCGGTCGGCGGCGGCGCAGCGACCGCCCTGAAGTCGGCGCTCGCGAAGTCCTCGGCGAAGGCGACCTTCAGCCCCGACGTTCCCTGCTTCGCCGACGCCTGCATCAGCGCCCATTCCTGCCGCGCGGAGACTGCATGTTCGGCGCACCTGCGCTCGACCCGCGCCATCAGTGTCGGCTTCAGCGCCGGCCAGTACAGGTCCTCGAAGACGCTCTTCCTGTAGTCGTTCTGCCACCCGACGCAGAAGTGCAGCCGGATGTTATCGTCGAGGAGCTTGGCGATGAACGCCTCATCGAGCTTGTAGTCGTTGTTGTTGCACAGCACGCCGATCGAGTTGCTGATGTTGTACGTGGACACGAAGTACCGCAGGTAGTCATCATTCTGGTAGAAGCCCTGTGCTCCCTCGCCGCGCAGGACGAAGTTGAAGTACGTATCGATCTGCGGCAGGTACACGCCGCCGCCGGGCGGGCTCCACGTCGCGTGGTATTCGAGGATGCCGCCGTCGCCCGCGACCTCGCGGGCCTTCCGCGCGATGAGATAGGTGCGCACGACGTTGCCATAGATGCCGTCGAAGTACAGCCCCTGCGGCTTGTACTCGCGCATGACCTTTGTGATCTCGCCGAGGAAGATCGGCCAGTTCAGCCCGCGGTCGTCGCCCGGCGAGAAGCCCGTCTCGGCGAAGTGCTCGAAGCTGTTCATCGCCTTGTCTTCGAGGCCTGTGCCTGTGAGGAAGTAGAAGGGCGAGGTGTACACGTAGTTGCGCATCCCATACTTGCGGCAGGTATCGTTGACGCGGCGGAACTCCTCGATCCCGTTGCGCGGGATGAACCGCAGGCTCCAGTCCTTCCACAGCATGACCTCCGCCTGCTGGAGCAGCATGTTCCCGTAGTGGCTCCATTCCTCGATCTCGGCATCGGTCGGATAGCCGGTCTCGTGCGACCAGTGCCACACGACGCGATCGCGGAAGGATGCCTCCCAGTCGTAGGGTCGCGGCGGGCCGACCGACATCCAGAAGACCTGCTGCGGCTGCAGGCTGTACGTCGCGGTCAGGTCCTCATACCCGGCCTTCGCGCCCTGCGGCCCGGCGGCGACGAAGCTGCCGATCGCGCCGTACTCGTCCATCCACAGGTAGTTCGGCCCGGTCTCATGCATCGACCCCGGCACGAAGCCGATCTTGTACGACAGGTCCATCGCCGTCGTGGTCTTCAGCATCAGCAGCGAGTCGCCGTTGATGCGCATCGTGAATTGCCCGTGCGCGGCGGTGAGGAGGACCGCGCCGCTGCCCTTGCGCTGCACGCTTAGGCCAGCCAGCGCGCCTTGGGGGAACGTGACGACCGCGGCCTCACGCGGCTTGCCGAGGCGCTGCTTGAGGTGGAGGAGGCCCTTGGCCGGTTCGAAGACAAACTCCGCGCCGGTCGTCCGCACGGTAACGCTCGAACCCTTCACGTCCACAGCCTCGACCGCCATGCCGAACTGGGCGGTCATGAAGTCGGTGGTCGTGAGGAGGTAATCGGCGTCAGCCTCGATGGAGGGGGAGAGGTTGGGTTGAGCGGCGGCCATGCCACACACCCCCAGCACCAGCGCGAGGATCGCGATCTTCACGGCACAGCCTCCAAGTACTTGGCTTTCCGGCCTTGCTTTTCCGTCTGCTGTAGGGCGGGGATTTACTTCCCGCCGCCGACCAGGGAAACTGCGCGGCGGGGCATAAAGCC
>PMZA01000118.1 GCA_003170595.1 Armatimonadota bacterium
ACGGCCGAGCCGTTGAAGCGCACCGTGATCGATTCCCCTACTCGATCGCACTTCACGGCATCACGCAGCATGCCGAGAGTGCGTCCGGCATCCGCGCTGGTCACCGGATCTTTGGCCATCTCAACGGCCGCCCATCCGTCGCTAAGAGTGGCGTCGGCGATGGGTAGCATCGTTGCCGTCACCCACGCTCCGGCATCGAGGGGCGCACCCAGTCCATGCGGCCCAACATGGCCGACGCCCTTCATCGCGAGGATCGAACGCGCGATGACGTCGCGGTAGATGTCGTGGCCGGCGTCGGTTGGATGGGTGCCGTCGTGAGAGAAGAGGAGCTTGCCCTCAGGGGCGGTGTCGCCCTTGAAGATCAGCTCGCCCGCTGTCTCACGGCGCACGACTTCCGGGCCCAGGTCGATGGTGGGGATGCCGTAGCGGTTGGCGATGCCCTCCATGACCGCGCCGAAGGAATCGTAGGTATCGTTTCTGCCCTGCCGCTGGGCCGGAAGCATCCAGTCGCAGATGGTATAGACAAAGCAGATGTCTGTGGCCGGGTTCTTGCTCCAGATCTGGCGCACTATGCCTTCCATGGACTTGGCCTCGAACCCGCCGCCGCCGTTAACGCGGAACTCGATGAACACGAGATCGGGGTCGAACCGCAGCACGTCTTCCTGAAGGCGGCAGGCGCCGAAGTCGGAGCCGGTGCCGGATATGGCGGCATTGATCTCGGCGAAGGTTGTCTTGGGGTATTGCCCGCGGAGCCAGGCGAGGGTTTTGGGACGCCAGCCGTCCGCGGCGGTGATGCTGCCGCCAATATAGGCGACGTTGACCGTGCCGCTGGCCTCGGTCTTGGCGAGGAAGTTGGGCAGCCCATCGCGGGCCCGCAACTCCTGGGCGACGTGGACATCGTAATCGTACGACGCTGCAAAAAGGCTTCCTGCGGACAGGAGAGCCAGACATCCGGCCAGGGCAATCCGTAGCAGGTTGGCGTTGAGCAGAGCCGACATTGGCAGTAGTCCCGTGCTGTTCATGGGCGCACCTCAGGTTCTTTTCTCATGGCGACCTCGCCTCCCAAACCCGGTCCGCCTGCGCAGGGAGCCTTCACGCTAACGGTAGTGCTCCCCGAGCTCGATCCACCTGCACTAAGGACTCCCACAGAAGCGGAGCAGTTGGCGTGCGTCGGACTGGTGCCGGACGAAGCAGGCCAGGAGCCCTTGTGGGCGCCATGACCGGCCGAAGGGCAGCGTCGGCCGTGCCGCGACCCGGGAACTTAGCCCGACCCCGCTGGCACAAGGTACGCCGGCTCCGTGGTCACATGCACCGACACCTTGCCCTTCTGCGGGGTGGGGGCGAGCTTCGCCCCATACAGGTCGCAGGGGAAGACTGCCGTCTCACCTATATCCACCTTCGCCTCGGTATCTCGCAGCGCATTCCACACGATCCACACCGGCGGGTCGCCTGTGAGCTTGTAGATGCGGGTACCCTCGCCAGCATAGGACCAGTCGGCCACCTTCCGCCCGCCGACCGTCGCGGTCATGAAACGGTAGGCGCGCCACGAAGGCTTCGGCGTGCCATCGACGCGGATCAGGCCCATGTTCCTCGAGTAGTCGGACTGCTCGGTGAAGTCGTTCCAGCCCAGGTAGGTAACGAAGCTCAGGTGGTGGGCGAGCGCCTGGATGTGTAGCTTGACGACGTTGCGAGCCTGCTCCGCCTCGCTCACGAACATGTTGCGAGACTCACAGCCGGTGGCCGGATCCCAGGTCGCCCAGCCGGTTTCGTTGATGGCCACGGCCATGTCTGGCCTCCCGCCGGCAGACAGGGCGTCGGTCACCGCGAACAACGCGCTGTCGAGGGCCTCGTCCACGGCGTACGGGTGCAGCAGGGCTAGGTCGAGGACGTCACCCGCGCCGCGTCGCAGCAGCGCCCGCAGGTACCCGACCTCCGGCACGGCGAAGCCACCGGTCGCGAAGATGGCGTCAGGTCGACGCTCCTTGATGGCGCTGCCCGCCAGCTTGAGTAGGTTGGCGTAGGCGGGGAGCGTCCAGGCCAGGTTGTTGTTGGGCTCGTTGAAGACCTCCCAGGCGCGGATCGTGGGCCCGGCCTTGTCGAGGTAGCCGCGGAGGTAGTCCAGATACGCCGACGAGCTGGTCACGGGATAGCACGGATCGTCCTTCGCCGCCGGCGAGGGCATGCCGTCGAGGCACATCTCGTAGGCCATGCCGAGGCTCGCGGCGACGGCCTGCTGCTCTGGCGCCGTGGCCGATCCGCCCTGTCGCTGCCAGTGGACGCCGGCCGCCTGCATGTCCTTACCGTACTGGTGGAGATAGTTCGCGTAGCAGGTGAACATGCCCCAGAAGGGTCCGTCGAGGATGCGGCGCGAGCCCAGGTCGGGATGCGGCTGCGCGGCCTCCCGGAGGCGAAGGTCGTCGAACCAGCACTCGCCGGGCCCGCCGATCTGCCAGCAACTGAGGTTGCAGGTGAAGCTTGGACCGGGCGCCTGAAAGCGCACGGCCGCACGGGTCCAGCCCACGGTGCCCACCAGGTGTTCGGAGTCGACGCAGCCATAGCCGATGCCGTTGCTCCAGTACTCAAGGTTGAGGAAGCACCCCTGGCCCTGGAGGTCTCGGCACCGGATCCGGCACGAGACCTCGTACCATCGGCCCGGCACGAGGCCTTTGAGGGTCTGGGCGATGGCATCGTACTGAGCTGCGTCGGGCGCGATCCGGGCCACACGGTGGCCGTTGGGCGCATCCTGGGCCTCAACGACCTCGCACACCCGGGCGGCCTTCAGGCCGTCCCGCCCCCACGCCACGAGCACCCATCCCGCGGGGGCGCCGTGATGGTCCAGCGCCTCGAAGGACGGGTTCTCGATGGACGGATCGGCCGTCGAGATGCCGGCGAGGATGGCGAGGCCGATGGTTGCCGACAGGATCATGGCACACTTGCCCTCCCTTCCGAGTCGTAGCGGATGCCCGGTGTCGTGTCCTGCCATACCGATGTGCAGCTAGTCCCGGATTGCCCATATCAGATTTCGTGTCGTTCCTTCCTGGGCTGAGCCCCCCTCGGTCTGACATGCAGGTTCGCCGCCAGTGCGACAGGTGCCTTCTTTTCCGTTAGAGAAGCAATGCTGCCTAGAGGTCGCTGGCGAGGGCATCACAACACGGTGAGGTCACATAGCTCGTCGGGTCGCCAGCCCCTGCCTCAGATTGGGTCGAGCCACGGGCTCAGTCTGGCATGGCGGGGGGTACCGTTTATGGGGGCGGGTGAGATGCAACCTTCACGAGCCGCCGGCCTCGACCGAACGCCGCAGATCTTCGAACGCCTTGACCCGCAGATCCTCCGTCGGCAGGGCCACGATCCGACGCAGCCGCCGTTTGGTGTAGAAGGCCTGCTGTTCGGCCGGCAGGCTCAACAGGCAGTCGAGTATCCTGCGGTAGCCTGGCGATGTTCACCATCTGGGTCACCCGGGCACGGGAGATGCCCCGGAGGCGGGCGATCTCGGCCTGATTGCGGACAAGCCGCTCGTCAAGCATGTGCCTGAACTCCAGGGCCACTCGGATGGCGCATTCCTTTGTGGGGTGAGGGCGGAGCTGCTCCTCTAGCTTGTGGGCTTCAGGCCGGAACAGGGAGAAGGAAACCACCTCGGTGAAGTTCTTACAGTTGCCCCGATTGGGGAGCCAATCCAGGACAACTGCAAGAACCAGACGGAAC
>PMZA01000113.1 GCA_003170595.1 Armatimonadota bacterium
ACGCACCCCGAGCGCGCCACTCCGGCCCACAGGGGCTTGCCCGGCTTCATCGCGACGCCGTGGAATAGGCAGGTGACGCCCAGCTCCGTCAGAACGTCGGGCACCAGGTCGGTCGTGCCTCGCGAGACGCCGCCCGATACGAGCAGCACGTCGCTCTGAAGTCCGGCCTCAAGCGCCGCCAGTAGCTGGTCGCGGTCGTCGGGTACCAAGCCCAGGTCAAGGAGAGAATTGAAGCCGTAGCGCTTCAGCATAGCCGCGGAGATGGCGCGATTCGCATCGCGGATCTGGTGCGGTGATGGGGTCTCCCAGGGTGCCACGACCTCGCTCCCTGTGGATAGCAGGGCCACTCGTGGCTGGCGGTAGACTTGCACCCGCGTGTGCCCGCAGAAGGCCAGGAGGCCGCACACTTGCGGGGTCAGGGGAGTCCCAGGCGTCGCCAGGATCCGACCCTCCTCGGCATCCTCGCCGCGGGGCGAGATGTTGTCCCCAGGCTCAGCCTTCCGCTGGAAGGCTATCATCCCCTCGCCCCAATCCCCGGTCGCGGTTGCCTCCACCTCAACCACCGCGTCGGCGCCCTCAGGGACGGCGGCACCGGTCATGATCGCCACACAGGTACCGGGCTGGAGGGCTTCGGTCCAGTCGTCGCCGGCCCTGATCTCACCGACGCAGCGGAGCGGGCCCACCTCGAGGTCGGCCGTGCGCACCGCGTAGCCATCCATCGCGGAACGATCGTAGGGAGGGATCGGGCGGTCAGCGCAAGCTGCCTCGGCAAGAACACAACCCACGGCTTCGTCAAGCGGGAGCGTGACAGCCTCCAGCAGCGGCGCCGCCTTTAGTAGAAGAGTCCGGCCCTCTTCCAGTCCGATCATCGGTTCTCCCGAGGACCACAATACTAGACGAGTTAGGGACTAGTTTACCACGCTGACCGCACGCCAAGCTGGTTCCGATCTCTTCGCTGTCCACGCCTTCCAGATGCCGACGACCGCGAGGTGTAGGCCGGTGTGGCGAGAACTGAACTCTCGGCTGCCACCTTGAGGCAGGAGGCGTGTTGCTGATGCGCAATCTCGTGCTCGTTGTGGGTGTGCTTCTCGCCACGCAGCTTCACGCGCAGAACCTTCTTCCCGATCCATCCATCGAGGAGATCCAGCCCAAGAACCAGTTCGGCATCCCGTATGCGAAATGGGGCGGCTGGATCTTCGAGGGCGCGGTCGAATTCCGCAACGGCAAGGTCGCCCGCACCGGCGATACCTGCGCTGAGATGGTCGGCGCCCTCGGCGGGAAGATCCGCCTCGCCTCACCGCCTGTCACAGTCGACCCGGGCCGCTACCGGTTCTCCTGCTACATCCGTGGCCTCGACATCGGCGTCCACGCCTGGGGCCTCAGCGAGGACGTCAACTTCGCCGACGACCAGTACTATCCGCTCAAGAAGACCGGCACCTTCGGGTGGACCCGCGTCGAGATCGTCAAGGACGTCCCCGCCAAACAGGAGGTCACCGGGCACATCGGCCTTTGGGCGACGGGCCGCCTGTGGGTGGACGACGCCGAGCTTGTCCGCGTCCCACCCGGCACTCCGCTCACCGATGGCCCGGTCCTCGGCGCCGAGGAGAAGCCCCTCGCCCCGCCCGGTCCGATCGATCCCGCCCTCGCCGTCCGATGTCCCGACTGCGGCTATCGGAACATGCCGGCGTGGGGCAAGTGCTACGTGTGCGGCGCGACCCTGACCACGGTCGCTCTCGTCACCGGGCCGCCCGTGCGCCAGATCGCCAGCTTCGAGGATGGGACGGTCAAGCCCTTCGGCGCCGACGCCGCGGCCGCCGCCGTTCAGGAGCATGCCACCGACGGCAAGTGGGCTCTCCGAGTCGACAAGAACTGGGTCTCCTGGGACGGCCCGCAGGACTGGACCGGGTACGGCTTCTTCAAGGCCGACGTCTTCAACCCGGCCTCCTCGCCCGCGGACCTCTACGTCGAGATCCGCGACAAGGGCACTACGGGCTACTGGACGCGCGTGAACTACTCGACGGTGGTCCCGCCGGGCGCCTCCACGCTCATCGTCCCCACCGACCTCTACGTCGGCGAGAAGAGCCGTCCCGGCCGCCCGCTCGACAAGGCCAACATCAACCGCTTCGTCCTCAGCGTCGGCGATCCGGGTAAGACCCTCTTCTTCGACAACCTCCGCCTCGAGCGCGACCTCTCCGACAGCGTGAAGGTCCCGGGCCTGCAGGCCTACAGCTTCGGCCCGGGCACCTCACCGCCGATGCGCGGCTTCCTGCAGGTCACGCCCTCGACGATCTACTCACCCGGGCGCGGCTTCGGCCTCCAGAACGCCCACGTCTGGCGCGCCTTCGACGTCCTCCAGCCCGACCCGCTCTACGAGAATTTCATCTGCATCGAAAGCGGCGGCTTCGCGGCCGACCTCCCCGACGGCCGCTACCACGTCTTCGTCAACCTCGACAATCCCTCGGGCTTCTGGGGCGAGTACCAGGTCTACCGCCAGCGCGTCGTCAGAGCGAACGGCATCGAGGTCGTCCACGACACGATGGACCTGCCGCGATTCCTCAAGCGCTACTTCCGTTTCGCCGACGTCGAGGATAGCCCGGGCGAGAACACCTTCGACAAGTACCAGCGCGCCTACTTCACCGAGAAGGAGTTCGATGTGGACGTCACCGGCGGGCGCCTATTCCTCGAGTTCCTCGGCGAGAACTGGGCGAACTCGGTCTCCGCGCTGATCATCTATCCGGCCTCGCAGGCCGACGCCGGGCGGAAGTATCTCGACAACCTTAGGGAGCGCCGCCGCTTCTATTTCGACAACTACTTCAAGGGCATCCTCCCCGACGCGCACCGCGACGGGCACGGGGTCGTCCCGGACCTCACGCCCACCGCCGACGAGCAGAGGCGCGGCTACGTCCTCTTCGCGCGCGACTGGATGGATGATGTCAACGTCAACTCCATCCCGCGCCGCGCGGAGGTCACGCGGAAGCTGTCCTGTTCCGCCTCGGCGGGAGAGATGGAGCCGGTCGTCTTCTCGGTCTACCCGCTGAAGGCGCGGGGGCAGGTCACCGTCTCGGCGAGCGACCTCAGCGGTCCCGGTGGCGCACGGGTCCCATCCTCAGCGATCCAGATGGGCGTCGTCTCCCATCGCCTCAGCCGTGTGACCGCGGAGGGCTCGGTCTACACGATCGCCCCACGCTTCGTCATGCCGCGCAACTCGGCCGACATCCAGATGGGCGTGACCGCGACCTTCTGGCTCACGCTGCACACGCCGAGCCCCGTCAAGCCAGGAGCCTACACCGGTCGGGTCAAGCTCACCTTCGCCGATGGGACGACTGACTCCCTCGACCTCTCCGCCCGCCTCTTTGCCATGCCGCTCGACGAACTCGACGTCCCGGCCGGGCCGTGGGGTTGCAGCATCGGCCTGCCCTGGTATGGCGAGGATCTGGGCGACTACAACGACCGGATGTTCCGCAAGTGCCTGGCGAAGATGCGCGAGTATGGCTGCACGTCGTTCTCCGGCATCCCCGCCCTGTCGATCCGCGGCTGGAAGGACGGCAAGCCTGACATCGACTTCACCGCCGCCGACAAACAGATGGCGGAGGTCCGCGCCGCCGGGTTCAAGATGATGCTCGTGAACTACGGCTCGGGCATCGGGGGCTTCGACAACTACTTCATGGACGATGGCGCCATGAAGGCCGCCGGCTTCACCGACTACGTCACCTTCCTCCGCGCGATCCTCACGGCGATCAACGACCACGCGAAGGCGGCCGACTGGCTCCCCGTGGCCTATAACCTCTGCGATGAACCGCTGGGCGATGCGCTTCCTCGCGCCGCAGCCAACGCCGAGGCCTGGCGTAAGGCCGCGCCCGAAGGCATCATCACCACCGGCGCCACCAGCCTCGAGTCGCCCAAACCCGACGACCCGGCCGCGCCTCTCGCCAAGGCCCTCAAGATCGCCGACCTCAACGGGCACGACGAGGCGTCGATCAAGCTTCTCCACGACGCGGGCACAGAGTGGGCCTTCTATAACGGGGGCAGCCGCTGGAGCTTCGGCGGCTACATGTACAAGTGCGCGCAGCAGTACGCGATGAAGTTCCGCCTCTCGTGGCACTGGAACGCCTGCGCGGGCGATCCCTACTACGCCCTGGACTGCCGCGAAGACGACTACGCCTGGTGCGTGACCAACGCCGACATGGACCTCATCCCGACGATCCATTTCGAGCGCGAAATCCGCGAAGGCATCGACGACTATCGGTACATGCTGACCCTCGCCCGCCTCGTGCGTGAGAAGCCGAACCACCCCGCCGCGGCGGCCGGGCGGAAACTCCTCGAGGACAAGCTGGCCGCCTTCCACCTTGGCCAACGCGACCACAACGCGCTCTGGCCGTCGGAGGAGTACGGGACCTACCGGCTCGCCGTAGCCGAAACGATCGAAAAGCTTTCACGGTAGGCGGTGCCACAAGGATTTGCCCTTCTCGGCGACCATCCCGGCGAGGGATGGCCGGCTCCGTGTCGAATCACGCTGAGGACGAGGGCGTAGGACGCGATGTCTAGGGAGGGTGTGGCGATGGCCGAAGGCACGCCGGAACGGGATCCTGAGCCTAGAGACATCTTCGGCTACGCTGCGCATGGGGGGCCGGAGGGGCACGAGGCGGCTGCCGACGATGAGCCGGCTGCCGAGCGCCCTGGCGCCGAAGAGGAGTACCAGGAGTTGACGGGCCTCGACACGGCCGCTGCCGCCGTTGCGTACGCGCGGCTGAAGAAGTGGGAACGCGGGCAACGCGAGCGGCTCAAGCTCCTCGGGATACCCGACGACCTCCGCATCCCCCCGCCGCCCGGGTTCGTTGCGGTCATGATGAGCGACTCCGAGGCCCTGGGGGCGGATTTCGACTTCGACAACTACGAAGTCGTCCTGGAAGGCGACAAACTCAAGACCGTCAGGAAGCCGTCCAGCGAGCAGGGCGAAACGCAACAGGTGGAAGAGGTTTTCTGCCCCTCCTTTCCCTGCGGATGGTCCTCCGAACCAAACGGCCGGGTAGACGAGAGGGAGCAGTTCTTCCTGTCAGGCCAGCGGGGCCACGCCGCGGAGGTCGTCTTCCGTTTCGTGGACGGCGATAGCGGCAGCAGCCGCATCGTTGAGGTCCCGGGCCTGCCGTGCGAACTCCAGTACGTTGTGCAGCCCGACGGCCGCCAGTTCTTCCTGTTCCGTTCGGGCCTGACCGAGGCCCGCAGAGCCGCCTTGCTGTGCGTCCTTCTGGAAGCCCTTGGTGACCCCGCGACCTTCGCGAACATGAAGGGCCCCGCTCCACGGTCTGTGACCGATCAGCAGGCGCCCGCGATCCTCAGGCCCCTGAAACGATCGCAGGTGGAGGCAGCGGGGCGGCTGTGTGATCGGATCGCGGGCTACCGGGCCTGCGAGAGGGCCCTGGACGCGATCAGCCAGGTCAGGACCCAGGACGGCGGGTTGGGCGAGATGCTCGTGCTCGTCAAGGCCATCGACGCCGTGAGCTTCACCAACCTGCGCGGCTATGCCAGGCCGATGGCGCGGCACATCCTTCGGGTCCTCCGCCGGCCACCGGCCGACCCGGTGGAACTCGTGGAGAGAATCGCCAGACCCAAGGGGGCGCCCCGGCGGTTCTACAGCTTCGCTTCGACGCTCGTGCACTTCCTGTTGGCCCCGGGGGAGGTGCCCGTCTACGACGAGTGGGCCGTCGATGCTCTGCGCTATCACCTCGTAGGGCGGAAGGGCAAGCTGAGGAGATCGTACAGCGCCTTCGCCCAAGGTGTGGCCAAGCTCAGGGAAGAGACACGGCTGGACTGCTCCGTTCGCGAGATGGATCGGTACCTGTGGCTCGCCGGCCAGTACAGGAAGTACCACTCGAAGCGCAAGGCAAAGGACAGGCGCAAAGTCAAGCTGTCAGGAGAGGTGCGAGAGCTGTTCGCGAGCCGTGACCCCGAGGTCAGGGCAGACCTCGCAGCTCTGCTTGGCGAGTGAGGCTAGACGGAGGCGATGGCACGGTGAAGACGTTCCCCGCGGTCCTCAGTGCGGTACTGCTTGCGGCGGCGCCGATGTGGGCCGCGCCCAAGCCGACGCTGGTGCTCGAGTTCGAGGGCGGCTTCGATGGGCAGGGGCGCGATGGTGTGGTGAAGGCGACTCTGGAAGGCCAACCGCGACTAGTTGACGGGAAGTTCGGAAAGGCTCTTCTGAGCGGCCCCTCGACAGGGTACTTGCACTTCCCCACCAAGGGCATAGTCATGCCGCGACGCGGGACCGTCGAGATGTGGGTCTGCCCGGTTGACTGGGACGGCACCGAGGAGAAATTCCACGTCTTCTTCGACGTACGCGGGGAAGGGGCGCTCTACCTCTACAAGTACTATCAGGGCGGCCTCCTCATGCTGACCTGCCCGCACACCACCGGGCCGTACAACTCCGCGTCCGCCGACATCGCGACGTGGAAGCCGGGCGAGTGGCACTTCATCGCCGGGACCTGGAGCGAACGGCGACAGGCCGTGTACGTGGACGGCAAGCTAGTCGGCAAGGCGGAGCCTAACCTGCCCTCGTCGCTCGACGAGACCTTCACGCTGGGCGATCATCCCTGGCACATCGCGCGGACGTCGGGCAGCCTCATCGACCGCGTGCGCATCTACGATCAGATGCTGTCGGAGGACCAGATCGCCCAGCACTTTGCGGGCAACTACGACGCCGCGAGCCCCCTCACCGAGAGGAGCCTCGACTTCAGCTATGCCGTCAACGTCGATGGCAAGGAGCTTCACGCGACGGCGGAACTCATCGGCTCGCCCGATGTGGACGAGGGGCAACTTGCGGCGACCTTCTCGCTGGCGCCGAAGGGGCAACCTGAGAAGCCGGGCAAGCCGGTGGCGTTCGCAAACGGGGCGGCCGAGGTCACGATGCCCCTCGCCGACCTGCCGCCGGGAAGCTACGTGGTGAGCGCGAGTGTGGCCGCACCGGGGCATGAGCCAATCCATTTCAGCCGGCCCATGGACATCCCGAAGACCGACTGGATGGGCAACAAGATCGGGATGGAGGACAAGGTGCTGCCTCCGTGGACGCCGCTATCGGTCACGCGCGGCGAGAGCCCGGCGGTCGAGTGCTGGGGGCGAAAGTACGCCTTCGAGCGCAGCCCTCTGCCGAGCCAGATCACGTCGGCGGGCAAGGCGATGCTGCGGCGGCCGATGCAGGTAGTGGTCACCGTCGGGGGCAAGCGGTTGGAGTGGACCGATGGGCGGGCGCGAGTCGAGAGCGCCTCGCCGACGAAGGCGATGATCATCGGGACGGCGCGGGCGATGGTCGGCGGCGGGACGGCCGAGTTGCGCACGTCGGTGAGGGCGGAGTACGACGGGCTGATGGTCATCGACGTAGGCCTCAGCATGCCCGCGGGCGTGAAGCCCGAGGCAGTGTCGCTGGAGATCCCGATGCGCGATGATGTTGCCCAGTACCGGCACCGCTGGTCGCCGAACTGGACGGGCCTTAGCGGCAACCTCGCGGCAGGGCAGGGGGTCGTGGATAGCGACGCCTTCATCCCCTACGCGTGGCTCGGCGACAACGACCGCGGCCTGTTCTGGTTCTGCGAAAGCGGCGAGCACTGGCCCAACTTCGAGGCGAAGAACGCCTTCGAGACGGCGCGCAACGGCGGCGAGGTGGTCTGGCGGATGAACCTCCTCGGCGCGGGGCAGAACCTGCCGGCGGACTGGCGGTATGAGTTCGGCCTTGAGGCGACGCCCGTCAAAGCCATCCCGCGCGACTGGCGGAAGTGGCGGCTCCTACCTGCGCCGCGGGCGAACGTGGGCATCTTCTGGCCGACGCCGGATCGTGACTCGCAGACGTACTTCGGCTACCCCGAGGCGACAGATCCGGCGCTCTTCGCAAAGCGCGTCGGGGAGCATCACGCCAAGGGCATCAAGGTCGTGCCGTACTCGTGCCTGACCTTCCTGTCGGGAGCGTCGGGTGAGTACCAGTGGTTCGGGGATAAGTGGGGCGAGGGATCGGGCGATGCGGGGTCGTCGGATGTGGCGGCGTACGGGGCGGTGTTCCAGATGGTCTCGCCGGCCTCGCCCGGGTTGGCGGATTTCCTCGTCGCGAAGAACAAGGAGTTCATGGACCGCTACGGCCTCGACGGCTATTACCACGACAACACGCACCCCTACGGCTGCGCGCGGATCGAGGCGGGGTGCGGGTGGAAGCTGGGCGATAAGGTCTACCCGACGTACCCGATCCTCGCCTATCGCGATCTGTACCGGCGCATCTACGCGATGGTGAAGGCGCACAACCGGCCGACGTTCACGATGGCGCACATGTCGGGGAAGGTGTGCATACCGATCCTGGGGTACGAAGACTCGTACCTCGACGGCGAGAACTTCCGCGGCGTCGTGAAGGGCGACTACATGGACGTGCTGCCGCTCGACACTTTTCGGGCGGAGTTCATGGGGCGGCAGTGGGGGATCATGCCGTACTTCCTGCCCGAGTTCAGCGGCCCCTACGACGGCCAGGTCGAGCCCACGCGCGGGCTGGCGGCGCTGCTGATGGTCCACGACGTCGCGGTGTGGGCGATCTGGTGCAACCCGAAGGTGTTCGAGGAGGCCTTCGACGCGCTGGACGCCTTCGGATATGTGGATGCCGACTTCGTGCCCTACTTCGACCCGAAGCCGCCGGCGGCGACGGAGATGAAGGGCGTACTGGTGAGCGCGTACACGAAGCCGGGGAAGGCGCTGGTGATCGTGGCGAACCTGTCGCGGGAGGACAGGTCGGGGACGGTGCGGATCGACTTCGCGCGGCTGGGGCTGAAGCCGGGGCCGGTACTGTCGTGGCCGGACAAGAAGGCGATGCCACTGAACGGGAACGTCGTGACGCTGGATGTGCCGAAGCAGGGGTACCGGTTGCTGTTCGTCGGGGCTGCGAAGTAGCGGGAACGGCAAAGGTGGGCTGCGTCTTCCTGTAGGGCGGGCATTTATGCCCGCCGCCGGATGTCCGCACCGGATGCGCGGCCGGGAGTAAATCCCCGCCCTACAGCAAGCAGAAACCCAAAGGCGAAGGGCCGCAAGCCCAGCCACGGCGTACAAGGACGGGCGAGATCAGGAAGGTGGGGGGGGATGGGGACGCCGCGGTCGTCCACTCGCGTCGGTGTCGTCATGGTTGCCGTCATGTTCGCCATCGCCGGGGTGGGGCTCGTCAAGGTCCTGCACGCCCCCACGGCCGCGACACCTGACTGCCTTACCGTCCCCGCCGCCTCGACTGCCCCGGTCACCTTCGACGCCAAACGCCTCGATGCCCAACTTGAACGGAAGGCACGGCGATTCTTCGCCGACCCGACACACCTGTGGGTGGACGTCCCGAAGCGCACCGTGCACCTGACGACCATCTGCAAAGGGTACGAGGAACATTTCATTCACTATTTAGCCAAGAAAGGCGCACCAGAAACCAAGGTACTATCTTTCGTTAAACTCTATGCACCATCCGAGACCAGAGCTAAGATAGAGATAGACTTGAGTATCGAGTATATTCCGTACGACTGGCGTCTCAGCGATCAGCATTCGGCCTGGGCGGGCGAACGAAGTCGCTGAGACAGAGGAATAAGACGAGCATGTCTGGGTGCATTATGTAGTAACTCGGGCAATTCGGGGCACGGGCGCTCATGCAGCTTCGGCTTGGGAGGGACCTATTGTCCACGTCTGGCCTCGCGGTCCTCTTCGGACTGACCGCGGCGGCGTGCCTCGTTAGCTTGCGCTTCCCGGATACCAGGCTCGCGTCGGTTCCGCTGTACCTGGCGGCGGTAGGTGCGGCCTTCGCGTGCTACTTCGCGGCGCTGCTGATCCTGCGGCTGAAGGACATGAAGCTGCGGGCGGCGTGGATCTTCGTGGTGGCTGTGGCGATTCAGATCGCCCCGCTGCGTGGCCTACCCCTGCTGGACAACGACGCCTACCGCTACCACTGGGACGGCAAACTCCTGGCCGCGGGCGTGAATCCCTACCAGTACGCCCCCGGCGATCATGCCGTGGCGTCGATGCGGGATGAGTACTGGGGCCCCATCGGCTACAAGGGTATCCGCACGATCTACCCGCCGCTGACGGAGATGCTGCTGGCGGGCACGTATGTCCTCGACCCCAGGCCCGCGCGGGTGATGCTGCTGGCGGTGGGCTTCAACCTCCTCTCGCTGCTGCCGCTGCTCCTGCTGCTGCGCAGTCGAGGCATCGAGGACAAGTGGCTGGCGGTGTATGCGTGGAATCCGCTGATCGCGAGCGAGTTCGGGGCGGCGGGGCATCTGGACGCGATCGCGATCTTCTTCCTGCTGTCGGGGCTGTGCGCCGTGGACCTCAAGCGGCAATGGGGTGCGGGGAGCATGCTGGCCCTCGCGGTCATGGGCAAGACGCAGATGCTGCTGGCGGCGCCGCTGGTGCTGTGGAGGACGGGCTGGCGAGGGGCGCTGGCTTTCGTGGCGGTCGGGACGGTGATGCTTGCGCCGTTCTTCGCCGCGGGAGTGGGCAACGTGTTCTCGGGGCACATGACCTACCTGCAATACTGGGAGCAGAACACCGGCATCTTCGCGGTGCTGAAATACTTTGCGGGCGATATCGGGGCGCGAACGGTGGTCCTTGCGCTCATGCTGGGGTTAGGGGTGTACCTGACCTTCCGCCCTGGCGATGTAGCGCTGCATGTGGGCGTGCTGATGGCAGCACTTCTGCTGGTGGGGCCGACGTTCTTTCCGTGGTACTCATCGTGGGCGCTGCCCTTCGCCAGCCTCTTCCCCACCGTGACCGCACCGGTGGCGACGCTACTGTTCCTGGCGCCGAAGCTGGGCCTCTACAGCAAGGCGTTGTTGGTGCCGAGCCGGGTCGTCGAGTTCGGGCTCATGTATCTGTGCGGCGCCGTCGAGTACATCCTCTGGCGGCGACGGCTGGCCCCACGCGTGATGGCGTCACCGGCTCCACGGAAGGTCTCCCTGAAGGACGGTGACTCCGGCATCGAAACCGGTGGACGCACCGTGGGCGTGGTATCGCAGAAGTAGCGTGTCCTCGGTCGCCGGACCTTCGGAGAGCGAGGTTGTGACGTGGAGGACGCCCTGAGCGCTCGCCTGCGGAGGGTGCCAGCGCGAGGTGATCGGCCGAGCACTTACGATCTTCCCCGCTTTCCTCTTGACCAGCCACGCGGTATAGGTGCCCCCGGTTTGAGGCCGCGGGCAAAGAGTTCGGCGCGATGCTCGGTCTCGGCGAGGTTGCAGGCGAGGAGGAGCTTGTCGTGGGGGAGCCGGCTCCCGCTGGCGAGGTCGAGGCTGTGGGCGCGGGCGTCGACGGCGATGACGCGATCGTGGAGGACAGTCGCATTGAGGCGGCGGGTAGTGCTCGTCGCCGGCGATGCAGATATCGCGCCGGGAGCAAGGGTCCATCGCGTAATACATGAGGGCGCAGCGCGAGTAGTAGGTGATGGACTCGTCGGTGAGAAAAGTGATGGCGCCGGCCGGATCGAGGGAGTTGATCCGGGCCGGCGCCGAGTTGCCTGCAATCGAGTTGCCTACAAGAACGTAGTCCGCCTTTCGTCACCCCCAAATCCGCCACGCGGGCAGAGACCGGGCATCGGTCGAGGATTCGTTCGGCGCAGGGCGAGATTCACCTTCCGGGCATTGCTTCCCGACAGAAGAGCCTCCCGTTGGGCAAGAGATTCTACTTCGACCACAGGGCGGGGGGCATATGCCTCCATCTGATGAATACCTATTGTCGNNAAAGTTTTGTATACTAGGGCAGAGGCTGTGCTTAGTCGGTTGAGAGGACCTCGTCTGAGGGGCCCCTTCTAGCCGAACACTTATCCACTCTTAGTAAGACGCGGATACCTGCCATGCGGGGCGCGCTTCCAATCCGCTGGTGGCTTTGCCTGGGCATCGCAACTGTGGCGACGCTAGCGTCAATGCCACTGTCGATCTCCCTGGGGACCGTCGACATGGGCCTGCTGGGCCGGTGGTTCCGAGCTGCCCCGGTCCGTCCACTGCCGAAGATCGTCCTTTTCACGGTCCCGACCGAGGATGTCGAAGTCCAGGACCAGCATCGGGCCCCTGGATGCACCTGCCCGCTGGTGCCCCGCTGGATCATCGCGAACACCATCGACAAGCTTCGCCAGGCGCACGTGGCGGTCATCGTGTTGGACCTCATCTTCGACCGCCCCTGCCCCGTGCACGACAAGGCGCTCAGCGAGGCAATGACGCGGGCGAACAACGTGGTCGTCGCCACGAAGGTGCTGACCCGCGGCAAGGGGCTGAACCTCGTCCCCCCGCCGGACAGCATCCACGGCTACCGGGTGGCAGCGTCGCCGGCGGTGTACGACCCCTTCAGCGATGTGATGGCCGTCGAGACCCTGCAGGGCGCGAACTTCCAGGCCGTGGAGACCCCTGAAGGGCAGTTGACCATCGTCTCCGACTACCGCCTCCCTCTGGGCCTCGCGGCCTGGTGCGTGATGAACGGCGAGGACGTCAACAATGTCTCGATCCCGAGCAGCCAGGAAGTGCGGGTCGGGACGCTGACGATGCCGGTGATCGAAGAGGTGCCGCTGAACCTCCTGGCACCCCTGTTTCCCCAGCGGGGCCTGCAGGAGGGCGCCCACGCGCTGCCGATCCGGTGGTGCGGACCGCGGAACACCTTCAAGAGCATCGCGATAGCGGACCTGCTTGCCGGGGCGGTGCCGACGGAGGACCTGCGTGGGTGCGTGGCGATCGTCGGCGATGCGCAGGAGAGGCCGAAGAACACGCTGGTCGGGGCGATGTCGGGGCCGGAGGTCCAGGCCAACGTGGTGGCCACGATCCTGGGCGAGCACTGGTTCCGGCCGATCTCTCCCGGCGGACACTGGATCATCATCTTCCTGGCGGCGCTGGTGNNGCCGGTGCTGGTCGGGGTATCGATCTCGGCGACTTCGGCGATGGTGGCCGATCGACTAAAGGGTCATCGGGCGCGGAGGTGGATGGCTCGCGAGATAGAACTTCGCGACGAGGTGACGAGCGAAGTGGCCCACGATATGCGCGGGCACCTCGCCGCTTTGGCGCAAACGATGGACCTCGTGCTCCGGCGGCTCTCGGGTTACAGCGAGCAAGCCGTGGACCCGCGAGCGCTGGATGTTCTGCGGCGGCAGCTTCGCGCGCTCGAACATGAGGTGTCCACACTCATGGACGCCGACCCCGAGCGCAAGCTTCACGCTCGCCGCGCGCCGGTAGAGATGATGGATCTGGTGCGCTCCACGGCCGAGGACGTGCAGGCCTCCACTCATGGGCACACCCTTCGCGTGAGCGGCACGCCGGCGACGGTGGCCGGCGATCGAACGCTGCTGGCGCGGGCGATCTGGAACTTGCTCAACAATGCGGTGAAGTACTCGCCCCACGGCGGCGAGATACGGGCGCAAGTTGACAGCACAGAGAGCATGGTGTCCGTGTCGGTAAGTGATGACGGCATAGGCATCCGGGCGGAAGATATGCCCAAGCTGTTTACAAGGTTTGGCCGGGCGGTGCCTGAGGGCATCAGCATCCCCGGCACAGGGCTCGGCCTGTACTCGGTACAGCGCACAGCCCAGGCTCATCACGGGCGCGTGACGGTGGAAAGCAAGGTGAACGTCGGGACGACCTTCACGTTGTGGCTCCCCGCCGAGCGTCCGCTCTCGGAGGCGGCGGAACATGATCAGTACCCCAACCTTGCGTAGACCAGGTGGGACCGGCCTGCTGGGATGGGTGATCGTGCTCTCCGTGGCTGCCAGCACCATCGCGAGCGCCCACCCCGGCCGGGTCGTCGCCACCCTGTGTTCTTTCGACGGGAAAGTCCAGACGCGCCGCGCGGGCAGCCCTCTGTGGCAGTCGGTTCGCAGCACTGAACTGGTCGTCGGCGCCGGCGACCAGATTCGCACCGGCCCCACCGGCCACTGCGTTCTGATCATCAGCGGCACGCGCGTGTCGGTCGCGCCGAACAGCATCGTGCAGATGCCCGAGCAGCCGCCCATCGACGGGTTCTGGCACCGCCTGCGCGTAATGGTGGGCAAGGTCGTCATCCACATCTTCGGTGACCGCGACTGTGACATCACGACGCCGGCGACCAACGCCGCCGCTTCCGGTACCGCCTTCGAGGTCGACGTCGACAGCGACGGAACGACGACCGTGACCGTCAGCGAGGGCACGGTGCGCGTGTACAACGCCGCCGGCCAGGTGCAGGTGACCCCGAACCATCAGACGCATGTGGCGCCCGACGGCGCGCCGGCGACGCCGGTGGTCGTGGACGCCCAGCAGATCATGAGCTGGGACGCGGACCTGTCCAGCCTCCCGCTGGCGCCGGAAATCCGCCTCGCTCCCGATCAGGCGCTGGAGGGTCTGCCCGCCAAGGCCGATCAGGCGCGCGAACAGGCGCAGCAGCAGCCGCAGGACTTCGGGGCTCAGCTCAACGCCGCGGTCCTCCTCCATGACGCCGGACGGTACGAGCAGGCCGCGGAAGCGGCACGCCGGGCGACCGAGCTTGCGCCGGACGATGCCCGCGCGGCGGCGGTGCTGGCCCTGGCGCTCCTGGGTGAGGGCGATGCCGCCGATGCGAAGGCCGCAGTGTCGGGCCTGCCGGCCGGGGCCTGGCGCGATGGAGTTCTCGGACTCATCGCCCTGAGGGCCGGTGGCGACGAGAAGCTCAAGGAGGCCGTGCCTCTCCTTCAGTCGGCGGCCCCTGAACTGCCCGAGGCCAACGTTCATCTCGCGCTGGCGTACATGCGGCTGGGCAAGGCCGACGAAGCATCGCAGGCCATCGACGCCGCTCTGCAGGCGCGGCCCAACGACTACCGCGCCCTGGCGCTGAAGTCGATGCTGCTGCTGTCGAAGGGGGACAAGCCCGGCGCGACCGAGGCGGCCGACGCCGCTCTCGCCGCTGAGCCGAATTCCTCGACGGCGCACGAGGCGCGGGCCGAGGTGGCCTTCTTCTCCGGCGACCTCGACCTCGCGAGCAAGCACGTCGACCGGGCCCTCGAGCTTGCGCCCAACTCGGCCTCGGCTCATTCTCTCGCGGCGGACATCTACGCGGCGAAGGGCGACCTCAACACCGCCCAAGAAGAGGCCCAGCGAGCGGTGGCCCTCGATCCGACGCTGGCTCCGGCGTGGCGAGTGCTGGGCGTCACCTACGCGGCGCAGGGCGCGTATCCCAAGGCCGCCAGGTCGTTGCAGCGTGCGATAGATCTGCAGCCACGGATGGTCTCGGCCTACTCGACCCTCGGCGTCGTCTACTCGAGGCAGGGGCATGCCGCGAAGGCCCTCGATCAGCTTCAGGTCGCGCTCAGCCTCGGCTCGAGCAACGCCCAGCTTGAGAACGACCTGGGCGCCGTGCTGGTCAACTACGGGCGCACTGAGGAAGGCATCGGCCACCTCCAGCGCGCCATCGAGCTTGGGGAGCGGTCCGGAAACCCTTCGGCCATGCCCTGGGCCAACCTGGCCATCGCCTACCTCGACCTGAACCGCTTCGCCGAGGCTGAGGCCGCGGTGCAGAAGGCGCTGAAGCTGGGCGACCGGTCGGCATCTGTGCATACCGTCGCGGCCCGCGTGTACATCACGCAGAACAGGAACCGGTTGGCCGAGGCCCAGTTGCGTGAGGCCCTCGAGATCAACCCCGACTATGCGCTCGCGCGGATCAAGCTCGCCGAGCTGTACCACCTCAACGGCCAGGATCGCGACGCCGCCAAGGAGACCCTGCGGGGCGGCGTGACCGATGCCCACAGCATCGCCGAGGAGCGGTTCTTCAGCCGCACCGAGGTCAGCGCGCAGGCGGGCAGCTACCAGGTCAACAGCAAGACCGACGGCATCTACGACGATGGCCGCGCGGCTTACTTCTATAGCGGTGTCACCGATCGCGAGCCCCAGTGGCGGACCAACGGCGACTGGCTCGAAGAGGACGGCCAGTTCCTAACCGGCGCCTACAACGACAATGGCACGCGCGACTTCCTCCGCGCCGTCCGCGACCAGGTGCATCAGGGACGGCCGGGCTCGGTCCTCGATCCCGATCCCGACTATCGCACTCGCGCGCGGCAGACCAGCGTCGATGCCGTGCGGAGCAAGTGGGTCAACGACAATACGCTCGTGATGGGCCTCGCCCACTACGATAAGGTCGGCCTGGTATCGGCCAACCCCGATAGCATGGAGCCGGATGGGAAGGGCGGCGTCCTCGATGCGAAACCGTACCTGACCCGCGAGACCGAGGAGCCCCGCTACGGCGTGGAGCTTCGCGGCCTGCGCCAGTACAGCCACGGGCGGCAGGTCATCCTCGGCGCGGCGGGCCAGTGGGGCGAGGATGATGCCCACGGCCTGCTGTGGCAGGTGGTCCCGACGGACGGCGGCGGCTTCACCGCGGGGCAGATGCCCTTCGAGTCGTCGCTGATGGTGTCCACGGGCACGGGCTATCTCGAGGTTGAGTACGCCAAGCCCGGCAGCATCCTCGACGTAGGCGGGCTGGTGGCGGTGTCGCGAGACTCCTCGCCGATCTGGCGACCGCGCGTGGCGTGGCGGAAGGCTGTCCGGTCGGATGAGTACCTGTGGCTGTCGAGCTACCCGATCCTGCGCGACGATGTGAGCCAGCTATCGCCGACGGATCCGTGGCGGATGGATCATGGCATCGAGAACATCAACTTCGCGCCGGGCGGCTTCGGGCAGTTCTACGAGGGCCGCTATCAGCGCGCCAGCCCGCGCGGAAGTCTGACCGAGGGCATCGTCTTCTACCGCACCTTCGACGGGCTGCTGATCTTCGTGCAGAACCCCCAGTGGGTGCCGGAGGGCGGCTACTACCTCCTCGATCGCGGGCATGCCTACGGCGCGCAGGTGGGCGAGGAGTTCCCCCTGAGCCCGCGGCTCACGATCTCGGGCGAGGCTACGTGGACGCAGAGCCACGACAACAGCAACGACCGCGCGATTCCCTACGTGGCGCAGTGGGCGGGCAACGCAAGCCTGCACTACAAGGACGCGACGGGCTGGCGGGGCGACGTGGTGTGGCGCTTGGTGGGCAGCCGCGACCACCGATTCATGGACGGCTCGGCCCTGCGGCTCGGCTCGTATAACACGCTGGACGCGCAGATATCGTTCCAGTTCAACACGGCATGGAACGCGTTCGTGACCGCGACTAATCTGCTGGATCGCGACTACGATGTCTATTACGGCTACCCGGAGAACGGGAGGCATGTGGCCGTCGGCGTCGATAGGCGCTGGTAGTCAGGAGGATAGTCATCATGCGAGCGAATTCTGTGGCAAGTGCCTGCGTGGTGGTGGCATTTGCACTTCTGCTGGCGGGATGCGGTGGCGGCGGGCGGAGCATGACGGCGCAGGCCACACCTGCGAGTACGTTCCAGGGCGATCAGGCGACGCTACTTTCTCTGAACATGGAGTGGCTGCCGGTCCTCTTCCCGGGGTTCTTCTCGGTCGGTGGCGGAGGCAAGCCGACGGATCCGGTCTACACCAACAATCCAGACGGCAGCCAGACAGAGACCTACACGGACTCCGACGGCACGCAGGAGACGTGGCTGATAGCGGCCGACTACTCGACCATGACTGACCGCCTTGTCCATCCTGGCGGCGGGGTGGAAACGCAGACCTACATCCTCGTGTTCAACGACGACGGGTCCTTCGACATGACTGAGACCGCGACCTACCCAGATGGCTCGCGCCTCGACCGTAGCCTCCACGCTCCAAGTGGTACGCCCCCTGGGGATCGTCTGGAGAACAGTCAGGTGGGCAAGTTCACTCTCTCCAGCGGGAAGGTGCTGGACTTCACGCTGGGGCAGTACCTGCTTCACTACGCACTCCACGTGGACGGACACGAAGGGTGGACCTATGATCTGACCGCCCCGAACAAAGCCGGCCACGAGTGGGTGGACCCGTCGCGGCCCGCCACGGGCACGTTCACGCGCGGTACGCAGGTCACAAGCTTCGCCCTGCCTGCCAATCCGGCAGGGACCCTGTGGCGGAACATGACCCTCACCGCGCCGGGCGGCATCACCGGCACGTACGCGCTGGCGGCCGTCCTCACCGGCACAGGTACGGTAATGCAATCGAGCCAGCTACTCATGAGCGTCACATGGGGCAGCGACGGGAACGTGGCCGCGACTTACGCGGATGGCCACAGCCAGATCGGGCAACCGTCCGCGGCGGCCCGAGACTTCCTGATCGACAAGTGGCTGTGGGATCTGGCGAGCTTCGGACCTAACCCGCGGTAGACCCCCCGGGAGGACTTGGTGGGCGGTTGGCATTGACTACGGGAGGCAAGGAACCATGAACATCACTGTTACCGCGAAAGACTCCGCCGGGCATCCAGTGCAAGGCGCCATGGTGTGCAGCGACCAGGCCGGTCTCGGCTGCGTTGCGACCGACGCCCACGGCAAGGCCGTCCTGACCGGGCTTGCTGTCGGGGCTCACATCATCTTCGTGAACGCGGTAGAGCGCGGCCACTGCAACGCGCCGGGCGCGGTAACCATCACAATTTAGAGACGTCGGAAAGCTTTCGATTGACGCCCGCGTCTGCGGGCCATGCTTGATTGCCCTGGGGGCGTGACGAATGGCTGATATCATCGTAGTCGTGTTGCACGAAGACGGTACGGCGGCGAAGGGAGAGCAGGTCTGCGCGAACGTGCCCTTTGTGAAGTGCAAGAAGACCAATGCGCAGGGCGTGTCTGTGCTGACCGGGCTCACCCCGGGGAAGCACGTCATCTACATCAACGGCGTGAAGCAGCGGCAAGCCGCAGAGGCCCCGGGCGCGGCTGTGTACAAGATGTCGATTAGGAGCGTCAACATGCAGGTCACTGTCAAGCACGCCAATGGCACTGCCGCGCCGAGCCAAAACGTCTGCGCGGACAATCCGGGCGTCGGGTGCGTGTCTACCAATTCGAGCGGTGTCGCAACGCTCACTGGCCTGGCCCCAGGCATGCACCAGATATACATCAACGGCGTAGAGTGCTGCTCGCATTCGGCGCCGGGCGCCTGCCCGTGCACGCTGCCGGGGATTGTCAGCGCGGCGACGAAGCCGGCTGCGAAGAAGGCCGGTTGCTGCTGTGGGCCGTGCGAGCCGAAGGCTGCGGCCAAGAAGCCTGCGGCAGTGAAGAAGCCGGCGGCCAAGAAGCCTGCCGCGAAGAAGTAGCGAGAGAGAAAGACGAGAAATGGACGGGCCGGGGGCGGGAAGCTCCCGGCCCGTTTTTCTTGCGTGGTTGCCGCGTGCACGTTCGTCGGTAAGCCTCTATACTTCCGTCACCGGACCTGGGGCAGGGATGTGGTCAGCGGCGGAGAAGGTTCATCCCGAGGATGACTACCATGCGCGCGATCCTTTCGCCTAGCGTCTGCGCCTTGCTTGCCATACCGCTTCTCCTCGCCGGGTGTGGGGGCGGCGGGCGGAGCATGCAGACGTCCGCGCTCGTGCAGCCTGCGGGTGACTTCTCGACCGATCAGGCGACGCTGCTTGCCCAGAACATGGCGTGGCTGCCGATACTTTTCCCGGTGTCCTTCAATCCCGGTTCCGGGTTGTACACGCCGAATGTCCCCGATCCGGTCCAGAACCCCGATGGCACGTCCACGTGGATCTTCACGGACTCCGATGGCTCACACCAGACCTGGCAGATCTCGGCGGATCAAAACACCTACGACGGGCGCATCGTGTTTGTCGACGGCAAGGTGGAGACCCAACACATCGCGGCGACGACGAACCCGGACGGCAGTTCGACGACGATCTACAACATCAACCTGCCCGATGGGTCGGTGCTGGCCTCCGTCGTCCAAGTGCCGGCGGTTCGCGACCCGGACGGCCTGCTCAACACCCAGACAGGCACGATGACAACCCCTGGCGGTCACGTCCTTACCTTCACCTGCGAGACTCACGTCGGGCGCATGCTGCTGAGCGTCGACGCGCACGAGGGCTGGGTCTATTCGCTGACGGCGCCCACCCAGCAGTCGCTCGACCTACCGGATACGACCAAGCCTGCCACGGGCACGTTCACGCGGGGCACGCAGGTGACGAGCTTCACCCTCCCGGCAAACCCGGGCGGGGCGCAATGGAACGCGATGACCCTCACCGCCCCCGGTGGCATCACTAGCGCCTACGCCCTCACCTTGCCCTTGACCGGAACGGGCACGGTGAAGCAGGCCGGGCAGATACTGATGACGGTGCAGTGGGGCGGCAGTGGGGCAGTGACGGCAACGATGGCGGATGGACGCAGCGAGGTCGGCGAGCCGTCTGGCGCGGCTCGGGACTTCCTGATCGACAGGTGGCTTTGGGCGCTGGCAGATGCCGGTCCGAACCCGCGGTAGCGGGCCATCTTCCCAAGTCCGAGGGAGGCGTTTACACATGCCTAGTGGAACCATCAAGGTGACGGTCACGCCGCCGAAGAACAGCAATGGCACGGATCACGAGATCAACATACCGACGGTCGGAGACAAGATGACCACGAACGGCGTGGCCACGTTCAACCTCGTGCAGTACGGGTCCTACGAGGTGTGGGTCTGCGGTGTGCTCTGGCCCACCTACGCGGTTCTGGGCAAGCCCCTGCTGCCTTTCGCTGTCACGTGCTCGAAGGGGCCGGACGAGGAGTGCGTGGAGAAGAAGCCCGCGAAGAAGGGGAAGTGCTGCTGCGGGCCGTGCGAGCCTAAGGCCGCGGCGAAGAAACCTGCCGCCAAGAAGCCTGCGGCGGAAAAGCCAGCGGCGAAGAAGCCTGCGGCGAGCAAGCCTGCTGCCAAGAAGCCGGCCGCTGCGGTGAAGCCGGCTGCCAAGCCTGCGGCGAAGAAGCCCGCTGCCAAGCCCGCTGCCAAGCCTGCAGCCAAGAAGCCGGCGGCGAAGAAGCCCGCTGCCAAGAAGTAGAGCGAGAGAAGAGACGGGAAACAGCCGGGCCGGGTGGGAGACCCTTCGGCCCGGTTTCTTTGTGCCTGCAGCGGGCGGTAGGTTTGTGCCTCGTTGGCGAGAAGGAGCCCCGAACCGATCCTAAGCTCGGGGTGAGCCGCATGAACCGGACCGTCTGCGCTCTGATCCTCTTCGCGTGTTTGGCCATGCCGGCCTGCGCGCAGTTCAAGGCCAACATCGCCGACAACGGCACCGTCAGCGTCGATGTCGGCGGCGTGCGCTGCCTCGACAACTTCACCCTCATCCTCCCCGGGCCGGACTGGGGTCCCGGCGGCGCTGGCCCGGTGAACTTCAAGAGGGAAACCGTCGCCCCCGGTCACACGCGCGTCGTGGGCCAGATGGCGTCGGACAAGCCCTGCGCGGACTACATCGTCGACGCAATTGAGCGCGACGGTGGCCTCGATCTTAGCTGGCAGATAACCTTCACCGCCGACCTGGCCGTCGAGATCGTCCGCCTCAATGGCACGGTCTCGGGCGACCTCACCGCCGGGAAGGCCGCGTGGTTCATACGCAAGCCCGACAGCCTCCGGTGGGGACAGTTCCCGGCCGAATTCGGCGGCGAAGGCGGCAACTTCGGCGACTGGGGCTTCGACTGGTTCGGCTGGCTCCTGCCCGGCGACCACGGCCTCCGCTTCACAGCGCCACAGGGCATCACCGATTTGTACGTGCAGGACGGGCGGCAGTGGCACGACAAGATCTTTCAGACGTGCTGGACCCTCGCGGGCAAGGGCACGATGCACGCGGGCACGGTGCTGCGCTGCTCGATCCGCCTCGAGCCGCTGTCGTCGGCGGACCTTGCGCCTGATGCAAAGCGCCTCGCTCTCAGCCTCCTCGCGGCCGACGCACTGCTGAAGCCGGCGGCCTCGGGCGTCGAGGGTAGCGTCGAGGTGCGCAGCGTCCGCAGCACCGCCCAGCCACTTGATGTGGCGTGGACCGTGCGCGATGACCTCGGCGCGTTGCTCGGTCAGGGCAAGCAGCGCCTGACTGTGCCGGCCCTCGGTGCGGCGACGGCGAAGCTGGTCGTGCCCGAGGCAGCGTCGGGTGACTACCGCCTGCGGGCGGAGGTGCTGGCAGTCGGTGGCAAGGCGCCGCTGATCGCTGAGGCGCGACTGCTCGCATCACCGAAGGGTCCGCGCTCGTCGATGAGCCTCGATGGACCGTGGGAGCTATCCCCGGCTCAGGAGGGCCAGACTTTCCCACCCGCCGATGCGAAGTGGAGCGCGATCACCGTCCCCGGAATCGTCGATCCGGCCACCAACCGCTACTGGTGTCGGCGCAGCTTCGACCTGCCGCCGGCGATGGAGGGCAAGCGGCTGCGCCTCCACTTCCTCGCGGTCAACCACGCCGCGCAGGTCTACGTCAACGGCCGTCTCGCCGGTGAGCACGTCGGGGCCGACCTGCCCTTCGACATCGACCTCACGGACTTCGCGAAGCCGGGGCACAACGATCTCTGGGTGATGGTGACGAACTGGACCGCCGTCTGCACGAAGCCGCCGACGAGCTTCGTCGTCGGGCAGTTCGAGAACCCGGGCTGGAAAATCCCGCCCGGCACGATCATCGCGCCCATCGGCGCTGACTTCCTGAAGACGGGGATCTGGCAGGGCGTGTCGCTGATCGCGTCGGACCCCGTGAGCATCGAGGACGTCTTCGTGCAGACCTCGGTGCGCAAGCACACGATCCAGACGACGGTCACGGTGCGCAACATGAGTTCGACGCCGCGGACAGTACGCGTCGGCTGCGACATCACCGACAGTGGCGGCCCGGCGAAGAAGCTGCCGTCCGCGACGGTGACCATCGGCTCGGGCGAACGGGCGACCGTGACCCTCAAGGCCGACTGGGCGAACCCGCACCTGTGGTCGATCGATGACCCGCATCTCTATCGCGCGATCACATCGATCGACGAGGGCGGCGGCGTCCTCGACACGCTGCCCACTCGCTTCGGCTTTCGCGAGGTATGGTGCGACGGCCCGCGGTTCGTTCTCAACGGCACGCCGATGAAGCTCTTCGCGACGTCGACGTGGTCGATGGACAGCTGGGAGCAGGCGCGCCAGTACGTCACGAGGGCCAAGCGCGCGGGCACGCGGATCATGCGCCTGCATACCCAGCCGTGGCAGGAGGTAATCCTCGACGCGGCCGACGAACTGGGCCTACTCGTCGTCGACGAAGCGGCGGTGTACTGCTACGCGCCGTCCTATGCGCCCGACAATCCGCGCCTGTGGAAGAACTATGCCGACCACGTGCGTGGTCTCGCGCGGCGCGATCGCAATCATCCATCACTGGCGATCTACAGCCTGGAGAACGAGATCATCTCGTGCGGTGCCGACCCGAAGATCTGGGAGCCGCAGCTTGGGATCCTCGCCGACGACGTGCGCGAGGTCGACCCCACGCGCCTCATCACCTGCGAGTCCGACCTCGACCCCGTGGGCAAAATGGACATCATCGGCATGCACTATCCGCACGAGTACTGGTCGGGCTACACGCTCTATCCCGACAAGTGCTGGTGGATGGATGACGAGATCGGGTACCTCAACCGCAAGTACACGTGGCGGCGCGACAAGCCGCTCTATATCGGCGAATTCGACGGCGGCTTCATGGCGTGGTATTCGCCGTACCAGGCCTTCTGGCTGGGCGACGAAGCCTACACCGGGAAGGGGAGGTTTTCGGCCGAGTGGTCCACCTCGCGGGCGCGCCGCGAGCTGATCCGAAACGAGGTCGAGGCCTACCGCTACTACGGCGTCACGGGGATGTGCCCGTGGTTCGACCCCGATGAGGTCGACCTCTTCGGGCCGATCGCCTACGCGCCGGTCACCCTCGCCGTGCGCGAGAAGACGCACGACTTCTGGGCGGGCGAGAAGATCACCCGCACGGTCGACCTCTATAACGACTCGTTCAAGACGCAGAAGATGGAGTTCCGTTGGAGCGCGGCGGGGCAGCGCGGGGGCGGCGTTGCCGAGATGAAGCCTTGCACCGCCGCGAAGCGGACGATCAGCTTCACGGCGCCGACTTCTTCGATGCGCGCGACGGTGAAGTTGGCGCTCAGCCTTTCGGTAAGCGGCAAGCAGGTGACCGCGCGCGAGCAGACGCTGAGCATCTTCCCGCGGCTCGGCGCGGTGAAGGCGGCGGGCGTGTATCTGTATGATCCGTCGCACACCGCGTCGGCCTTCGCGAAGCTGTGCCCCGGCGCGAGGATGGCGGACAAGCTTCCCCCTCCGGACGATGCGAAGGTTGTGGTGATCGCGCCGGATGCGCTGAAGGCCGGCGAGGCCCCGTGGGCAGCTGACCTCGGCAAGTTCGTCGCAACGGGCGGGTCGGTGCTTTGCCTCGGGCAGGATGCGTATCCCTCGCGCTGGCTGCCGGTAGAGGTCGAGATCGACAAGGCGCACTCAACCGTCGTCACCTTCCCACGCGCGGCCGGTCACCCGGCCTTGAAGGGCATCGCGCAGGACGACCTGCGATTCTGGCGACCCGACCACATCGTCACGACGAGGTCGCTGATCAAGCCGTCGCGCGGCAACTTCATACCCATCATCGACTCGGGCGGCATACGCGGCGCGATCGACGACATGAACGGACTCAACTGGTCCGAGGTGATGGAGCTTCCCTACGGCAACGGGCGGTACGTGCTCTGCCAGCTTCCGCTGATCGAGCGGGCGGACGTGGAGCCGATGGCTGGGGTGCTCCTGCGCAAGGTCCTCGACTATGCGGCCACGCCGCCCATGGTCGAGATCCCCGACGTTGGCCTCGTGGCCGATCCCGAAAGCTCACTCAAGCGCGCGCTTGATGGGATGCGGCTCGACTATACCAGCCTCCTCGACTCGCTCGACGCAGCGCACCTGAAGGGCGTCAACCTCGTCCTTGCGGGCGGGGGATCGGCTGCGTGGAAGGCTCTTCACGCGCAGGCGCCGGCGGTGCATGAGTGGCTCACGGGCGGCGGAAAGCTGTGGCTGAACAACCTCACGCCGGCGGAGGCAGATCTGCTGCGCGACCTCGTCGGCGGGCAGGTGACCTTCCGCACGGACGACGTCGGACCCGTCGTCCTCGCCCAGCGAGACCCCGTCACGATGGGCCTCAGCAACCATGAGCTGTACTGGCGCGACCGGCCCATCTGGGATCAGTGGACCGCCTGGCGCCGCGAGATGGACTTCGAGGTCAGCGACCTGCTGGCGGGCTCGGTGAAGCTAACCGATCCGGCGGGCCTCGTGAAGATCCCTGTCGGCCGCGGGTTCGTCCTCGTGAACCAGATCCTCTGGGACTCGACGCAGCTCAATCGCATCGAGGGCATGAAGCTCGGCTCGATCCTGCTGACAAACCTCGGTGCGCGGATGGACCTCGCGGGGTTCAAGCCGCGCAACGAGGCCGACTTCCAGCAGATCGATATCGCGCCCTGGGCGAACCTCGGCCTGGCCGGTGATCCCGGTCAGGGATGGATGGGCCACGGCTCGGTGATGGCGCAATTCCCGACCGGCAGGGACACCCTCGCGGGCGTGCCGTTCATGGTCCCACCCGCGACGGAGAACGGCGGCCGGCAGGTCATCGCTTTGCGCGGAACTTCGCGGGCCGACTATCCCGCCGAGGTGAAGGGCATCAAGCTCGGCCTCCGCGCGCGGGCACTGCACTTCCTGCAGACCTCGGCGTGGACCGGGCCCGATGGGGCCGAGGCGGCGGCGTACGTCATCCACTACGACGACGGCACGACGCAGCGCATCCCTCTGCGCGTGGGCGTCGAGGTCGCCGACTGGTACATCGACCCCGCGCCTCTCCCCTACGCCGAGGTGGCGTGGCGCGGGACGGCGTCCGATAAGCCTGGGCCCATCGGCGTGCTCGACATGCGGTGGGCCAACCCGTATCCCGAGAAGACTCTCGCGACGCTGGACTGCGTCTCGGCGTCCGGGCAGACGGTGACGGTGCTGATGGCCGTGACGGCGGAGAAGTGAGGCTACTCATGCGGACGATGCCACTGATAGTTCTCGCGATCGCAACAACGCTCGCCTACGCGGCGCCTGGGACGTGGCAGGCTCCCGGTCTGCACGACGTCACGGCGCGAGTCGAGGCCGATGCCGGCGTCTTCGCCCTGGCCGATGCGCGCTACCAGATCTCGTCCGCCTCGGAGCCGGCATCGGATGCCTTCGGCAATCAGCCGTGGACCGTCCTCTCGGCGAAGGACAGCGGCGGCGTTCTCGACCTCAAGCTCATGGTCCGCCGCGGCGGCGCCGGGCACTTCCTCGTGAAGCTTTCCTGCACGAACCGCTCGGGCAAGCCTCTGCGCCTGCGCACCTTCGTCGTCGCGGAGGGCCTGCGGACCGGCCCGTGGGAAGGCGGCCGCGCGCTGCAGTTCGGCGACACGTGCAGCCTCAGCTTCGAGAAGGGCATGGGCGTCACCACCAACCTCGCGTCGGCCTGCAACCGCCCGCCCTTCACCGCGGCCTTCTTGTCGACGCAGCACTACGTCGGCTACGCGACGCTCACGCCGACGGATGAGGGCCTGCACTTCACCGCCGCCGACGGCGCCGAAGACGTGGTGCTTCCGCCTGGCGCATCGCGCGACAGTGAGGCGGTGTGGCTCTCTACCGGCCGCGATCCCTCCGCCGAGCTTGAGCGCTGGGGCGACCTCGCGGGCAAGTGGAACCACTGCCGCCCTTGGCCGCGGAACATGGCGACGTGGTGCTCGTGGTACTCGGGCTACGTGATGAGCCAGTGCCTCGGCGGCGCCCTCGAGAAGGGCACGCTCGCGAACATCCCCCTGCTCGCTGAGAAGTTTCTGCCGCTCGGGCTTGAGTGCGCGCGGGTGGTCGACGACTCGCTCAAGCGTGGCGTGGGCGATTGGCCTCTCGCCACCGACGCCCTGCCCGGCGGATACCCCGCCATCGCGAAGGCCATGCGCGACGCCGGTCTGCGCCCCGGGTTCTGGTACGACAACAATCGCGTGGGCGCGAAAACGAAGACGGCGGCCGAGCATCCCGACTGGCTCGCGCTCGATGGGCCGGGCAAGCCCTGGCTCGCCTCGGGACCGGGTGATGGGTTCGGCTACGGCGCCTTCTACCTCCTCGACGCATCGGTGCCGGGTGCGCGCAAGTTCTACGCGGACTGCGCGCGGAAGTTCCGTGACGCCGGGGAGAGGTACTGCTTCACGGATTTCACCGGTGAGTCCATTGTCTCCCCATCCCGCTCGCACAACCCACAACTCACCGGCGTCGAGGTCTCGCGCCTCGCGCAGGAGGCCGTGCGGGAAGGGTTCGGCCCGGACTTCTACTGGCTCAGCCAGGGCACGCCCGCCGCGAATATCGGCCTCGCGGATGCCATGCGCACGGGCTCCGACTCGTGGGGCGACAATGTCCGCAGCTATGGCGAGGCCCTGAGCAAGTGGTTCATGAACCGCCGCCTGCTCCTCTGCGACCCCGATACATGGTGCGCGCTCAATCACTCGCTGCAGTGGGATCGCGACTGGGGCTCGTACATGGCGCTCACGGGCTACGCGATGACCATCGGCGGCGACATGCGCAAGCTCACCCCCGAGCGCGAGACGATGATCCGCCGTCTCCTGCCGGCGCTCAACACGACCGGGCGACCGCGCGATCTGTGGGAGCGCGACACGCCCGCCGTCCTCGAGCTAGACCTCACCGCGGGCGGCGAGCACTGGAAGGTCGTCGGCCTCTTCAACTGGCGCGACATCCCCGTCCACGCGCGACTCAACCTCGACCGCCTCTTCGACGACAGTGCCTTCGAGCAAGGCGCGACGGCGAAGACATCGCCCGGCACGACGACGCGACGCTATATCCTCTACGACTTCTGGCCCGAGACGTTCGTCGGCGAGAGTGGTGGCAACGCCGATTTTGACTTGCCGAAGATGGGCGGGCGTGTGATCGCGATCCGGGTCGCAGAGGGGCGGCCGCAGATCCTATCCATCGGCGACCATATCGGGCAGGGCGTCGAGGAACTGCGCGCCTCGAGCTGGGATGCGAGCCGCAAGACCCTCACCGCCTCGACCCACGGTCGGCGCGATGTGGTTGATACGACGGTGCGACTGCGCGTGCCGGAGGGCTGGACGGTGAGGTCGGTCACGGCCAGCGGCAAGCCTCTCACGTATGACAGCCCTGGGCCTGAGGTCTGCCGCTTCACTGTGCCCGATCGCCGCGCAGAGGTTCGATGGCAGGTCGCCTTCAGCGGGCCGTCGCACGTCGCCGCATCGCCGAAGCGCCCCATCGAGTCCGGCCTCATCGCCGACCTTACCGTCGATCCCGCCGCGCTCAAAGCCTTCCGCCAGGACCTTCCCGCACGGTGGCGGAGCATGCTCGGAGCACGCTTGAACCGCACGCTGCCGCCGGGCTATGACCTCGCTTTCTACGCGCGGCCCGAGGGCATGCTCGGCATGCATTACGACTCGGCCGCCGGCTTCGGAACGGTCCGCAGCCTCCTCTTCGACTTCAACGACATGGCGCGCTATGGCCTGCCGATGACCACGTGGTTCGAGTGGAACGTATTCGCCTATCGCATCGACGGCCTCGCGCCGGGCAAGGCCTACCGCGCCGGCTTCATGCTTGTCGACAACGACTCTCGGTGGCGACGGGTGGACCTCGCGGTCGTGCGCGCGTCGGATCGGCGCGAGTTCGTGCCGGCCCGCGATGTGCCCGAGCCGCCGATATCGTTGGGCCGGCCGCCGCGCGCGTTCTGGTGCGACCTGCCGGCCGAGGCGATCGATCCAACCGGCATGATCTTCGAGGTGCGACACAAGGCCGGCGCCAATGCGATCTGTGCCGAGCTTTGGGTCGCACGGCAGAGCGAGACGAAGGCGGCGCCGCCGATCGCCCCGGCGCAGATCGATGCGTGGCGCAAGGCGCTGCCCATACGAACCGCCGCCGTCCTCGGCGGTCGCGCGCGTGAGGTGCCCGACGGCTTCACGCTGCGCTACCTCGTCCACGCCCTCGACCCTGACCTCGACGTCGAGTACACTCCCGAACGCGGCGCGGGGCGTCTGTATGGGAGCCCGTACAGCTGGGACGCTCCGCCGCCGGCTGAGAAGATCCGGTTCGATGACCTCGCCGTCGAGTACCGCTTCGACGGCCTCGACGCGACGAAGGCCTATCGGATCGGCCTCGTGACCTACGACGACCAAGCGGCGCGGCGAGTCAACCTCGTGCTGCGTCGAGTGTCCGATGGGCGAGAGACCGTCGTCCTCGCCGATCATCCAGCTCCGAGCGCGCTGCACAAAGACGCGGCCACGATCCTCTGGGCGGACGTCGCGCCCGGCCTCATCGATCCCGCGGGCACGATCGTCAGCGTCGAGAACGCGGGCGGCCCGAACGCGACAATGGCCGAGCTTTGGGTTTGCGAGGCCCGCTAAGGGCGAGGGAATCTTCATCCATGACGCATCGCCTACCACGCCTTATCGCCGGCCTCGCGCTGACCGCGCTCGTCGCGGCCGCGCAGGCTGAGCCCAAGACCGAGAGGCCGAGACCGATGACCACTGGCGCGACCGTGTCGTCGAGCGTCGTATCGCTCGACGGGGAATGGCTGCTTGCGACGGACCCTAAGAACGCCGGGCGCGACGAGCATTGGTGGCAGGCCCCGCGCGAGGAAGCGGTCAAGGCGAAGGTGCCGTGGATCATCCAGGAGGCCTTCCCGGCCTACCATGGCGTCGCCTGGTACTGGCGCAGTTTCACGCCGCCGCCGAACCCGCATCGCGATGGCCGGTACCTGCTGCGGTTCTGGGCCGTGGACTACTACGCCGAGGTGTGGGTCAATGGCGTGCAGGTCGGCAGCCATGAGGGCGCGGAGACGCCCTTCGTCCTCGACGTGACGTCGGCGATCAAGGCAAGCGCGGCGAATCTCGTCGCCGTCCGCGTGGTCAATCCGGACAACGACCCCATCGACGGCATGACGCTGTCCACCACTCCGCGGCGCTGCAAGGTCGTGCCGTACTCAGCGGGCGCGGGCTACGATCAGGGCGGCATCGTCGACTCGGTCGAGTTGATCGTCGCGCCGGCGGTCCGCGTCGAGGATCTATACGCACATCCCGATCCGGCGACTGGCACGATCCACGTGAAGCTCAACGTGCGCAACGCCGACAAGTCTGCCCAGGACGCGCAGGTCGAGTTCTCCGTCGCACCGGCGGCGAGTGGTGAGGTTCTCGCTTCCGCAAGCATCGACCGCAAGCTCAACCCCGGCGACACGATCGTCGAGGCAGACCTTCATGTCCCATCGCCGCGCCTCTGGCAGCCGGGCGATCCCTATCTCTATCGCGTCACGGCACGCGTCACGGTGGCCGTCTCATCTTCCTTCGATGAGACCTCGGCCCGGGTGGGCTTCCGCGACTTCCGCTTCGCCGACGGGTACTTCCGCCTCAACGGCAAGCGGATCTTTCTGCAGAGCACGCACACGGTCAACCACTACCCCATCGGCCAGCAGTTTCCCGAGGATCCCGACCTCCTCCGCCGCGACATGCTCAACCTGAAGGTCATGGGCTTCAACTGCGTGCGCTTCATCTGGGGCGGCGCCACGCGGGTGCAGCTCGACCTGTGCGACGAGATCGGCCTCATGGTCTACGAGGAGTCCAACGCGTCGCAGTACATGGAGGACACGCCGCAGATGGCCGGGCGCTTCGATCGCTCGGTGGCCGAGTTGATCCGGCGCGACCGCAACCATCCGAGCGTGATCCTTTGGGGCCTCATGAACGAGTCGCCCGACGTCGCCGGCTTTCATCACGCGACGGGGATGCTGCCGCTCGTGCGCGGGCTGGATGAGACGCGGGCGGTCCTCCTCAACAGCGGGCGCTACGACGGGCAGCAGACTGGCCAGCTCGCCCACCTCGAGATCTGGCGCACCAACGGCGATCGCGAGCCGTGGATCACGCACAACCCTACCGACAAGCCGATCGTCGCGCCCTTCAAGGTCACCTGGGATCCGGGCAAGTGCGCCGTCCATCCCGGCCCGAAGGGTGAGTACAGCGTCGCTCGATGGACCGCCCCCGCCGACGGCAGGGCCTCCGTCGCCGCAAGCTGGATCGCCCTCTGCAACGCGACGGTCGATCTGCATGTTCTCCATAGCGGCAAGCCGGTCTTCGACGGCCTGCTCAATCTCGGCGGCAAGGGCGATGACGCGAGCTACGCCGGCGATGTCGACGTCAAGCGTGGCGACACTCTCGACTTCGCCTGCGGGTGGGGCAATGGCAGCCACGGCAGCGACAGCACCGGCATCGCCGCGACGATCAAGCTCGGCGGGAAGACCTACGACGTCGCCGCCGATTTCTCAGTCGCGAAGAACCCGAACGGCGCCTGGACCTACGGCATCTATGCCCCCGGCCCGGCGCCTGACGCCGCGACCTTCTCGCCCTATACGATCGGCACGACCTTCGGCGGCTTCGGCAGCATCTCCAACCCGGGCTCGACCGAATGGGAGGACATCGTCAGCGATCAGCACACCTACCCGCGCGTGCCGCATACCGCCGACATGGTCCGCGGCCTGCGCACGATCAGTGGCGGCGACAACCACGTCTTCGTCAGCGAGTACGGCATCGGCAGCGCGGTCGACCTGTGGCGCACCGTCCGCTTCTACGAACAGCTCGGCAAGGAGAACCTCGAGGACGGACAGTTCTACGCCGACAAGCTCAACCGCTTCCTCGCCGACTACGAGCGGTGGCATCTGTCCGACACCTTCGCGCGGCCTGAGGATCTCCTCGCCGCCAGCCTGCGGAAGATGGCCGGCCAGCGGACCCTCGGCATCAGCGCCCTGCGCTCGAACCCGAACGTCGTAGGCTACAGTCTCACCGGCGCCATCGATCACGTCATGACCGGCGAGGGTCTGACCACGCCCTTCCGCGAGTTCAAGCCCGGCACGATGGACGCGCTGCATGAGGGCTTCGCCCCGCTGAAGTGGTGCCTCTTCGCCGAGCCGCTGAATGTCTATCGCGGGCGGAAGGTGCGCCTGGAGGCGGTGATCTCTGACGAGGATGCACTACGCCCGGGCGACTATCCCGTGCGGATCCAGGTAGTCGGCCCCGACGCGACGACGGTTCTTGATCGCAAGATCACACTCACGATCCCCGACACGCCCGACCTGCCCTTCGCGCTGCCGGTCTTCGGCGAGGACGTGCCGGCAACGTGGCCCGCGGGCAAGTACCGGCTCGCGGCGACCTTCGAACACGGCGCGGCTGCGACCGGTGGCGAGGTCGAGTTCTACGTGGACGACGCGGCTCAGATGCCGCCCGTCGACGGCGAGGTCGTGCTATGGGGCGACGCGCCGGGTGTGGCTCAGTGGCTCGCCGAGCATGGCATCAAGACGCGACAATTCTCCTCGGCCATGCCCACCCGCCGCGAAGTGATCCTGTGCGGCATGACGCCTCCCGCCCCCGGCGGCGCATCGACCTTCGCCGATCTCGCTCGTCACATCGCGCAGGGATCGACGGCCATCTTCCTCTGCCCCGAGGTCTTCGCGAAGGGGGACAATCCGGTGGCCTTCGTGCCCCTCGCGAACAAGGGCTCGCTCACGCCCATCGTCGGCTGGCTCTACTTGAAGGACGAGTGGGCCAAGCGCCACCCGATCTTCGACGGCCTCCCCGCGGGCGGGCTCATGGACTACACGTACTATCGCGAGCTCATCCCCGACCTCTGCTTCCTCGGCCAGGACGCGCCGGTTGAGGCCGTGGCGGGCGCCATCAAAGCGTCGCAGGATTACGCATCGGGGATGATGGTCAGCGTCTACAACCTCGGCGCCGGCCGTCTCATCCTCAACACCCTCCTCGTCCGCGAGAACCTCGGCCAGCATCCCGCGGCGGAGAGGCTTCTGCGGAACATGCTGCGGTATGGGGCGCGCGACGCGGACAAGCCCGTGGCCGCCCTGCCCGCGAACTTCGATGCGCAACTCAAGGCACTCGGGTATGAGCACTGACCGCAGCTGCAGGCCGCCCTTCAGGATTGGCTATTCGCGCGTGAGGACCAACCTCCCGGGCAGCCGCTACGCCAACGCGACCACCATGCGCGCGTGGATGATCGACGCTGACGGCACGGGTGAGCGCGAACTCGCCTCCGACCTGATCCGCACGCCCGGCACCTGGACGCAGTTCGTCGGATGGTCGCCCGATGGCCGCACGGCCATCATTGGCTGCGGATGGGAGAGCGAGGAAAACGGCCGCTGGGAGGAGGAGCACGGCGAGTTCCGCTTCACCGCCGAGCACGTCCTCTACGACACGCACTTCCTCGACCTCGCGACCGGCCGCCTCACCAATCTCACCGCCGTCCACCGCGTGAGCTTCTACAACACGGGCGTGTTCTTCTGGCCCGGCGACCCGACGCGCCTCGGCTTTCAAGCGATGATCGGCGCCGAAATGCATCCCTTCAGCATGAACCTCGACGGCACGGGCAAGCGCGACCTCTCCGGCGGCGCGGCAGGCTTCGCGTACGGTTACGGGGCCTCACCCGACGGCGCGAGGATCTCCTATCACCGCGACTATCAGGTCTACATCGCCGACGCCGATGGGTCGAACGCGCAGCACATCGACACGGGCAATCCCTTCAACTTCTGCCCAAGTTGGTCGCCGGACGGGGAGTGGCTGGTGTTCCTCTCTGGCGAGCATTACGACTGCCACCCCTACCTCGTTCGCGCCGACGGCAGCGGCCTGCGCAAGCTCGCCGACCGGAACGGGTGGCGCGGGGTGGTGCCGATCTTCGACATCTTCGACCACCACGGCGGGAGCAGCGACGTGCCGGTGTGGTCGAGGGACGGGCGGTGGGTGTACTACACGGCCATGGGCGAAGCCACCGTGGGCGAGAGCGTGGAGCTGATGCGCGTCTCGCTGGAGGGCAAGGTTGAGCAGCTCACGCGGACGAGGGCGGGGTCGCTGAACTATCACCCGAACCCGTCACCGGATGGGGAGTGGGTGCTCTTCGGCTCGAACCGGACGGGCGTGCGGCAGTTGGATGTGGCACGACCCGACGGCGCCGACCAGCGCCCCATCACAGACCTGGGCACGGGCTGGGCGGCGATGTGGGGGCACTGGCGGCCCGTGCCAGGCTAGTACGGTGGGAGGAGGTGGAGGTGGGTGGTGCCGGTGAGGGTGTCGCCGGGCTTCAGGGTGCGGTATTCGCGCGAGTATTGCCCCGCCAGAAAACTCTCTCCCCCGCCGTTGAAGAAGTCGTTCACCCGCAAGGTCGCGCCAGTGGCGCGGACAGACTGGCGGCCGTCGGAAAGGACCTGGCCCCCCGCGCCTGCCCCATCCGTCAGCGACGCCTCCAGCACGTTGTACTTGCTCGAGCGGAAGTCGTTGCAGCCGCGCGGGTCGGGGTCGAGCGACCATGACGCCGGGCGCTTGCCCGCCGGCGGCGCCGGGAACGCCAGCGCCGTGCCGACCAGCCGCCCGATATGGTCGTCGGGATAGGTCGTCCACTGCCCCTCCCGCCGCCACGACAGCCGCTGCATCGCCGCCGCCACCGTCCACACCAATCCCAACTCGCGCACACCGACCTCGGGGCCCGTGTACTTGACCTCGTAGTCGACCGTGATCGCGCCGTCGCCTGACACATGCGCGGTGTAGGCGACGTGGCCGAAGGGCGCGTCTTTGGCCCAGCGCACGACGACGTCGCCCTCCTCCTCGGCGACGAGACCCACCGCCGGGACGGTCGCCGCGTCGGCGAAGGCGTCGTCGGCGGTGCCGCTCTTCGACGCCACAACCCACGGCCCGCCGACGATCACCGGCACCGCGGCGCCGCTTTTCTTGACTGCGGCGGTGAGCATGCCGGTCTTGAGGGCCACGGTCACGGTGAAGTACTGCCCGACGATCTCGAGGCTGTCGGCCGTTCTGTACAGGCGCGCCGCCGGAGCCTTTCCCGCGGTTCTGGCCGGAGAGACCACGGTGGGCTGAGCCGACCGCGCGAGGGCGTAGGCGTTTCGGACGTGCCAATACTCGGGCTTGGGGCGCCGGAAGGCGTCCACTATCCCCCATTCCCCGTACCCGACGCGGCCCTGTTTGGGGATATCGAACACATCATCCGCCCAGCACCAAATCGCCCCGCCGAGGACCGCTGGGGAAGCGTCCATCTCCTTCCACATCGCCTGGATCGCGCGGCCCCAGTAGTCGCGGAGGCCGGGGTCGAGGCGGTTCTCGTCGACGTTGTAGCAGTTGAGATGGCAGTACTCGTCGCAGGTGAGCGGGCGGGTGGCGGACGCCAGGCCGGCGGTGAAGCCTAGGGCGGGGTAGTGGGTGCTGGCGATCTCGCAGACGCCGTTGTCGCCGGCGCCGGAGAAGAGGGTCGGGCGGGTGGGATCC
>PMZA01000369.1 GCA_003170595.1 Armatimonadota bacterium
CCGTTAGCTCGCCCCCCCGGCCCCTTCTCCACGTCCGCCCAGCCCCTGCCTTCCCGCTTTCCCCGCCCCTTCGGCCCGTGCTATACTAGCCTCCACGTCCTTCGATCTGGAGCTGACCTGTGGCGTCGGAGCATAAACCTGTCAGCACGATCGCCGTCACCTGGATGGCCGCCGGCACCGGCCTGCTCACTTTCATCGCCGGCATCGCCATGCTCATCCTGGTATTCACCTGGGCCCACGACACCCTCGGCACCATCGACCAGGCCCTCGCCAAGGTCCATGTCGCCAAGCCCGTCCAGGCTCCGGCCATGCCCCAACCTCTCGCTCAGCCCGGCAAGCCTGGCGCCAAGTCTGCCCAGCCGCCCGCCCCAGCTCCCGCCGCCGCCTCACCCGCTTCGGTCACCGCGAGCCCAGGCGGCCCGTCCCTCGCCATCGTCGCCGTCGGCCTGCTGCTCAAGCTTTTCGGCCTGCTCGTGCTCGGCATCCTGGCCGGCATTGTGGCCGCCCGCGGAGCGCACATGGTCGCCGGCGCCCTTCGCCCGCCGGCGGTGGGGCCTTGACGGCTGACTCCTATGCCCCCGACCCGGCCCGTCTTCGCGTTGTCCTCTCCGGCCGCGTCCAGGGGGTAGGCTACCGCTATTACGCCCAGCGCCACGGCGCCAAGCTTGGCCTCAGCGGTTTCGCTCGCAATATCGCCTCCGGCGACGTAGAGATCCTTGCCGAGGGGCCCAGAGACGTCCTGCACGACCTCATCAACCTTCTCCGCGAGGGCCCGCACATGGCCTTCGTCGCCCATATCGCCGTCGAGTGGTCGGCCCCGCGCGGCGACCTCCCCATGCCCTTCTCAGTCACCGGCGGTTAGCAGCGCTCGCCCCTTCGGAGGTATCAGCGGTGGCAGCCAAAGCGATTTCGGTCCTTGTCCTCGAGGACGACGACGACGTCCGCTCGATGGTCGTCGAGGCCCTCGCCTCAGCCGGCTACGATGTCACCGCCGTCGCCACCGCCGCCGGGGCCGAGCGCGTCCTCACCCTCGCCCACTTCGCCGCCGCCGTCCTCGACATTTTCCTCCCCGACGGCCGCGGCCTCGCCTTTCTCGAACTCCTCCGCGATCACGACCCCCAGGTCGTTGCGATCGTCATGACCGGCTTCGCCTCCCTCGACACCGCCCTCATGGCCCTCCGCCTCGGCGCCTACGAGTACCTCTGCAAGCCCTTCACCCCCGACCTCCTCCTCCGCAGCCTCAGCCGCGGCCTCGAACGCCGCCAGCTCATCCTCTACAACCTCGAGATGGCCCAGGACATGTCCCTCCTCGCCCAGCAGCTTCAGGCTCAGCGCACCGCCCTCCAGGATCGCATGTCCCAGGCCACCTCGACCCTCGCCGCGGTCACAGAGCTTCCCGACCTCCTGGCGGCCACGCCCGGCCCGGCGGCAGCCCTCGTCGTCGTCTGCCAGACGGCCGCGCGCCTTGCCTCAGCCGACCTCGTCGCAGCCCTCTTCCCGCGCCAGGACGCCTTCGAGGTGGCCGCTCTCCACGACCTTACGGCGCGCGTCAGCCCCACCGCCGACCTCCCACGCTCGCCGCTCCTCGACGCCGCCCTCGCCTCGTCCGCGCCAGCCTATGCGACGGATCTCTTCTTCGGCGAACCCCTGGCCGACGATCATCTCCTTGGCCTCGGCTTCGCGAGCGCCGTCGCGCTGCCGGTCTTGCTGCAGAGCCGCGCCCTCGGCCTGCTCCTCTGCGCCAGTCGCCGGCCGGACGCCTTTGGCGGCGAGAAACCGAGCCTGCTGGGCCTGGTGGCGTCCCAGGCGACGGCGCCGTTCGCCAACTGGCTCGCCCGCCCCGACGGCCCGGACGCCACCGGCTTCGTCGACATCCAATCCCTCCTCTAGCTGTGCCTTTCCGCCTTTCGATTGGCATGTGTAGCCGCGGACTTCAGGCCNNGGGGGTGGAATGCTGTGGCCTCTTTGCCTTTCGATGTCATCCTGAGGAGGGCGCATGCCCAGCGACGCGAAGCGTCGCCCGAAGGATCCCCTCGCCCACTCCCGCCTTCCTCCGCCCCTCTCCCCGAGGAGGTTTCCTTTCCCTTCCGTCCAACACACCCCCACTGCACCATGACCGACCTTCCCTGCGATTCATCTAGCGACTCATCGCCCGATCCCGACCACGACTCCGCCCCCTGGTGGCGCCGTTTCTTCGGCTCACCCGACAGCTTCGCCCTCGGCCATTTCCCCGACCCGGAGGCCTCCCGCGCCGAGGCCCTCACGATCGCCTCCCTCCTCGACCTTCGCCCCGGCCAGATTCTCGGCGACATCCCCTGCGGCGCCGGCCGCCATCTAGGCCTCTGGGCCGAGCTTGGCTGCACGGCCGTCGGCCTCGATGCCTCGCCGATGATGCTGGCCCGCGCGGTCAGGGCCCTCGCCAAGGCCCGGCAGGTCGGCCACGCCCATCTCGTCGCGGGGCTCATGCAGGCGCTGCCCTTTGGCTCGGCCTGCTTCGACGTGATCCTCAACCTCTTCAACAGCTTCGGTTACCTCGGCGCGGACGAGAACGCGGCGGTCCTGAGCGAGGTGGCCCGCTGCCTGCGCCCGGGCGGCCGCCTCCTCCTCGACACGCGCAACCCGACGGTGCAGATCCTCTGCGCGCCGTATCACCAGCACGAGCTTCTGCCCTCGGGTGTGGTGGTGGTCGCGCATAGCATCTACAGCCTGCAGACGCGGCGAATGATCACGACGTGGACCTCGCCTGAGACCGGCGAGGAGGTCTACCGCGCGGACATCCGCCTCTACAGCCTCGAGGACCTGGGCGGGATGTTGGAGGAGGCGGGCTTGCGCCTGGAGACCGCCTACGGCACCTTCTCCGGCGAGCCTTTCGAGCAGGACCACGGCCAGCTTATCGTGCTCGCGACGAAGCCCTAACCGTCCATGATCGCTCGCCCATCGTTCGCGGCGAATCGGCTCGCGGGCGAGAACCTTGCCTCGCGAGGGAGGCGCCGAAGGCGCCGTGGGGTCAGGGGCCTGCGGCCCCTGCGGGGAGTGGGGCAGAGCCCCACGGTTTGCCGTTGCTTTGGGGGTGTTGCTTTGCCCGATCTTGTGGTTTTCGGTTCCGTCCTTGTCGAACTCACGCCCGTCCGCGAGGGTGAGCGCCTGCGCGACGCCGGCCTCTTGCTCCCCTTGCCCTCCGGCGCGGCGACGAACTTCGCCCTCTCGGCCGCGCGCCTCGGCGTGAGCACTGGCATGATCAGCCGCGTCGGCGACGACGAGTGGGGCGAGTGGCTCCGTGCCCATCTCCGCGACCTCGGTCTCGCGGTCGAGCATGTCCAGCCCATGCCCGGCGAGTTGTCGACGGTCTCCTTCTGCTGGATGGACCGCAGCGGGGGCAAGACGTTCTACTTCTACCGCTTCCCGGGGTATTGCGACCCGCTGGCGGCGGTCGGGCCGGACGACGTGACGCCCGCCTGGTTCGAGGGCTGTCGCTGCTTTGATTTCACCGAGGCCACGATCCGCCGCGAACCCCTCCGCCTGGCAGCCTTCGCCGCGGCCGAGCTTGCGCGGGCCCTGGGCCTGCTGGTCGTCTACGCGGTGAACTATCGCCCCAGTGGTTGGGCCGGACGCGAAGAGGAGTTCGTGCCGACTCAGGGCCACGCCTGCTCGCTGGCCGACGTCGTCTTGCTGAACTCGGACGAGGCGACGATGCTCACGGGCCTCACCGACCTCCCCGCAGCCGCCGAGAGCATCGCTTCTCTCGGCCCGCGGACGGTCGTCATAACCTCCGGCGAGGCTGGCTCGCTCCTGTGGCACGAGGGCGAGGCGGCGACGGTAGCGCCCTTCGAGGTCGAGGTCCTCTACGACATCGGCGCGGGGGACACGTATCACGCGGGGCTTGTGGCGGGGCTGCTGCACGGCCTTTCGGCGGCGGACGCGGGGCGACTGGCGGCGGCAGCGGCGGCGCTGAAGATCAGCCGCCCGGCCACCCTCGACCAGCTCCCGACTTGGTCCGAGGCCGCGGCCCTCGCCGGCCTCTAACCCATGTGCGCTCGCTTCTCGTCCCCAGCCGTCATCCTGAGCGCACCACCTGAGGTCCGCGGGTTGCGCCCCCGGGAAGCGACGCGAAGCGTCGCAAAAGGATCTGAGGAGGCGGTGTATCGACCTAACGCCCCCGGGGCTTGCGCTTTGTGCCTTTGTCGCCTTCCCGTCCGCCCCCCCCCAACGCATCGAGGCCGCCCTTTGCAGGGCGGCCTCGTCTATTTCCCACCTATTCCTTTGCCTTCCCGGCCTCGCCTACCCGCCTACCGGAAGACCTGCGTGATCCGCGTCTGGTTGGTCCCCGTGGGGTCCATGGTCCAGAACTCGTTGCCGCGGATGAACCCGATCTTCGTGCTGTCCGGCTTGAACACCGGGAAGCCGTCGCTATCGTTGGTGTTGGTGATCTGCGTGGGGGTGCCGCCCGTCGAGCTTATGCTCCAGATGTCGTAGTCGCCGCCCCGGTTGGAGTGGAAGAGGATGAGGCTCCCGTCCGGCTTGTACGACGGGCCGCCGTAGTCATTGCCGTCGTCGCTACCGGGGATCAGCGCCGACAGCGTGCCGTCCGCCGCGCGCTTCCAGATCTGCGAGCGCCCGGACACGGCGTCCTTCCGCTGGTAGACGATGATTCCGCTGCCGGTCGGGTCGGGGGCCGCCCACATCATGTCGTAGCCCGGCTGCTCGGCCAGCTTCGTTGCGACCTTCGTCCCGGTATCCACCTGCCACAGCGCCATGTTCGGCGTGTTCTGGTTGCTCGAGTAGACGACGGTCGTGCCGTTCACGTACCACGGCTCGACGTCGCGCCCGGTCGTGGTCACCACGTTGGTATCGGTCAGCGCGGTCAGGCCGCCCGACTCCCCGCTCGTAGCGCTCATCGTATAGAGGGCCACGCGTGTCGCGCGCCGGCCGCTGAAGACGATGGTTGTGCCATCGTGGCTATAGGCGGGATTGGTGCCGCCGGCCGGAAGCCCGATGGTGGTCGCCTGCGGGGTGAGCAGCGCCGAACCGCCGCCACCTTCGCCGATGGTCCAGATGTAGAGGTTCCCATCGCCGCCTACGGCGGTCAGGGCCACTCGGCCATTCGGACCCCACGCCGCGCGTTCTTGCACGTTGAGGAATACGTAGGGTGAACTCGACCCGCCGCAACCGGCGAGCAGCGCCGCTGCGATTACGCAGGCCATCACGAGGACTAGAAGTGCTGAGGGCCAGGCCTTGCTCATGGGTACGGTCTCCCCTGTTGTATGCAAAAGTAACAGCCGCTCCGATCCCGGCGAGCGACCGCCGCCATTATAGGCGCGTGATCGGGCACGGTCAATGCGCTCCCAGCGTCTGGGGTAGGCATGCTATCGACGGGCCCTCGCCGTCCTTCTTAGACGCCCTTCCCGCCGAAAGGTGTCGCCCTTCTCCCCAGAGTCTTTGCCTTCCACCGCTTCCGCTTCCTGGTATGTGTGGCCTTGCCCCTGTCTTTGTAGTCGCGGTCTTTNNCGCGGTCTTTCAGACCGCGGCGGTGGAAGGCTGTGGCCTTGCCTTTGCCCTTCGCCTTTCTGCCTTTCGTTGTCATCCTGAGGAGAGCAGCGCTGTGTGCTGCTCAGAGCGACGGTTTGTGTCGCCGAAGGATCCCCGGCACTCGCCTTCCCCCGCCTTCACCCCTCCCCATGCCTTCCCCTTTTGCGTCTTTTCTTTTTCCACCAGGGGGTTGACAAACCCCTTGACCTTCGCTCAGACTATCAATACGGCAAGCTACAGTCATGTAGCTTGCCGTTGTCTTTGAGGACCACACCAAACCAGATCGCGGTCCGACCGGTAGATAAAATGCCGCTACGGCTCGCCCGGCGTATTCCCAGTCCGGGTCTTTGCTCGAAGTCCGACGCTCGTAGCGGAGCCGGTCGCCCTGTCAGGGCAGCCCCTGCAGTCGCGTCACCTCAAGTCTTCTCATCGCCGCCTACACCGCAGCCTGAAGCTTGCGTGGCCGACCCTTTGCCGTCGCCTTTTGCCGGCCGAGTGGGACTGGGCTCGGGAGACCAAGACTCATGTTTGTTACTGCAGCAGCACTCGCGCTGACCCTCACCTGCGGCCCAGTTGCCGCCGATGGGGGAGATAGCCACCCTCTCATCCCGGTCATCAAGCGCCTTATCACCGGAGAGGTCGGCGATCAACCCTCCTGGAAGCTCCCTCTGCTCCTCCAGGGTCTCAGCGCATCTTCACTCAACGCTCGATGCACGTGTTATTGCGAGCAGGACCATGATGGCGGCGGTTCCAGCACTCGTTGGGGCACTCACGTCCGCCGCGGCATCTGCGCCGCCGACGCCCGCTACTGGGGGCCCGGCAGCGTCGTCTGGGTCGGCTCTCCGGTGGACGAAGTCCTCATCGTCGAGGACACGGGCAGCGCGATCAAGGGTCCCGACCGCTTTGACATCTGCGTTTCCGGGCACCATGAGTTGTGCAACTCCTGGGGAACCTTCACCACCCCTTACATCCCCCTCTACCGGGCGCCGACGCGGTCAAGCTGGGGAGGCAAGCCTTCGGGCTGGCACCCTCCGACCCCGAGTTTTTCGAAGGAGCTGCTCCGCCTTGCGACGGATCGGGCGCCGTGTCTGCGGCCGTTGCTCCTGCCTCTGATGGCGGGGCTTGGCACTCCGGGCACCGGTTAGGCGCGACGTTGTTTCAGTATCACCGAACCACAGAAGCCCCGGCGTCCTCGCCGGGGCTTCTTCTCGTTCTCAGGGCCCGCTTTTTCGCCCCCGCCGCTACTTATCGTCAGGCGTACTCGCGGCCTTCCAGGCCGCGGTGGTGGCGTTGCTGTGGTTACGTTCCAGCCCAGGTCGCTGCCTGCCACCACGGGCCCACCCGCCTTACCCCGACAGCACCACGTACCCATCCGCCACCGTCACGTTCCTGATCGTCGGATGCAGCGGCACGTCTGCCGTATCGACGATCGGGTTCAGCTTGTCCAACAGCACACCCAGCGGCCCCGCCGGGATCGGTATCCCGTTCACCGACGCCTTGATCGGCACGAAGTTGATCTCCTGGTGGTTCTTCACCTCGAGCTTTCCCGCCAGATACAGGTTATGCCCGAACACCAGCTTGTACACCCCGGAGAACGTGATGACCCCGTTCCGCAGTTCCACCTTCACGTTCTGAATCGGCATGTTGTGCTTCAGCTTCGCCGCCCGGTCCAGATCCACCTCGCTCAGCTTCGTCGAGTACCTCTCGGCCGACTTGCTCAGCACGACCACTTCGTTGCCCTGGAACAGCTTGCTCAGGCTGAAGTGGATGTCCCACGCCTCGATGCTGACCGGAGCCATCCTCACGCCCGACGGGTGCACTGCGTCCGTGGCCTTGATCGCCACGTACTTGTACCACCCGGTCCCAGCCTTCGCCGGGTCGCTATAGGGATACAGCTCGATGTTCAGGTCGGAGCACTTCCACCGCTCGCCGATCTTCATGGCCAGCTTGTGCCTCACCTGTTCATCCGAATACCCGCCGATCGCGGTGCTGCAGAAGGCTGCGAGTACGATGACGGCGCCCAAAACCATGTACTGTCTCATTCCTAGTCCCCTCTCTAGATCTCGTTCCTACCCCTTATCCCATGAACAGCGAACCCTCCGGTCCGCCGGCCCTTCGACCTGCAATAACGATCGATCCGGCTCAAACGTCTGTCATCCTGAGAGCGCTGCGATCTGTGCAGCGCCGAAGGATCCCCGCACGACCCTTCCCTCACCCTCCGCCCTTTCCCTCTCACCCTACTAACGTCCCACCCGCCCCGATGTTTCACACCCATCGCCCGTCGTTACCCTTCCTTTTCTCGGCATCGTCCCCCTTCCCCTTAAGCCTCGCCCTCCTCGGCCGACAACTCACCACGAACCTGGAAGGAGGAACGCTCCGATGGGCACGCCGGTGCCCGAGTTCCCAACTCACGCCAGTGTCCTCGGGGCCTCCTCTCAGTAGGCTGCTTTCATCTGCGAGGCCTGCCGGGCCGGATCGCCGCCGCGTCCGGCTCGGCGGACCTTAGCGGGAGGAGCCGACCATGACCCATCTGGCGCCTGTTACCTTTGTCACCGCCTGGCTGACTCCGCCGCGCCTCTGGGCCGCCGAGAGGACTGCCCTGCCCTTCCTTGCCGCTCTCGACCTTCGCACTCTGTCGACCTCGACCCTGATCTTGGGCCGCATCCCTTAGCTTACGGGAGGATGTTCAGCCGGTGCGCCATCTACTGCATCGTTCTCGCCGAGCCGTCGTCACCGTCGAGCTCGCTCTCATAC
>PMZA01000505.1 GCA_003170595.1 Armatimonadota bacterium
TGCTCGTGCTGGCCGTGGATGTCGACCAAGTGGCGCGTGACCTCTTGCACGAGGCCGAGAGTGGCCGGGCGGCCGTTGATCCAGTACTTGCTGCGGTCCGAGGCGATGGCGCGGGCGAGGATGATCGTGTCGCCGTCGCCAAGGCCGGACTCTTCGAGGAGGGCCAGGGCACGGGGTGAGTCGGCCGCGTCGAAGACTGCCTCGACGCGGGCGGCGTCGGCGCCGGAGCGGATGACATCGCTGCCGACGCGAGCGCCCAGGACAGCGCCGAGGGCGCCGATGACGATGGACTTGCCGGCGCCAGTCTCGCCGGTGAGCGCGTTGAAGCCGCCGCCGAAGCTCAGCTCGAGGCGCTCGACGAGGGCGAAGTTCTGGATGACGAGATCACGCAGCATGGCGCGTCACGACGGTAAGGACGTCTGCGGTGGAAGCTACCGCGGGGCGCCCCAGTTGAGCTTATCGCGCAGGCGGTCAAAGAACACGCGCCGGCGCGAGTGGGCAAGGCGTGCCCGACAGTCGGCCCGGCGGATCACGATGCGCGTATCCGAGCCGAGTTCGTGCCCCGCCTGACCGTCGACCGTGAGCTGGAGATCGTCCACGCGGCCGGGCTTGGGCTCGACCCAAAGCTCGAGCACCGTGCCGGCGTCGATGACCAGCGGGCGGCTGTAGAGCGTGTGCGGGCAGATGGCGGTGATGAGCATGGCCTCGACGCGCGGGTCGACGATCGGCCCGCCGGCCGAGAGATTGTAGGCGGTCGAGCCCGTGGGCGTGGCGACGATGAGCCCGTCGGCGCGGTAGGTGGCGAGAGGGCTGCCGTCGACCTCGCAGTGGAGCAGGACCAGGTGGCGATAGGTGACCTTGGCGATGACGATGTCGTTGAGGGCGAGGTGGCGCCCGATAAGCTCGTCGCCGCGCAGGAGCGACGCCTCGAGCATCAGCCGCTCCTCGAGGAGGTAGTTGCCGGCGAGGATGTCGTCCAGGGAATCGAGGACGGCGTCGGGCTCCTCCTCGGCGAGGAAGCCGAAGCTGCCCAGGTCGACGCCGAGGACGGGCGTGCCGACGGGGGCGGCCTCGCGGGCGACCCAGAGGATCGTGCCATCGCCGCCGAGGGCGAAGACGAGGTCGGCCCCGACGACGAAGTCGAGGTCGCCCGGTTCGCCGACGGGGATCTGCTGGTGGCACACGTTCTCGACGCGCAGGCGGACGCCGCGGCTCACGAGCTTGCGCGCGAGAAGCTCGATCGCGGGCAGGGCCTCAGCCCTGTCCGTCCTGGCCACCAGCCCGACGTCATGCAGCGCATCCGGCATAGGCTAACCCGTGCCGTGCTCAGCCGGCGCGGCGCCTCCCTGCAAGCGTTGGAGGTTCTTCTTGGCCGGCTCGTAGTTCGGGTCGATGCCGAGGGCTTTCTTGTACTGGGCGATGGCATCGTCCTTCTTCCCCTGCCACTCGTAGGCGACGCCGAGGTTGTTGAGCGCGTGGACGAACTTGGGGTTGATGTCGAGGGCGGCGCGGAAGTGGGTCGTGGCCTCGGTGAAGTTGCGGCGGCGGAGGAAGATGAGGCCGACGTTGTTGTGGGCCTCGGCGTTACTGGGCTGGAGGCCGAGAGCGCGGAGGTATTCGCGGAGGGCCTCATTGTCCTCGCCGCGATCGTAGTGGAGATTGGCGAGGCCGAGATGGGCGGCGGTGCTGTCGGGGAACTTGGCGGAGGCGGCCTTCCACTGGGCGAGGGCATCGTCCTTGCGGCCGGCCTTCTCCAGGGCGAGGGCGAGGTTGACCTGGGCGATCTCCATGTCAGGCTTGGCGGCGACGGCGCGCTTGAAAGCCTCGACCGCGTCGGCAGGCTTGTTCTGCTGGAGGAGGACCCAGCCGAGGTTGTTGAGGGCATTGGCGTCGGTCGGGCGAAGCTCGGCGGCCTTGGTGTAAGCAGCGGCGGCGCCGTCGTAATCCTGCAGCGAAGAGAGGGCGAGGGCGAGGTTGTACCATCCCTCGAAGCTCTTGGGATCGGCCTCTACCCCGGCCTTCAGGTGCGGGACGGCGTCCTGGGTCTTCGTCAGATTGTAGAGGGCGGTGCCCCAACCGATCTCAAGCTCGGCGCCCTTCTGCCCAGCGGCGGAGGCCTTCGAGTAATAGTCGGCGGCCTTGGCGTCGTCGCTCTTCTGCATGTAGATGCCGGCGAGAGCGAGGAGAGCCTCGCCGTGATCGGGCTTGATCTTGAGGATGGCCTCGTATTCGGCGACGGCTTTGTCGGTATCGCCCGACTGCTGAAGCGCGCGGGCGTAGTTGAGGTGCACCGAGACGTCGTCGGGCTTAAGCTCGGAGGCGCGGGCGTACTCGGGGATCGCCTTGGCCCAATCGCCCTTGCGGGCGTAGAGGGTGGCGAGGTTGTAGTGGGCCTCGAAGTAGTCGTCCTTGGCGGCGATGGCGGCCTTATACTGGGCCTCGGCCTTGACGAGATCGCCCTTGGCGGCCCAGGCGTTGCCGAGGTTGTTGCGGGCGACGTGGTAGTCCGACTTCTCCTTGAGCGCGCGATCAAGGTAGCCGATGGCGTCGTCGTTGCGCTGCTGATCTAGGGCGACGAGGCCGAGCCAGCTCAGGACGACGTAGTCGGTGGGCGCGGCCTTGAGGGCCTCCTCGAAATCGGCGCGGGCTTCGTCGAGCTTGCCGGCGTCATAGGCGGCCAGGCCCTTATCGAAGGGAGTCTGGGGCTGATCGTCGGCTGCGAAAGCCGCCGCCCAGAATAGCCCGAGAGCCACCAGGCATAACACGCGAGTGACCTTCTGATACGTCATCTACTTACCCCCTGCCATGATTTGCCCACTGGGCACCTGCGCACAAATCCGTACGGCCGCATCGGCGATGCCGGCGGCGTCGAGGCCATGCTCGGCCAGGAGCGCGGACCGGTCACCATGCGGCACGAAAGCGTCGGGGAGGCCGAGAACGCGAACCGGGACGGCGATCCCCCGCGCGGCGAGTAGTTCCAGAACACCGCCCCCGAAACCTCCGACCACCGTGTTCTCCTCAACCGTTACGATGCCCTGGCAACGGGAGGCAAGGTCGGCGATCAGATCGGCATCGAGCGGGCGGACAAAGCGAGCGTTGACGACAGCTGCGTGGATGCGCTGGGCGGCCAGCAGGTCGGCTGCCTCGAGGGCGGCATCGACTAGCGGGCCGACGGCCAGAATCGCGACGTCTCCCCCATCGCGCAGGAGTTCGGCGCGGCCGACCTCAAGCGGAACGAGGGGCTCATCCGTCCCACGCCGCGGACCCGCCCCTCGCGGATAACGCAGGGACGACGGGCCGTCCAGAGACAGCGCCGTGGCCAGCATGCGGCGGAGGTCGCCTTCATCGCGCGGGGCCATGCACACCATCTCAGGGATGTGGCGGAGGTAGCTGAGGTCGAAGACGCCGTGATGCGTCGGGCCATCATCGCCGACGAGGCCGGCGCGGTCGAGGGCGAAGACGACAGGCAGGCGCTGGAGGGCGACGTCGTGGAGGATCGGGTCGTAGGCGCGCTGCAGGAAGGTCGAGTAGATGGCGACGACCGGCCTGTAACCCGCGGCCGCGAGGCCCGCGGCGAAGACGACCGCCGCCTCCTCGCTCATCCCCAGGTCGAAGCAGCGGTCGGGGAAGGCATCGCGGAAAGGGACGAGGCCGGTGCCGTCGAGCATGGCGGCGGCGACGGCGACGATGCGCTTATCGGCCCTGGCCAGCTCGAGGAGGGCGCTGCCGAAGGTCTGGCTGAAGGTGACGGCGCCTGACGCGCGGGCGTGGCCGTTGGACTGGTCGAAGGGCTTGGTGCCGTGGAACCTGGTCGGGTTATCCTCGGCGGGCTTATACCCGCGGCCCTTCTTGGTGACGGCGTGGATCAGAACCGGCCCTGGCAGGCGTGAGGCCTCGCGCAGGACCGTGACGAGGTCGCCGATGCTATGGCCGTCGATGGGGCCGAGGTAGGTGAAGCCCATCTCCTCGAAGAGCATGCCGGGAACGATGAGCTGCTTGACGCCGTTGCGGAGGCGATCCATGGCGTCCACGAAGGCGTCGCCCATCGGCAGGCGGCGGAGGGTCTGCCCGACATCGTCGCGCATCCAGCGCACGGCGGGCTCGACGAGGCCGACGCGGAGGCCGGCCAGGTACGCGCTGAGGGCGCCGACGTTGTGGCCGATGCTCATCTCGTTGTCATTCAGGACGACGAGCATGTCGGCCCTGGTGGCGCCGGCCTGGTTGAGAGCGGCGAGGGCGAGGCCCCCGGTGAGCGAGCCGTCGCCGATGACCGCGACGACCTTCTCGTGGGTGCCGCGAAGATCGCGAGCGCGGGCGAAACCGAGGGCGGCGGCGATGCTCGTGCTGCCGTGACCGGCGCCGTAGGGATCGTGGGGACTCTCGGAGGGCGTGGTGAAGCCGCTGAGGCCGCCGGGCTGGCGGATGGTGGCGAAGCGATCACGGCGGCCGGTGAGGAGCTTGTGAGGGTAGGACTGGTGGCCGACGTCCCAGATTATCTTGTCCGTCGGCGAGTCGAAAACGTAGTGGAGGGCGATGGTCAGCTCGACGACGCCGAGGTTGGGGGCGAGGTGGCCGCCGACCTCGGAGACTGTGTCGAGGATGCGCGCGCGCAGTTCGTCGGCCAGCGCGGGGAGCTGGTCGGCGGAGAGCTTCTTGAGGTCGGCTGGCGAGTCGATGCTATCAAGCAGTGCCATGGGTCACTATCGCGCCTTCCGAAACAGCCGCGGGCCATTGGGCCGTCGCGGCTCAAAGATCACTGAAGAGATCAGGGCTGGACGCCGCCTGCGCGGGGGCGTCTTCATCCCCATCGTCGGCCAACCGGGCCTGCTCGGCCAGAGACCGGGCCTGCTCGGCCTCAGCAGCACGGGCGGTATACTCCTCGACGCGGGCCTCGGCCTCGCGCAGCTTGCGGGCGCAGAGGTCCTTGAGGCGCGTTGCCTCCTCGAAGCGGCGGAGAGACTCCTCGAGGCCAAGCTCCCCGCTCTCGAGTTCGGTGACGATGGCCTCGAGGCGTTCGAGAGCAGCCTCGAAATCGAGATCCTCCGGCTGGGGTTCGTCGGGTGAAGGGCCCTTGGGCATGGTCTCACATCTCTGCGCCGGGTTAGCCGGACGCAGCACATTATACTTGACACGCGGGCGGGGTGATAGTTTCGGGAAGGGGGCGACCGCCTTCAGATCGCCGGAGGCAGCCAAAGGCCCACCACGCGCCCACAGCCGCACCCTGAAGGGTGCGACTACTCCCGCGACGCGAACCGCCTTCGCCCTTCGGTCACCGCATCGAATTGTAGAACGGCAACCCTTCGTCATCGGAAGGCATCGTTGAAGCGTAGTCGCAGGCTTCAGCCTGCGGCTGTGGCCATGCGGTGGGCCTTTCCTTGCTCAATCCGCCGCGACGGTTCACGCGGCCGGCGAAGGACGATGGCGTGCTTAGCTTCAGACGCGGGCGGGCCGACAAGGTTCTGTCGAATCCGGCGATCAGCGGGCGGTGGCGGCTTCGACGATGGCGATCTCGTCGTCGGTGAGGCCGTAGAGTTCGTAGACGAGGATGTCGATCTGGCGGTCGGTGGCGTCGATCTGGCGCTGGAGTAGGTCGCGGTCGGAGGGGTTCTTGGCGTCGGCGAGGCGCTTGTGGAGGTCAAGCATCGCCTCCACGAGTGAGACCACCCGGCCGTGCAACCTGGCGTCGGCTGGCTCAGAGAAGTCGATGGCCCGGATCGGGACCTCTTTCAGATCAACAACGCGGATGGAGACATCCACAATCAGTTTCCGGTACCAGTAGTTGATTAGGACCGAGTTGAGCAGACCCAGCACATAGAGAAGCGAGTATGGCCTCCCCTTTGACACCGCGTTGAGCAGGACCCCGGCGCTGTAGGTATCGTTGTCGTCGAGATACCCAGCTACAAGCCGCTGCTTGAGGGATGGATTTCGTATCTTCTGGATTACCAACCGGGGTCCACGGAAGAACCGCTCGTCTACGGCGTGCGCGAGCCACGGGCCGTAGCTAACCCAGCTTGTGCCATTCCAGCGGACAGCGTAGCGGGCGACGTCGCGGCCCCAGAGCTCCATCTTGAAGGTGTCGTCCCGTTTCTCGGAGGCGTGGAACAAGCGCTTCGAGACGATCTCCTCGGCCCGCGCTGCGCCGTACATCTCGGCGAGAGTCGACCTTCGATACAAGGTGAGGCCCTGGGTGATGTCAACGATGTCGCCAAGGGGCTCGGCGTTGGCCTCTACCCGCGCGAAAACTGGTACGTCATCTTCGGTGACGCGGGGGTTGAAAGACAACTGCTCTGATGCAGCCCACTGCCTTGCGGCGACGGGATGAAGGGCCTCGTCGATGGCGCCTGCCGTCTCCAGGAAGCCCGACCCCGACTGCACCTCGCCCGTCCGAACAACCTGCTTCGAAGCGACGCTCGGCACCATCTGAGCGATGACGATGCACGAATCCATTTTGACCCCGTGGAAGACGTTGTCCGGGAGGATAACGAAGCAGCGGGGCGTCATGGCCCGGGAAAGGTGGCGTCTGAGCGCCGTCGTCTGGGAGCGCGACACCCAGTAGCTGGGAACTATGAACCCGAACAGGCCCTCAGGGCGCAGGCGCGACGTGGCTCTCTCGATGAAGTAGATGTAACTCTCGTACTTGCCGCTGTTGAGCACGTATGCCGTGTCCAGGTAGCGTTTGTCGCCTTCGGCGAAGTCCGCACCCCACGGTGGGTTGCCGATCACGCAGTCGAAGCCGCCCGCCCCCATGATCTCCGGGAACTCTGCCCGCCAGTCGAAAGGCCGCACCCGCCGCAACTCCTCCGGGTCCACCAGCGCCAGGCTCCGCCCCTCGAAGTAGTCCGGCCCGATCAGGCTGTTGCCGCACTTGATGTTGCGGTCGAGGTTGGGCAGCAGGCGCTCGTGGAAAAGCTTCATGCTCTGGTCGGCGGACTGGGCCGTCTCGCCCTCCATGCACTTGAGCAGGAGGTTGAGCTTGGCGACCTCGACGGCCTGGGGGTCGAGGTCAACGCCGAAGATCGCGCTGAGGAGGATGCGCTTGCGCTCGGCCGTGGACAGGCAGAAGCCGCCCGCCGGCGACGGCACGAGGACGGGCTTCTTGCGGCGGGCGAGCTTGCCGGGGTCGTGGTCGAGATACCAGCGGAGGTGCCAGTCGAGAAGATACTGGTACGCCCCGAGGAGGAAGGAGCCGGAGCCGCAGGCCGGGTCGAGAACGCAAAGCTTCGCGACGGCGTCGGGCGAGCCGGCCTCGTTGACCGCCTCGCCGACGGTGTACTCGACGATGTAGTCCACGATGTAGCGGGGCGTGTAGTAGACGCCGCCGGCTTTGCGGACCTCGGGCTTCTCCTCGACGACGGCGCGGTGACCCGCGGTGAGGCGGATGACCTTGCCGAGGAACTGCTCGTAGACGGCGCCGAGGATGTCGGCCCCGAGGACGGAGAACTCATAGGGCGACTGGGGATAGTAGAGGCCCGAAAGGATGTCCTTGAGGGACTTGTCCGTGATCCGCAGGTTCATGCAGAGAGCATCGCCGGTCTTGCCGATGTTGAAAAGTCCGGCGTTGTACTTGTCGTTGGCTTCGAGAAAGAAGGCGCAGAGGCGCGGGTAGATGCCGGGGGCCGAGGCGAGGTCGCGCAGGCGGCCATAGGGCTCGACGCCGCGATCTTCGGCTATGCGGAGGAAGAGCAGGCGGTCAATGGTGGACTGGACGGCGAAGTTGAGATCAGGGACGGAGAGGGCGGAGTTGTGGAGGGCGAGGTCGCGGGCGAGGAGGTCGCGCCAGGCCTCGATCTCCTTGAGGAACTCGTCGTCCACCTCGGTGGTGCCGCGCTTGCGGGCAGTGTCGGCGGCGTAGCGGTCGAAGGAACCGCGGAGGATGGCCTCCTTCGAGAAGACCGAGTAGAGGTCGTCGAGGCGGTCGAGATACTGGTCGTAGGTAAGGATGTTGATGCGAGCGACCGAGGCGGCATCGGTGGGCTTAGGGCGAAGGCGGCAATCGTAGACGGCAAGCTCCTCGAAATCGGTGAGGACCGAGAGCGGGAGGTGGGCGCTCCAGCCGTAGCGGCGAAGCTGGTAGGCGGGGCCGGCGTCGTCGCGGACGGAGACGGACGGCTTCTTGGCCTCGAGGAAGAAGCGGCGCTGGCCGCCGATGCGGAAGGAATAGTCGGGAGCTTTGACAGCGCCGCCAACCTTGATGGAGTCCTCGTGGACGACATCGCGGTAAGGCTCGGCGTAGCCGTGGCGGTTGGCCATGTCCCAGCCGAGGGCCTCGAAGAAGGGGTTGATGAACTGAATGCGGGCCTCGGTCTCGTTGTAGGAGGGGCTGCGGTAGTGATCCTCGTTGCGGCGGTATAGTTCGACGAGACGAGCGACCTCGGCACGGGTTTCGTCGGGGACTGGGACGAGTTGGGGATCGGCTTGTGGCATCGAGGTCGGCTCCAGAGGCACGGTTCGCCGCGCACGGGGGCGAGTCCTGCTCACGACCACAGGAGGGCAGACTGCGAAGGGCAGAGGAGAAGGGCGACCGCGGCGAGAGGGACGCAGAGCCTACGGTTCCGGCTCATCGGGCACCTCCGATGAGGTCGTCGTGGCGCGGAGTTCACCCTCGGCGAGGAGGATGCGAAGCTCATCGGGCGGGGCGACCTGGCCGGCCGAGCGCACGACCTCGCCGCCGGGCTGGCGGAGGGTGATCGAGTACCCGCGCTCGAGGACCGCGACGGGGCTGAGCGCCTCGAGCTTGCCCTGCAGGTGACGCAGCCGCCATCCCCCGCGCTCGAGGCGGCGGGCCATCGCGACGTTGAGGCGGCGATCCATGTCGTCGAACCGGTGCCGGCGCATTTCCATGAGACGGTGCGGACGATAGGCCTCCAGGCTCGCGGCAGCGAGGGACAGGCGATGGCGGCCACGCGTGAGGAGGGCTGCGAGGGCGGCGTCGGCATGATCGGACGCGGCGTCGAGGCGCAGCCATCGCTGCTCGAAGATCGCCATCGGCCGGCTCAGGGGCGCGCGCGACTCAACGCGCTTCAAGGCCGACCCGGCGCGATCGAGACGTGCGCGGACGGCCGTACGCGCATGACGGGCGAGGCCGCCGAGGTGCTGGAGAAGCTCGCCCATGTCGGGGACGGCAAGCTCGGCTGCGGCGGAAGGGGTGGGCGCGCGGACGTCGGCCACGAAGTCGGCGAGCGTGGTGTCGGTCTCATGGCCCACGGCGCTGATGGTCGGCTTGCGGCAGGCGAAGATGGCGCGGACCACGCGCTCGTCGTTGAAGGCCCAGAGGTCCTCCATGCTCCCGCCGCCGCGGCCGGCGATGATGAGATCGACATCGGGATGCGCATCGGCCGCGCGGAGGGAGGCGACGATGCTGTCGGGCGCGTCGTTGCCCTGAACCTGCGTCGGGAGGATGAGGATGCGCGCCGGCGGGTAGCGGCGGGTGAGGATGTTCTTCAGATCTTGCAACACCGCGCCGGTCGGCGAGGTGACGAGAGCGATGCACTTCGGAAAGCGCGGGAGGGGGCGCTTGCGCGACTCATCGAAGAGGCCCTCGCCCTCGAGCTTCGCGCGGAGGCGTTCGAAGGCGGCGGCGAGAGCGCCCAGGCCGTCGGGGCGGAGGAAGAGGACGACGAGCTGGTAGCGGCCCTGCTTCTCGTAGACAGTGATGCGCCCCGAGGCGACAACCTGCATGCCGTCGGCGACCTCGCAGCCGAGGCCGGCGGCGATGTTGCGGAAGCACACGCAGTCGAGGGCGGAGTCTTCGTCCTTGAGGGTGAAGTAGAGATGGCCGGAGCGATGGCGCTTGAAGTTGGAGACCTCGCCGCGAACGAGGACGTCGGAGAGGATCTCGTCGCGCTCGAAGAGGCGCTTGATATGCGCCGTCAGATCACGGACGGAGAAGACGGCGGTGGGCTGAGAACGCTCCTCATCGGGCATGGCGGGATATAGGGTGCAGGAACTCGGCGAGGAGTGCAAGGAGGGGACCCTGAGTGGGGCATAGGCGTTGTGGGACTACGTGCCCAGGCCTATCATTGGGTGGCGGTGGCGATGGAAGAGCCGATAGACGGGATGGCTCGTCTTGGGAGCGTGACAGATGCTCTACGCAAGCCAGGCGCCCGAGGTCCTCGAGGGCGTTCTGCGGGACTGCTTGAGTGAAAAGCGGCCTGAAACCCACGCTCTGGAATACAAGGCGTTCAGGGCTGTCCCTGGACTCGACCTCCGGGAGATAGCCAAGGACGTTCTGGCTATGGCCAACGCGCAAGGCGGAGACTTGTTCGTCGGAATCGACGAGGCCGCCGACGGTGGCGGGCGGCCAGGAGACCTCAGCGGAGCAACGGCGGCTGACCTATCGCGTTTCCTCGACACGCTGCAGAGGCTACTCGCGGACACTACGGAGCCGTCGGTTCCGGATGTCGAGTACGCTATCATTACAGGCGCTGCTGTGGGGGCCGGGCCGGATGTGGCAGTGCTTGCGCTTCACGTGAGCGTGCGCGACGCCCCCTACGCCCTACTCAGCGGCGAGAGGCGCGTCTACCACGTGCGGGACGGCACCTCCAGCAGGCCCATGGCGCACGCGGAAATACGGGACGCCTTCCTTCAGGACCGGCTCCTCATGGGGCTCGCCCGGCTGGAGGACATGGTCGCCGCACGCCCTCAGGCTGAACCGCTGCCGCTCCCCGTTCCGCGTAGTGAGACGCTCGCGGGTCTCCGCGACGCAGTCGAGGACCGATGGGGGAGTATGGCGGGCACTCGGTTGTATGTGGGCATGCTCACGGCCCCCGATCCCCTGCCATCCCCTGAACCGTTCGCCCCGGAAGCGATCGGGGCCCTGTTTGAGGCCCTGCCACCGGTCCGGATGACGTCGGACTGGTCCCTTCACCTGCTGCTGGGCCGCGCGGCAGCGGCACCGACGGGCTCCGGCATGGTCTGGACCGTCCCATCCGGAAATCTCGAATGGGCTGCAATGAACGAGGGGGCGATAGCGTGCTTCGCCCTGTTCGACAGAAGCATCTTCGAGTGGAACCGGCCGGAGGCCGTCACCTCCTGGCTCTACCCCTACGCCCTGTGCGACGCGGTTGTATCATTCGCTGCCGTCGCGGAGCGGCTGCTGGGGACGCGCGGGCTCTTACCCTCCGGGGGCCTTACGGTCAGGCTGGGGAACGCCCGGGGTGCCCTGCTGCCCGGCGGGCATCACGACAGCCCGATGTTCATGAGAAATGTACTGGCGGCCGATCCCAAGTTCCCAGAGGAGAGCCTGACCATCACCGAGCGGTGGCCGAGCGGCGCGGCTGCTGTGGACGTGGCCTACGGAGCCGTCCGCCAGATCTATCGTAGCTTTGCCCACGAAGAGAGGGCCATCCCCCCTGGCCTGTTTGACCAGTACCGAATGGCCCTGTCAGCTTGGCCCTCGATGAGCCCGTGATAATTCGATGCGGTCGGGGTCAGGCGGCATACTGGACCTCCGCGTTCGCCACGACGTCATCGCGGAAGTAGCGGCTCAGCTCCGCCGGTGTGCGCAGGTCCACGGTCCGGCCGATCATCTCCGCAAGCTCAATCTCCATCCGCGCCATGTCCAGCAGCGTCACAACCGCGCCTGGATCGAACTCCGCCAGCATGTCGGCGTCGCTGCCCGGCCCAAAATCGTCGCGCAACACCGAACCGAAAAACGACAGCCGCACGATGTGGTTGCGGCGGCAGAAATTGGAGAGGCGATCGTAGTCCAGTTCGACGCGCGGGGCCATGGCGGCATACCCCGCGCGGCATTATACAACGCGCGGGGAGTGCGGGCATGGGAGGAGCGGCGCGGCGTAAAGCCGCGCCCTACAGCAAGCTATCGCGTCTCGACCAGTCCGCGTCGCCGGGCCAGGGCCCCGAGCATGCCGTTCACGAAGCGCCCGCTATCCGGCGTGCCATACAGCTTCGCCAACTCGACCGCCTCGTTGATCGCCGCGCTCACCGGCACGTCGGTGAAATGCAGAAGCTCGGTGATCGCCATGCGGAGGATGTTGCGGTCGATGGCGGCCATGCGGTCGAGGGCCCAGTCCTCGGACAACTCGGCGATGGTCGCGTCGATGTCCGCGGAGTTGCGGAAGTACTCCTCCGCTAGGCGGCGACCGTAGTCGCTCGCCTCGGGCAGGAGGCGCATCTTCTCGGAGTCGCTCAGGTCCCAATCCTCGGCCATGACGACGAGGGAATCCTCGGCCGATTCAAAGACCCTGCCCGGGCCGAGTTCACCCACATCGGCACTGAGCAATAGCGCGAGGGCGAACTCGCGAGCACGACGACGAGCCCCGGGACGATCAGACATTATCTACCTCAACTAGGTCGCAGCACATACCCGACAATACCGCCGACGATCGCGCAAAGTATCGCCACGAAGCCGGCCCTGAAACCGCCAAACGCAAAGATGACGCCGAAGGCGAAACCCAGCGAGGCTCCCATCATCAGCCCGCTCTTGCCGTGGCACTTGCACTTGCACGAACACCCTTCTTCCTTCTCCGCCTCTTCGAGGACGAGGTCCTCTCCACTTTCGCCTGCCATGGTTCTCCCCTCCCGATCTAACTTGCGGAAGTCATGTTGATGCGACGCTCAAGGAAGTGCGTGTCTATCATACCCGCGCGGAAGTAGGCGTTGCCAAGGATGCGGAGGTGGAGCGGGATGGTGGTCTTCACGCCCTCGACGATCATGCCGCGGAGCACGGACTCCATGCGGTTGATGGCGTCGACGCGGGTCTGATCCCAGCAGATGACCTTGGCGATCATCGGGTCGTAGTTCGACCCGACGACCGAGCCCGCGCCCACGCCGCTGTCCACGCGCACGCCCGGCGAGGGCGGGACATACCAGCGCGTGATCGTGCCCGGCGAGGGACGGAGGTCGCCGCGGTCGCCGTCGACGGCGAGGATGCGGCACTCGATGGCGTGGCCGTTGAACCAGATGCGGCCCTGCTCGCAGCTCAGGGGCTCATCGGCGGCCACGCGGATCTGCTCGCGGACGATGTCGACGCCGGTGATCATCTCGGTGACCGGATGCTCGACCTGAATGCGCGTGTTCATCTCGATGAA
>PMZA01000188.1 GCA_003170595.1 Armatimonadota bacterium
CCGGTTCATCAGCGCCATCTGCACCTCGCGCTCGAAGTCCGACACCGCCCGCAAACCCTTCACGATCACTCTCGCCCCGACCTCTCGCGCAAAGTCCACCACCAGGCCCTTGAACCCCACCGCCCTCACGTTCCCCAGGTTCGCGCACGCCTCCCCCACCATCTCCACCCGCTCGTCGAGCGTGAACACCGGGCACTTCCCACTATCCTCCGACACCCCGACCACCAGTTCGCTGAACAGCCGCGACGCCCGGCGCGCGACATCCAGATGCCCCATCGTGAACGGGTCGAAAGTCCCCGCGTATACCGCCTTTACCCGCCCCTGATCGCTCAAGTCTCTACCTCTCTGAAGACCGCTCCGAGAACCTCTCCGAAGACCGCTCCCAGAAGCTCAGGCACGTCTCCCCCACCTGCTTCTCCTTCATCCGCGCATCAGGCAGGTCGCGCAGATTTCGCCGGCAGCTATGCTCGAGAACGAACACCGTCCCCGGCGCCGCCTTGCTCTCCAGGATCTTCCCCCACGCCTTCAACGCCCGCACATCCTCGTACGGCGGGTCGGCAAATACTATCGCCGACTTCCCCCCGAGCCACGCCGCCACCCTCTCCACCGCCGTCTCAACGGCCGTCCGCCAGACCTCCGCCTCGTCCCCCAGCCCCGTCTTCTCAAGATTCTCTTGTATCACGCGCACATTCTCCGCGTTCATCTCAACGAAGAGGCACCGGCTCGCACCCCGGCTCAGCGCCTCAATCCCCACTGCCCCGCTCCCCGCGTACAGGTCCACGAAGGGTCGCCCCTCTACCCCATCGCGCACGCTCTCCAGCGACGAGAACAGCACCTCACGCGTACGGTCCGTCGTCGGCCTCGTGGCTCGTGACGGCCCTTCCAGCGGCACCGACCCCACCGTCCCCGCGATCACCCGCAGGCGTTGCTTCACAGGGCCCACCGCCCTTCCTCAAGGTCCCCCATCTCGGCGACAACTTCCGCCAGCGCCCGATGCTCCGGCCTCGCAAGCTCCGGATCAGCCTCCAGCACCTTCGCCGCCTCAGCCCTCGCCTGGGCCAGCAGCTCCGGATGCTTCAGCACATCGGCCACGATCCCGTCGCCCAGCCCATGTTGCCGCAGGCCCGCCAACTCCCCGGCCCCGCGCTGCATGAGGTCGGCCTCGGCGATCCTGAACCCGTCGTTCGTCGCGGCCATGACCTTCAGCCGCTCATTCGACGTCTCACCGCCCCGGCCGCTCACCAACACGCACAGGGGCCGGTGACGACTTCTTGCCACCCGCCCCCGCAACTGGTGCAGTTGAGCCAGTCCAAACCGTTCCGCGTTCTGTATCAATATAACCGATGCGTTCGGCACGTCAAGGCCCACCTCGATCACCGTCGTGCTCACCAGCACGCCGATCTCGCCCCGGTAGAACTCCGCCATCACCGCCTGCCTCTCCGGCGTCGCCATCCGCCCGTGCACCAGCCCGACCCTCAGCCCCTCCAGAGGCCCCGCCGCCAGCGTCTCATACAGCTCCGCCGCCGCATCCGCATCAACCTCCGGCGAGGGATCGATCAGAGGGCACACGACGAATCCCTGCTCCCCGCCCTCGACCTTCTCGCGCAGCACCTTGTACGCCGCATCCTGGCGGCCAGCACTCACCAGCTTCGTCGTCACAGCCTGCCTGCCCGGCGGCATCTGATCGATCACCGACAGGTCGAAGTCGGCATACAGCGCCAGCGCCAGCGTCCTAGGTATCGGCGTCGCCGACATCGCCAGGAAGTTGGGCGCCGCACCCTTTCCCGCCAGCACCGCCCTCTGCGCCACACCGAAGCGGTGCTGCTCATCCACGACCACGACCGCCAGATCGCGGAACGCCATCTTCTCCTGTATCAGCGCATGCGTGCCCACCCAGATCCCCGCAAGCCCTGCTTCTGCCGCGGCCATCGCCGGTGCGCGTTGCGTAGCAGGCAGACTTCCGGTTACCAGGTGCACCGCCATCCTCTCTCCCATCAGCTCTCGCAGGCGAAGGTAGTGTTGCTCGGCGAGCATTTCCGTCGGCGTCATGATCGCGGCCTGTCGCCCCGTCATCGCCGCAGCCCGCAGCGCCGCAGCCGCCACCAGCGTCTTCCCGCAGCCAACGTCGCCATGTATCAGCCGGTGCGCCGGTTCCTCAGCCCGCAGGTCGGCTTCGATCTCGCCAATGACCCGCCTCTGCGCACCGGTCAGCCTCACCTTCGCTAGCCTCTCGATCCCCTCAGCCAGTCCCTCCGCCTCGACGCGACACACCGGGCTGGGGCCTGCTTTTCTCTTCTGCCGGAGCAGCCGCGTCTGCAGTAGGAACAGCCTCTCCGTCGCGAGGCTCCTCCTCCCGACCTCATACTCCGCCTCATCTCTCGGCAGGTGCAGCGCCCTGAGCAGCGCCTCACCTTGCAGCGCACCGGTCGCCTCTGCCACCGCCGCCGGCATCGCCCCAACGACCTCTGCCCCACACTTCTCCATCGCCTTCCCGACCGCATCCCGCACGATCTTCGACGGTAGCCCCGGCGCATCCGCATACTCGGCCTCAAGCCCGGGCTCGGCCTCGTCCACGATCTCCGGCGCGACATCCTCCTCGCCCGACCGCACATGCCGCAGCGTCTTCGACACGATGAAGAACCGCCGCCCGCTGCGCTCCTGCGCCCTGCCCATGACCCGCAGCCGGTCGCCGATCTCGACCTGCAGCGCCCGATACGGCTGGCCGAACCAGACGAGCAGCACCTCGCCCGTCTCATCCCCCGCGCGGGCCTCGGTCCGCGTCTTCCTGAACTGCCCGACCGCCTGCGGCACTCGCTTCACGACGACATCGACCGTCGCCGACGCCCCATCCTCGACCTCAGCCACCCGCGCCGTCGTCGACGCGTCGATATACCGCAGCGGCAGGTTGAGGAGGAGGTCATGCACCGTGAGGATGCCCAGCATGGAGAACTCGAAGGCCCGCTTAGCGCCAATCCCCGCCAGCGCCGTCACCGGGCTCCCGAGCCCGATCAGCCCCTCCGTCTTCCCAATGCCGTCGAGGACCGATTCCGTCGCCTCCACTATCCGCGCCCGCCGTTCTCTATCCGCCCGACGATACCCTTCCCATCCGTCGAGCAGCCCCTCAAGCCGCCGCCTGGTCGCGGTCGTCTTGGCTTTCTTGGCAGCGGGTTCGAGCCATGCGAGGACGATCCCATCGGTGGTGCCGACGGCTGCGTGGTTATCGCACCCGCGCAGCTCCTCGAGGCTGAGGACACGCTGCAGATGCTCCAGACTCAGGGGACGAGCGGACTTCTTCCGAGGCCTCACAACGGCATTTTACCACTTCGCCGCGAGCCCGTCAGAACTCCGACTCGTTGAACCAATACCCCCGTATCTGCGCCGTCGCCGAATCATCGACGATGTAATTCACCACGAACACGGTCTCCCCATCCGGCAGCACGACCCACCCCGTATACCCGCTGTCCGCCGCCTCCGCCCGGTCATGATCGAGCACCACGATCGACCCGCTCTGCTTCCGCCGGTCCGCCTCAGCGGCACTTCCCTCCGTCTCGATGTACGCGAAGGTGTTGAGATTCCGGATGCGCCCACCGGGATAGTACCGGTACGTCACGAGAATCTTCCCGCTGGGCAGCAACCCCGCCGTTGGCCGGTGCCCGCCATCCATGAGCGTCCGCACGGGATCGGCCCACGTCCGCCCGCCGTCCGTGCTCAGGCTCTTGTACATCGGCCATCCCTCACCAGAGTTCTCGCGCATGTATGCCACGAGCGCGCCCCCCTCAAGCTCCACTAGGCATGCCTCGCACAGGTTGAGCACGACCTGATCGCCCACCACGAACGGCCCGTTCCAGGTCTCTCCCTTATCCTCCGATCTCCACACGCGTTGGATCAGCCGCCAATCCGGCGCCCATCCCCGATGCGCCGCCAGCAGCCACGCCCCATCGCTTAGCTCAACCACCCTATCGGCCACAATCCCTTCGACCGCGGTCGCCGTCGGCCCCTCCCACGTCTCACCCTCATCCGCCGAAAACCACAGGTAGTTGATCGGCGGCCGCTCGCCATACCTCTCGCCCGGCGGCTGCGGGTAATAGTCGCACACGATCACCAGCCGCCCATCGCCGAGCAGCCTTATCCGCGGGCAGTTCCACTTCTCCAGCACGCCGCCCGTCTTCTCCGATCGCACCAGATACCTCTCCGCCGACCACGTTCGCCCCAGGTCCTCCGACGTCCGCCACACGAGATGCCCAAACGCATCGGCCCCATGGCTATCGCTCTCGCGGTACACGAGGACGAGCCGTCCCGCCCGCGTGATCGCCACATCCGGGAAGCACTCATATATGTCCGGCTTGTTGGATATCGTGATCTTCTCGATGCTCATCGGCCCTCTCTCCCTGGACGCCCTGCGGGCGTCACGCAGGACTCGCCTCCGCCCGCGCGAACTCGCCCCCGTCTTCCAACACAAGT
>PMZA01000044.1:0-2642 GCA_003170595.1 Armatimonadota bacterium
CCAGCCAGTTTGGCCCGTTTGGGTCTGACCCGCGCGCTGGCAAGACGTTCGCCTGCGCCCGGTTCCACGTCGGGCCTCGCGCCCGCGCCCTAGTCGAGGCCGGCATGATCTTCGCCGACCGCGGATCGAAGTGCGGCACCATCGCCCGCGTCTGTTCGGAGAAGTCCGGCCGCTGCGCCGACGCTGCCCGATGGGACGCCGGCCCGTGGGGGCGCACGCACGACGGCTTCCGCTACGGCCTCGACCTCTGGCATGTCCTAGCGAGGCGCATTGGGCATGACGGGCACTGTGTTTCACTGACCACCTACCCGGAAGGAGCACCCACGCCATGAAATTCACCGTCGACCGCGACGCACTGCTACCCGCTCTCTCCCTCGCTGGCAAGGTGCAGGACAGCAAGGCCACGCTTCCGGTCCTGTGCTACGTGAAGATCCAGGCAGAGGGCGAGGCCGTCACCATCTCGGCCACCGACCTGCGGATCTCGATGACGTGGCACGTCCCCGCCGACGTGGAGCAGAAGGGCGCCTGCTGCCTGCCGCACAAGAAACTCCTCGGCCTCGTGAAGCTGACCGGCGGCGGGTCTATCTCGCTCGACGACTCTGGCGAGGGTGTTTCTGTCCGCGCCGTGGGCCTTGACTACCGGCTGACCGCACTGGCCGCGCGCAACTTCCCTTCGCTGCCCAGCCGACCGGCGCAACTACATGCAGCCGACGCCGCGGACCTGCGCGCCCTGATCGACACGACCTTGCACGCTGCTTCGACCGACGAGGAGCGCGCGCACCTATGCGGCGGGCACCTCGTCTCCGATGATGACAGCGCGACGATGGAGGCCACCGACGGGCACCGCCTTGCCGTTGCCCCGCGGCAGATCAAGATCGGCGCGCTCGACCTCACGATCCCGACGCGGGGCCTCAAGGCCATCCGCGCCCTTCTCGACAAGGCGGACCGCACCCGGATTGGCGAGCACAAGGGCACGGTCACGGTGATCACCGACCGCGCGTCGGTGTCCGTGCGTGAGGTCGACCAGCAGTCGTTTCGGTTCCCGCCTGTGTCGCACATCATCACGCACAGCCAGCGGCAGATCATCGTCGAGACGGCGCCACTTGTCGCCGCGTTCAAGCGGGCGCTCGTCGTGGCCGACGCGAGCGAGCAGGTCCGCATGAGCATCGGCCTCGCCGAGTTGCAGGTCATCGTCGACTGCGAGGAGTCGAAGGGCCGCGAGTCGGTGGCCATATCCAACCCGGGAGTGGTCGACCTGACGATCGGCGTCAATGCCGGCTTCATGCTCGACGCCCTCGCCCGCAGCGGCGCCCGCGTGCGGATCTGCGTCGACGGCCCGCTTGACCCCATCGAGATCCGCCCGGTTGACACGGAGACGCTGTTCCTGCTCATGCCCTGCCGCATGGACGGTGAGGAGAAGAGAAGCGCGGGGGCTGGCGAGGATACCGAGACGCTGCCAGCCCCGGGCACAGAGGGTGTGGTCAGCCAGGCCGACAAGTCACAGGACGCGGCCCTAGCAGTTCTGGAGGGCGGCAAGTGAGAGTCCTCAAAGGAGAACAAATGCAGACCATCATGACCTCGTCGCTGATCCTCATCACCCCGACCATGGCGAAGGCGTGGCTTGCCGAGGCCGGGCACAACCGCAGGGTCAACCAGGCGGTCGTGATCAAGTACGCCGGGGACATGAAAGACGGCCTCTGGACACTGACCCATCAGGGGATCGCGTTCGACGAGAACGGGAGACTCATTGACGGTCAGCACAGGCTGCACGCCATCATCATGGCCGGATTTGCCGTGATGATGATGGTCACGAAGGGAATTTCTGTCGAGTCCCTGGCAACCATCGACATCATGGCGCCGAGGCGATCTCACGACATCAGCGTCATCGCCGGCGACAACTTCACCGACCCGCGGCAGGCAATGGCACTGGCCAGGATGCTGATGTACCTGCACACGAATTACAGCCGAGGGGGAAACCTCTCTGTCACCGGGCTGCGCAACGCTGCGTTGCGGTACAGACCGGCGGTCGAATGGGCGGCGAGGGAATGGAACACCAGACGGGCGTACCTGGATACCGTCCCCGTGATGGCCGCCTTTGCGTTCGCCTGGCCAACGGCCAAGGCCGAGGTCGAGTTGTTCGCTGCGGCGTTCCGAACGGGTGATCTCTCTCCGCGGCGCCCGATGTTTGTTCTCCGCGAGAGGCTGCTGCGAGAGGCGAAGTTGCGCAAGGGTTCCGGCTGCGACGTGATCCGCCAGCAAGTTGCGAGGCTGATGCTGTCGGCGATCTCCGCCGAACTTGGGGGGGCGGTGGTTTCGCGCAACGCTGCCGAACGCGATCTTGACGGGTTGCGAGCTGAGTTTGTCCCGGCATTCGAGAAGATGATCGCTGATCACGAGGGGGCGCTCGAGGGCGGAAAGGTCGTCGAGGCGCGGCTGAAGGCGGCGGAGTAGTGGGCGCCCTTCCCGCGGACGTGCTCGAGGGTAGCGCCGCCTGGGCGATCTTCCCCGGAGACTGCCTCGACCCGGCGACCGGGCTGGCGTCTCTGCCGGCGGACTGCGCCCAGCACATCATCACCGACCCGCCCTACTCGGCGCACGTCCATGGCAACGCTCGCACCAACAAGCAGGCTGGGGCCGGCGCA
>PMZA01000044.1:2737-5022 GCA_003170595.1 Armatimonadota bacterium
GCGGCCGGCGCCGAGTTGCTCGCCATCGCCCATCAGCCAGGAGCGAAACGGTGGAACGGCGGCGGACGCCCGGCACTGTGGACGTTCCAGATAGCCGGCAAGAACGGCGAGCGGTTCCACCCGACAGAGAAACCGGACGACCTCATGTGCGCCCTGATCTCCGACTTCACCGACCCGGGCGACCTCGTGATCGACCCCTTCGCGGGCAGCGGCACAACGGGCGTTGCCTGCATCCGACTCGGCCGGCGCTTCATCGGCTGGGAGCGCGACCACAAGCACTACGCCGCGGCGGTCAAGCGCCTCGAGGGCACCCGGGAGCAACTACTCCTGCCACAGCGCCGCGTGCGCGAGAAGCAGCAGCCCCTCTTTGCCACCGCCGGAGCGCGCAAGTGACCCACGACGCCATCCAAGCCCGCACCATTGCCCGCGAGCGCATCGAAGACGCCATCGCCCTGCACGCGGACGAGCCCGATCTGGCGGCCGAGCTGCGCGCCATCCTCGCCGGTCTCGAGCCGCGCCGCGGCTCCGCCCTCGCCGCCAGCATCGAAGCCCTGCCGCCCGTCGAGCGCGAGATCGCCCTGAGGTCCTGTACCCTCCTCGTCGAGCGCCTGGCCACTGGCGTCGAGCGCATCGGCCGCTGGAACCTCGACGACGGACGGGACCTGGTAGGCGAGGCGCTCGAGGAAACCGCCGACTGCCTGCACTACCTCATGGCCGAGATGCTGCGGCGGAAGCGGCTGCCCGCGCCCCTCTGCGCCTCCCCGCACCCGCGCTGGTGGTCGACCACCTGCACCCTGTGCGCCGGGCACGCGGACCGGCACTCGGGACTCAACGCCGCTGGGCAACTCGTGACCTGGCCGGGGCACCCCGGCATGGAGGGGAAGCCGTGAGCACCGGAACGCGACTAACCCTCTCGCAAGCCGACGCCCTCGCCGCCAAGATCGTCGCCGAACTGGCGCCAGCCTGCGAGCGCATCGAGATCGCCGGCAGCGTCCGACGCCGCAAGCCGACCGTGGGCGACCTCGAGATCCTGGCCATCCCGCGCTGGGGTACGCGCCCCTCACTGGACCTCTTCGCCCCTCCCGAGCCAGTGGACTTGCTGGACGCGCGCGTGGCCGAACTGGTTCACCAGGGCATGCTCGCCCCGCACCCGGAATGCCCGGCCAACGGCGCACGGTACAAGCGCCTCTGGCTGCCCGACCCGGGGTTGCAGCTCGACTTGTTCCTGGTCAGACCGCCGGCAGAATGGGCCGTGCTGTGGCTGATCAGAACGGGTCCCGCCGACTTCTCCCGCGACGTGGTGACGCGCCTGCTCCCGCGCGGGATGCACTGCACCGACGGGCGGATCTGGCGCATGAACGAAACCGTGCCCTGCCCCGACGAGCGCGCCGTGCTGGCCCTCGCCGGGCTTCCATGGATCGAACCAGAGGAGCGCAAGTGATCCGCGTCGAGATCCACCCCGAGCCACGCACCTGGGTCCAGTGCGACCGCTGCCCCGCCGAGGCACCCTCCGCCCCGGGCACTGACGCAGCCGCCGTCAGCGTCGCCGTCGGGCTCGCGATCAGTGCCGGCTACGTCACGCGCCTGACTGATACCGGCGCCTGCATCCACCTCTGCCGCGCGTGCCGTGCTCCCGGCGGGCAGCGGGGGCTTGCGCTGTGACGGCGACGCTGCGCCAGACCTCGCTCTTCTCCAACGAGTCGCCGCCAAAGTCCGACGGCAAGGCCGGCGGTCTGCGCGCCCCGTTCCCCTACTTCGGCGGCAAGTCCGGGATTGCCTCGCTGATCTGGTACGCATTCGGCGAGGTCAAGCAGTACATCGAGCCCTTCGCCGGCTCACTGGCGGTCCTTCTCGGAAACCCGCACGGTCCCGCCTCGCTGGAAGTCGCAGGCGACGTGAACGGCTACATCGCCAACTTCTGGCGCGCGGTCAAGTACCAGCCCGATCTGACGTGGGCCGAGTCGGACTATCCCGTCTCGCACGTCGACCTCGGCGCGCGGCATTTGTGGCTGACCGATCCAGCGCGCGTGGCCGAATTGAACGCCAGCCTCGCAGACCCGGAATGGCCCGGCGACGCCCGCATGGCTGGGTGGTTCGCGTGGGGTCAGTGCTGCTGGATCGGATCTGGTTGGTGCGAGGAGCGCGGCCAGGTCCCGCACACCAGCGACGCGGGGAGGGGCTTGCAGGCGACCGGCAAGGTCCCGCACACCGGCGACGCGGGGAGGGGCGCTCAGAGTCCGCCTGACGGCGAACTGCTGACACCCTACCAGGGTCACGCGCTGGAA
>PMZA01000114.1 GCA_003170595.1 Armatimonadota bacterium
TTACCGAAGGTCTTCGAGCCGATCAGGTAGGCCATGTTGGCATCGGTCACGCCGGACTCGAAGCCGAAGAACTCTCCGCCGATAGCGAGGGCGGGGCGGCTGGAAGTCTCGGTGCAGACAAGGTACTTGCCGTTGAAGGTGAGGGGGTCGTCGGAAGGGGCGAAGTAGTCGAAGCCAACCTCGGCGCGGCCGTTGAGCAGGCCGTAGGTGAGGCCGATGTCGGTGGGTGCGACGCGGGTGAGGTTGGAGCGGAAGTAGTTGTCGAAGCCGAAGTGCCAGGTGTTGTTGCCCTGGATGTCCGTGGAGGGGATCCAGACAAGGGTCGAAGGCGTCGCGTGGGCGAAGGCGCACACGGCCGCGAGAGCTAAGGTTGTCAGTATCGGGCGCAAGCTAGTCATCGTCATGATCGTCTCCCAGTTGTTATTTTCCGGAAAGCTGTAGGCCAGTCTATCGACCGTCTGGTAAGGGAGGGGGCAGGGAGTGGCGTCCCCGTATCAAGAACCCGTAAAGATCTCGCCACTCCCCTACCCTCCGCGGAACGTGCGTGGTGCAGCTTAGGACGTGTGGGCCACCTCGTAGTCGGGGTAGGCGGAGATGCCCATCTCGGCCAGGTCGAGGCCCATCTCTTCTTCCTGGGCAGTGACGCGCATCGGGATGATCTTGCTGATGAGCTTGAAGAGGATGTAGGAGCCGATGAGGTTGAAGACGACGCAGGTGATCACGCCGATGACCTGGGCGAGGAACTGGTCGGCGCCGCCGAAGAGGAGGCCGCGGACGGCGTGGTCGACGCCATTGAAGCCCTTGCCGTAGGTGCCGTCGGCGAAGATGCCCAGAGCGAGACCGCCCCAGAGACCGTTGCAGCCGTGGACCGCAACCGCGCCCACCGGATCGTCGACTTTCAGCACGCGCTCGACGAAGATGACACCGGCGCAGACGATGACGCCGGCGATGAGGCCGATGACAACCGCCGCCCAGGCTGAGACGAAGGCGCAGGGCGCGGTGATCGCGACAAGGCCGGCGAGGAAGCCGTTGGTGGACATCGGGGCGTCCCACTTGCCCGTGGTCTTCTTCATGAAGGCCAGAGCCGAGAGGGCGCCGGCGCAGGAGGCGAGCATCGTGTTGACCGCGACTACGGCGAGGCGAAGGTCGCCGCCGGCGAGGGTCGAGCCGGAATTGAACCCGAACCAGCCGAAGGCCAGGATGTAGGCGCCGAGCATGGCTATGGGGATGTCGTGGCCAGGGATGGCGTTGGGCTTCTTGTCCTTGCCGAACTTGCCGATGCGGGGCCCGATCATCCAGGCGCCGACAAGGGCCGTGAGACCACCCATCGCGTGGACGACGGTGGAGCCGGCGAAGTCAACGTAGCCGTTGCCGAGGGCGAAGTTGGAGCCGAGCTTGGCGAGCCAGCCGCCGCCCCAGACCCAGTTGCCGAACACCGGGTACATGAAGATCGCGCCGAGGGTGCCGAAGATCATGAAATTGCCGAAGCGCCAACGCTCGGCCATCGCACCCGTGGGGATCGTGATGTAGCAGTCCATGAACACTACCTGGAACATGAACAGCGCGAAGCAGGCGACGTCGTAGTTGACCCCCGAGAGGAGGAAGCCGGCGTGGCCGAGGAGGCCGAAGGGGTGGCCGAAGAGATTGATGGTCCACTCCTGGTTGAGACCTGCGCCGCCGCCGAAGGTCGCCAGAGGCCCGGTGCCGCCAAACATGAAGGCGAAGCCGAGAACCAGGAAGCCGAGGATGCCCACCGCATAGACGATGAGGTTCATCATCATCGTGTGGACGGCGTTCTTGGACCTGACAAACCCCGTCTCAAGCATCGCGAAGCCGGCCTGCATGAACATGACCAGGNNCGTGGCCAAGCTCGTCGAGGATCTCGCTGGAGGTCGGGTGGCCGGCCGTCTTGGCCGTGAGGTCGGCGACCGTGCCGGTCTTGTCCCCGGTCGGATCGCCGGCATAAGCCAGGGCGGCCAGAGCGGTCATGAGAACAACCGCCGTCAGACTCCAAAGCAGAAAGCGGGTCAGGCCTCTCCGTTGTGACATCCCAAACCCTCCTTGGTCGGGCGCGGGTCAATCACCGCTGCCGGGCACAGGTTAGCCGGGACGTGTTTCGAGGCCATGTCGAGACGGTTTCGGGAAGGTTTCGTGCCGAAAACCCTTGAAAGATAAAGACAAAGACAAAGGCAAAGGCAAAGGCAAGAACAAGACCGTGGGGCGCCGCCCCACACTGCGGACCTACGGTCCGCTGACCCGCTGGGGGATCCCCAGTCCCCAGACCCCGCGCCGCCAGAAGACGGCGGCTTTCTCGCGCGGCAGACGACTCGCCTGCGATACGATGCGCCGCGAGCGATGGGGAGAAGGAGAGGATGGAGAGAGAAAGAGAAGGAAAGGAGAGGAGAGAGAGAAAGAGATCTGAAACCGCTTGCGCGCAACCGGTACGCGCGTCCCGCGCGTACACGATTTCGCGCAAGCTGCTTTGGACTCTCCGGCGTCAAAATGCGCCAAGTACGGGCGCGTTTTGACGCCGAGTCCGCTGCGAGGCGCACAGGCACCGGCGAAGGGCCGCTGAGGGCGTGCGAAGGCGCGTTTTGACGCCGAAGCGTTGGGGGACGTGGAGCCACGAGCGAAGGGCCGCTAAGGGCGGTGAGGACTGGGCTCAGGCGCGGTAAGGAGGAGAAACTTGTCTTGACGGAGCAGGGGGTGCGTGGTAAGGTGGCCGGGCTTGGAACAGAAGTCGGGTTAATCGCAGCAGAATCTCCACATAGCAGCCCAAACCCCCGGAGCAAGTGGCATATGGCATTCACCGACTGGGTCACTGTTGCCCTGATTCTCGGTGGCATTGTTCTCGAATCACGTCGAGGGTCGCTAACGGCCTGGGTCGATGTGATCGGTGTGATCGTGGCCTACAAAGCTGCGTCGTATCTCTACCCCCAGATGTTCACGAATGCTCTGCCCGCGCAGAGTTCGTTCGCTGTCTTGTTCGGCATGGTGATGGTCCCCGTGATCTTCCTCTCCATGAACGTCAGTCACGCCATGGAGAAGTACATGGTCAGCATCGACTTCTTCCTCGGCGGACTGGGTGGGGCGATGAGCGGGATGGTCCTGTCCGCCGTGATGTTCGAGTACATTGTGCTGGGCCACGGTTACTCAGCCCCGGAGTTCGCTCAATCCATCTTCCGGCCCATCGTATTCGATCTGACCTGGTATCAGCAGCTTGAGCATCGCATGACTCGGTAGGGGTTGGCACTGGGGCTAAACCCCCCAGGCGAATCTATCCCTGGCGGTGGGGACGGACTGGCCGGAGGGGTCGGCACGGATGGGGAACGTGCCAAGGCGAGCCTTCGATGCCCGGGGCGGGCGCAAAAGGGCGAAGGCAGCCTGTCTTGAAGCCGAGGTGCCACATGGTCAATGCCGGGGAGTATTTCAGGCAAGTGGCGGCAACCAAGCGCGGCCTGTGCTATGAACCTCTGACGGATGAGGAACTGGTACGGCGTGCGCAATCGAACGGGGATCGGGAGGCGTGCGAGTACCTGCTGTACAAGTACCGCGGCCTCGTGCGGGCGAAGGTAAACTCGTACTTCCTCATGGGCGCCGAACGCGACGACCTCATGCAGATCGGGATGATAGGCCTCTGGGAGGCCATCACCGACTTCTGCCCGGAGCACCATACGAGCTTCGCCTCCTTCGCGAAGGTGTGCATCCAGCGGCAGATGATATCGGCCATCAAGGCCGCTACGCGGCAGAAGCAGATACCCCTCAACACGTCGGTGTCGCTCGACACCTCGCCGCGGGGCGATGATGACGCGCGGACGCTGGAGGAGACGCTGCTGGTCGGCGGGGCGAATGATCCGGCGGACGTGGTGTGCGGGGCGGAGGGCGCGAAGGACATCAACCAGGCGCTGAGAGAACAGCTTTCGGCGTTCGAGTGGGAAGTCCTGGTCGAGTACCGGCGCGGGCGATCCTATAAGGACATGGCCGATACGCTGCGGTGCAAGGTCAAGTCCATCGACAACGCGCTGTCGAGGATCAGGAGGAAGTTCCCGCAGGTGGCGCCGGACTTCGCGCACGGTCGCCGGGAGCTTCTGCCGGTGCTATAGTAGCGGGGCACAATCGCCCACGAACATGAGGGTTACGCGAAGGGCGGGGCAAGCTCCCGCCCTTCGTTTCGATTCAGGAGAGGGTCGGCTATGGCGGGCATCACCTTCCAGG
>PMZA01000385.1 GCA_003170595.1 Armatimonadota bacterium
TGGCCGACGATGATGACGATCGTGATCGACGCCAGCACGGCGCCAATCAGCTGCGCGACGATGTAGGCCACCAGGTCCTTCCCCGGGAAGCGGCGGGTGGCCCACAGGGCGATGCTCACGGCGGGGTTGATGTGCGTGCCCGAAATGTGCCCGAACGCGTAGACCATCACCAGGACGGCGACACCGAAGGCGAAGCCGATGAGGAAGAGGCCGGCCATGTCGGGCCCCTTGAAGAACACAACCATGGTCACCACGGACAACGTACCGAGGAGCACGAGGACGTAAGTACCGACCAACTCCGCGATGGCGCGCTTCATAAGCGTCGGTTGGGGCACAGTGTCACCTCCAGGAACGAATTGACAGGCGATGGTCTGGGCGGGGATCGGGAAGCCCTCTTCTCGACCCCCGCCCATCTCAGATCAGCGTCGTTTCAGACGCGTCCAGCTACCTGCGTCAGACGGCCAGGTTCCACTGGCAGTAGCCCTTGGCGCCGGAGCCACGACCAGTCGCCATGGGCACGTTCCTCTTGATCAGCGTGCAGGACGCGCAGTCCTTGCAGAAGCGCACCGGGGCGCCCGGCTTGCCGGGGTCGGTCGCGACGATGTTCGTCATCAGCGTCGCGGTCGTGCACTCGGGCGTCAGGAAGCAGGGGAAGTCGGAGAGGGTCATCAGGGCCGCGAAGCGCTGGGTGATGCCGCAGGCCGGATACGTGTAGCGCTGCGGATTCATGATGACTTCGTTGCCGTCGACCGTGCTGAGGTCGACCTCCACGCCCTTGATCTTGCCGCCCTTGCCCAGTGGAGCGATGTCGAGGATCGACTCGCCGCGCTTGAGGATGTCCATGAAGTCGACGTTGTGCAGCTCGTCGGCTTCGCCGCGGTCCGGATGCATGGCGCAGTAGTTGGTGAACCGCTTGTTGAGCAGGTCGATCACCATCGGGGCGGTGAAGCTGTCCAGCCACAGAAGGTAGGCCGTGGCGCAGGCGGTCGAGCCCGTGGCCATGGAGAGCACGTCGTACACGCTCTTGAAGGCGTCCTCCTTGAGGCCGCGGCGAAGGGTGTTCTCGAGGACGCCGGTGACGGCGTCATAGATGGCGAACACCATGTCGTCGTTGAACATATTGTAGGCGGACTGGGAGATGTGGTGGGCGACGTCCCCCACGCAGTACGCCGGCACCGCGCAGATGTTGGCCTGATGCACGCCGGCTTTCATGGCGGCGACGATCGTCGGGCGCATGCGCTCCTTGTACTGCGCCATGTACTTGCGCGTGTCGAACGACGTATGGCCGCCATGCCCGCCAAGGTTATGGGTGTCCATCAGGTGAGACTGGGCGGCGGTGGGCTCGCGGTAGATGAACTGGAGCATGTCGATCTCGGCCTTCTCGGCCTCGGCCAACGTCTTGCCCGACTCGATGGCGCCGCGCAGGGCCCCGGCGAGTCCGTAGGACGTGTTCATGCCCCATGACTTGCTTGCCAGGATCGTCTTCTTGTGATCGGCGGGAATATCCATGCCGACGAGGATCTGGTTGACCACGTTCGACACGGAACCCACGGACATGGCGAAGTCGACGACGCAGGTCGGACCATACATGCCGCCGTAGCGCCGCACGGCCTCCATGCCCACCATGGCCCTGTTGGCCGCGATGGCGTCGATGAACTTCCACATCGAGGCCTTGAACGCCGGATCTTCCTCGTAAAGGATCTCAAGGATCGGCGGCGTCTGGTAGTGCTCGACGAAGGGGTCGTCTTCGGGGCGGACCGTCTCGGTGAGCCCCGTCATGATGTCGTAGTGCGCGTTGACGGAATCCACGTGGAGGGCGATGACCTCCTTGGACTGACCCTCAGCGGCCGTCATCTTGTTGACGGCGTCAACGTACGGCTTGGCATCGGTGACCTTGAAGGTGCCGCCGCGGTTGGCCTTGTTCACGCCGAACACTGCCTTGGTCGCGCCGACGGCCTCGTCGATCATCTTCTCGTAAAGTGACATCTCTACCTCCAAACCTTGCATGGGGGAATCGTTCGTGCTCGTGATCACCTTTCGTTCACTTCATTGCGTCATAGCATTCCGGGCAGAGGATTCTTGGAAGCCTCTTCTTGGCCTTCTTGCTGGGAAGCGGGTATCCACCCTCCCACATATCAACGTCTTCCCGGAGCGCGTGATCCATGCAGAGCCCCATGCCGCAGACGATGCAGATCCCGACCGCCTCGGTTTGCTTGCCGGCCTTCGCGCACACATAACACTGCATACTCGGTCCTCCTTCCGTTTGTTGAGGTACATAGCTTGACACAGCCGCGACGCCGGATTGCCGCTGTGTCCCCGTCTTATCCTTCACCGGCGACGGGATCGTCTGTCGCCCCATACGGAGCCGCAGGGGCCGCAGGGGCCGCCTCACCTCCTTGCACTGCTCTGTCTCACCCGGAACGCAAAACAGCCGTGCCACCAAGATCGAACCCTGGCAGCCCGGCTGTGGGTGTGCGGAAATTTGAGCCAGCCAGACCATCCCTTCCGTAGGGGTAGCCCTTTTGTAACGACTACAGAATGTATGGAGCGCGTTGCCTTGTCAATATCTATTGTCGTAAAAAGGGCAGGCTCGCGGAAGACACCACCCCGCCTTCGACTCGGTCTGGGAGGTGGGGGCCGGAGAAGAGCGACCGGGACCGTATGAGCGAAGGCGGCCTCGGGCGGCGCGCGGCAGGCAGACGCCTCGGCACAGCGGCCCGCAGCTGATATGGAGCGACATCTGTCAAGTCCCCGCGCTTGATCCTCTCTGACGAGCTCGGGGGAATCGGAAAGAGATCTGAGACGCCGCGGTGAGCGCGACGAGCCCGGTGGCGACGCGCGGTCAGCCTGATATGCGCGGGTTTGGGTATCCGCATGACCGTCTGGGCGTCGGGAGCGGCGCTGGTCTAGGATCGAGCGTGGCCCTTAAGGGCTGCTCATAGCTGCGTCGCGCATGCTCCTCGCGCTTGGGCCCGTCGCGCTCGCCGGGGCGTCTCTCTTTGGGTGGCCGTTCAGTCAGCCATCGTCGCCAGGCTCCAGCACCAGCCTGCCAGCTCGCGAGCGACCGCCACGGCGGCCACCGTGGAGCGCTTGCCGCGGCTATCGAAGGCAGCCCAGCGGCGGTGCAGGCGGCGGCTTGCCGCTTCGGCGCGCTGGCGCACCAGAGGCGACTGGCCTGCACGCCGGCGGGCCAGCTCGCGGCTTTGGCGCAGCGGCCGGCGGTGATGCCAGGCGGCCTCGACCAGAAGGCGCCGGGCGTGCGTGTTGCCGGCCTTGGTGATGGCCCCCAGGCTGCGGCGCTCACCCGAGGAGCTCTCGCGCGGCACAAGCCCCAGATAGGCGCCGATCGAGCGCCCGTCGAAGCGCTGCCAGTCGCCGATCTCCACCGCCAGGCCGAAGGCGGTCAGCACCGAGACCCCGCGCAGGCAGCATAGCCGGCCGACGATGCCGACCCAGGGCTCCCTGGCGGCCTCCTCGGCGATGGCCGCATCGAGGGCCTCGCGGCGGGCCTGTACCGCGTACATCGCCGCCAGACTCTCCTCGTAGGCGATCCGCAGGCCGCGCGCCGCGAAGCGCTGCTCGGCAAGCCAGCGCTCGTGAGCCTGCGTCCAGGCCCTGCCCTCCCAGAGCAGGTCGTGGCGCAGCAGCAGCTTGGAGATGCGGTGGCGGGCGCGCATGAGGTCGGTTCGGGCGTCCTCGCGAGCGCGTACCAGGTCGCGGGCGGCTTCTTCGGCTGCGCTGGGCACCCGCACGGCGACGAGCTCGCCGAGGCGCAGCAGCTTCGCCAGGCGCAGGGCGTCGCGGCGATCGGTCTTGACGCGGTCCGCCGCGGCTCGCGGGATGCGGCTGGGGGCGGCCACCAGGCAGGGGATGCCGGCCGCCTCGCAGGCGCGTGCCAGGCCGAAGCCGGTGGGCCCGGCCTCGTAGGCGACGCAAGGCGCTGAGCCTTGCGCTTGAAGCCAGGGGACAAGCTCGGCGGTGCGCGCCGGCGCGGCAGCGCTGCGCAGTTCGCCGGTCGTGCCATCGAGTAGTGCGGCCGCGACCGATCGTGCGTGCACGTCGAGACCGATGAACATAGACTCATCCAT
>PMZA01000291.1 GCA_003170595.1 Armatimonadota bacterium
GGGTGGCAGCATCACCGTCGCCTGGTCCAAGTCCGCCGATGACGGCAAAGGGCAAAAGAGCGTCGTCGAGTACACCGTTTACCGCGCCAACAACAAGACCACCAACGGCGTCGACGCCCCTGACGACAGCACTTGGGCCGCCGAGACCACCGTCCTTGTAGGCAATCCTCTTGTCTACCTCGACACCGCGGTCACCAACTACGTCAAGTACTGGTACAAGGTCTCCTGCAGCGACGCCTACGGCAACGAGACCTTCTCCAAGCCCGTCGGCCCGGCTTTCGCCGCCGACACTCTGGCTCCGGTGGCTCCGTCGCTGGTCTACGCCGCCGATACCCAGGGTGACAACGGCGGCTCTATCTCCATCAGTTGGCCCGGCTACAGCACCGTCGACCCCAACTTCGCCGGCTTCCGCATCTATCGCTCCAAGGCCAGCTTCACCAACCCTCATGACCCCGCGGTCACGCTGATCAAGGACCTTCCGGGCGACGTGAACATCGCCTTCTACCAGGACACCACGACGGTGGACGGCACTCAGTATTGGTACGGCATCACCGCCTACGACGCCGTGGGCAACGAGGACAAGACGGTCGTCTCCGTCGGCCCGGTCGTCTCCCTGCCCAACTTCGTCCTCACCATCCCTCAGGGCGTCTCGATGATCTCCGTCGGCGCCAACGTCGCCTCCACCGACATGGCCTCCCTCCTCGGCATCGCTCCGGCCGACCTCCGCCTCCTCCGCTGGGATCCGACCATCAGCGCCTATCACAGCTACCAGACCAACCCGAGCGACCCGTTCCTCACCCCGGCTCCGGGCCGCGGCTACTGGATCGCCCTCGACACGCCGATCACCCTCGACCTCGGCGGCATCCCCGTCACCACCGACCCCTTCCCCATCAACCTCACCGCGGGGTGGAACCAGATCGGCAATCCGACCCTCCACGACATGACGTGGGCGAATCTCCACGTCACCTCCGGGGGAACCTCCTACACCCTCGCGCAGTCCAACTCGATGGGCTTCACCAGGGATTACGCGTGGACCTACGACAACTTCTCGGGGGCCTACCGCCTGGTGAGTTCCGCGGTGGACTTCGGCGCCAAGACGATCGCTGAGGGCGCCGGCTTCTGGTTCCTGGCGATGCAGAACTGCGCGCTGACCGTGCCGGCTGCGGCCCCGGCCTCGGCCGATACGGCTAAGCCCGCCGCGATCGATGTAACGTGGAAGATCAAGCTCACGGCCCGCTGCGGCCAGAGCGTGGACTATGACAACTACCTTGGTGTCAGCAGCGCCGCCGCCACTCTCAACACCATCGTCTCCCCGCCGCGTCCCTCGGGCGGGCCCGAACTCTACTTCGTGAACCAGGGCGTCGACGGTCTCGCCGCGGCCTCCTTCGTCAAGCCGGCTGACACCGCAAGCTGGCAGGCTCGCGTTCAGGTCGCCGGTCTCGACGGCCAGGATGTGGAGATCGCCTGGCCCGACCTCTCCTCGCTGCCGAACAATGTTCGCCCGGTCCTCACCGACAAGTCCACCGGCAAGCGGATCTACATGCGGACCGCCGCCGCCTATCACTTCACTCCCTCCACCGGCGAAGCCGAGCGCGCCTTCGAGGTCACGCTCGCCCAGAACGGTGTCCTCTCCGTCTCGTCGATGGCGGCCCGGCCCTCCGGCCAGGGCGTCGACGTGGCCTTCACTCTCTCGGCAGCCGCCACGATTTCCGGGCAGGTCCTCAACCTTAGCGGGCGCGTGGTACAGGAATTGCCGGCCGCTACGATGGATGCCGGACCCTGCCATGTTCAGTGGACCGGTCTCGGCCGCTCCGGCGCCCGCGCACCGTCAGGTCAGTACCTGCTTCGCCTGACGGCCCGCACCGCCGACGGCCAGGAGTCCAGCGGCCTCGCTCAGGTTCGCCTGGGCAGATAGACTTTACTTCTCAATCAGGTCTTTCTCGGACGCCGCCCGCCTTCAGGGCGGCGTCCCTTTTGCGCACACAACCATGAGGCTCTTCTCGTCACAGCTAATACCGACCGTCTTCACCCCGCGGCCGGGCCGTCGTCTGAACCCGGCCCGGACGCGTCTTGTCGCCGGCTTGCTGGCCGTCGCGGCATCCCTCGCCCACGCCGAGCCGCAACACTACCCGCGCGTACTCATGCCCGGCCGCGCGCCCTACACGGTGATCACTCGCCACGGCCCGCGCGTCTTCGCCGCCGAGGCCCGCGCTGACCGCATCATGGTCCGCCTCCAGCCCGCCAACGGCTTCCATCGCCTCACCGTCGAGGCCGTCAAGGCGGCCCTCGGTCTGAAGGTCCACCGCCTCTGGGCGGACATGGCCCTCTGCGTGCTCGAGGTCGACTCGGCGAAGGTCCACAGTGAGATCGCCCGCCTCGGCACCCTCCCGATGGTCAAGGACGCCGATTACGACGCCCTCGTCCACTGCGAGTACGTCCCGAACACGCCGGACTACCAGAAGCAGTGGCACCATCCCATCATCGCGACCCCGCGCGCCTGGGACGTTCTAGCCCCCGGCGCCTGGCCCACCGTCGTCATCGGCGATGTGGACACCGGCCTGGACATCACGCACCCCGACATCGTGGGCCACGTCTGGGTCAACGCCAATGCCGCCAGCGACACCGACTACCCCAACGACATCCACGGCTGGAACTTCGTCGACAGCAACAACGACGTTCAGGCCCATCCCACGGGCATCGATCAGGACGGCGACGGCACCCCCGACGAGCAGGTCAACCACGGCACCTTCGTCTGTGGCCTGGCCGCGGCCTCGGTCTTCGACGACTACGGCGTCGCCGGCGTCTACCCCAACGCCCTGCTTATGCAGGCCAAGATCTTCCCCGCCGACAACACGACCACCACCGACATGGTCATCGAGGGCATGAACTACTGCATCGACAGAGGCTGCGACATCCTCAACCTCAGCATCGGCGCACCGTACTCCGCTGACTACACGCCCGCCATCATTAAAGCCCACTCCAAGGGCATCGTCGTCTGTGCGGCTGCAGGCAACGGCAACGGCAGCGGCGGGTTGGCCCTCACAGATTCCTATTGGACCTCCCCGGTCTGCAACGACGGCACCGACCCCCTCTCCTCGGACAACTTCGTGATCGGCGTCGCCGCCACCGACCCGAGCGATCGCAAGGCCTCCTACTCCAACTACGACAGCTCCACCCGCCGCCACTTCGTCGATGTCTGCGCCCCGGGCGGCGACAATGGCGCCAACAACATGTACTCCACGGCCGTCTACGCGCCCGCCTTCCCGGCCTTCTCGACCTACTACACCTACATGTCCGGCACGTCCTTCTCCTCACCGCTCGTCGCCGGCCTCGCCGCCATGGTCAAAGCGGTCTACCCCTCCTTAACCAACGACCAGATCCGCGATCGCATCATCGCCACCACCGACAACGTCGATCGCCTCAACGGCATCTACGCAGGCAAGATCGGCTCGGGCCGCATCAACTGCGCCCGCGCCCTCGGCATCTCCTCGGCCCCACGCCCACCCACCAGCGTCATGGCCTACGACACTCTCCACGATCAGGGCGGCAGCATCACCATCACTTGGACCCTCTCCGGCGATGACGGCGCCGGCTCCAATTCGGTCACCGGCTACACGATCCAGCGCGGCCTCACCTCCACGGGCCCCTTCACCACCGTCGGCTCCGCTTCCGCGGGAACCGCCGTCTATCTCGACAACACCACCACTGACGGCACGCCGTACTACTACCAGGTCGGCGCCACTGACGGCACCCTCACCACCTATTCCACCGTCGCCGGCCCGGCAACGTCGGCCGACGACACTCCGCCTCCGCCCGTCACGACTCTCACCGCCGTGGATCGCCCCGGCGACAGCGGCGGCGCCATCGACCTCGACTGGTACGGCTACACTCCGCCGTCCGATTTCAAGGAGTACCGAGTCTATCGCGACCTGTACTCCTTCAACGCCGTCGGCTCGCGCACGCCCATTCTCCCGGTCATCACCGACCCGACCCTCACTCATGTCAGCGACACGACGACCATCGACTACACCGACTATTACTACGCCGTCGTCGCGGTCGACCACGCGGGCAACTTCTACCCGGTCCTCACCTGCGCCGGCCCGGTTCACTCGATGCCCAATTCGACCATCACCCTCAACCAGGGCATGTACTTCATGAGCGCGCCGGTCGTGCCCACCGACGGCAATCCCACGACCTTTTTCGGCTCGCCCACCCCCGCGTGGAAGTACGCCCGCTACGATCTGGCCAACTCCGACTACGCGATCTGCACCCCCGGCGGCGCGGTGACCGACGTCACGCGCATGGACCTCGGCCGCGGTTTCTGGGTCTACTTCCCGCAATCCCTCGAGGTCCAGCTCAACGGTAACGCCGCTGGCTCGGGCAACTTCGCCGTGGACCTCCCCATCGGATGGCAGTCGATCGGCAATCCCTACTACGCGACCATGGACATGCGCCTCGCGGAGATCCAGGTCGGCACGCAGTACATGGACATCGCCTCCGCCGAGGCCGGGGGGTACGTGAGTTCCTCGCTATACACCTATGATCGCAGCACCTTCTCCTACCGCCTGAAGTCCGCCCTCTGGACCGGCGACGCGACCGTCGAGCCGTGGGACGGCTTCTGGTTCCAGGTCCTCCAACCGTGCCGCCTCATCATGATCCGCCCCACGACCACGGCCGCTGCTGGCGTCACCTCAGCCTCTGCCGGCTCAGTCAAGACCGCCAGCGCGCCCACGGTTATCCATGGCCCTGCGCCGCCGTCGCTGCTGTGGAAGTTCCGCCTCTCCCTCCAGGGCCGCACCGGCGGGGACTATGACAACTTCGTCGCCGTCTCCTCCGCCACGGTCCACTCGGCGCCCAAACCTCCGGCCGCACCCTCGGCCCCGCGCCTCTACATCGACGACAACGGCGTCGCCTGCGCCGCCGTCGCCCGCCAGCCCGCCCGCACGATTTCCTGGAAGCTCACCGTCGTCCCCGCCGCCGGCGACGATAGCACCTGGCTATCCGCCGAAGACCTTGGTAGCGTTCCCGCCGAGTATGCTATAATGTTAATTGACTCCTCGGCTGGGCGAACCGTGAATCTGCGGCAGCAACCTCGCGTGGAGATCGTAGGCGCCGGGCCCCGGCAGTTAACGCTGCAGGCGGTCCGTCAGGGCGGGGCGACTCTCGTCGTCACATCGATGGGCGTGCAGCAGACGGGCGCGGGGGCGCAAGTGGTGGTGACCCTCTCCGCACCGGCTTCGTGTGATGTCGAGGTAGTTAACATCGCCGGCCGCTCGGTGCGTGTTGTGCGCCGCGGGCTAGTCATGTCCGCCGGTCAGAATACGGTGGTGTGGGACGGCCGCTCCGCATCCGGGGCGACGGTCCCCAACGGTATGTACCTGGTCCGCCTTTCCGCCCGAGATGATTCGGGCATCCAGGTTCAGTCCGTGCGCACCATCGTTCTGCGCCGGTGATCGTGCGTGCAAGGGACCGCGGGGTCACCTGGTTATCTGGAGGATGGTGGCAAATGTCGCAGAGGGCCGATCGTCTGGCTTGCATCGCACTGATCGCCGTTTTCTTCGCACTCCTGCTTGCCGGTTGCGGTGGCGGCGGTTCCAGCTCCGGCGGCGGCGGCAACCCACCGCCCCCTTCGGGTACAGCCGCCATTTCCGGCGTAGTCGTTGACGCCTCCAACACCTCCACCCCTCTCCCCTCGGCCGTCATCCACGTCTCCGTGACGGGCGCGTCTACGACCAGCGCCTCCGACGGCACCTTCAGTTTCACGGGCCTGCCCGTCGGCAGCACCACTCTCACCGTCGATCCGGGCCCCGGCGGCAACTTCTTCTCCTCCGTCATCACCGTCCCCCTCTCGAGCGCCAGGGTGACCTCCGTCGTCGTAACCATGATTCCCCTCGGCCTCGGGGTACCCACTCGCCTCACGGTCTCGCCCGACACTGCCTCGACCGATCCCGGCGGCCAGCAGGTTTTCTCCGCCGTCATTTTCGCCGGCTCTACCCAGCTCTCGATCTCGCCTAGCTGGGTCGTTCAGGGCGGCATCGGCACGATCAACTCCGGCGGCGTCTTCACCGCCACCAACCAGGGCAATGGCCAGGTCATCGCCACGGCGGGCACCATCACCGGCTCCTCCAACGTGACCGTGACCGCCCCGCAGCCTCCGCGCATCTGGAGCACCTTCATCGACCCCGGCACGCTCCCCACCTCGGGCGGCTCCGCGGTCATGACCTTGCACGCTACCGACGGCGACGGCATCGCCCTCGCTCAGGTTCAGATCGTCAGGCCGGACGGCACCAACGTCGTCTACACCATGGCGCGCACGGCCGGCACCACCCAGGACGGCACCTGGGTCTTTCCTGACCCGCCGACTACCTCGTCCTTCGTGTTCCCGGCGAATAGCAACCTTCCCGACTCCACGGGCGCCCAGGCCCCCATGGACTACGACGTGCGGTTCATCGTGACGGACGCGAGCGCCGCCCACAACGTGACGACGTCGGGCTTCACGACGGTGCGCGTAGCCGGTGTTGAGGCTCCGCCTCCGCCTCCGTAGCGTTGCAGGCCTTTCAGCCAGTCGTCCATCGGGCGGGGCCCTTCGCCCCGCCCGTTTTCCTTTTCGCCCTTGCCTTCGTCTGTCGGCCTTTCGTATTCTTCCTTGCGCCGTCATCCTGAGGGAAGCGATTTCTGCAGACCGAAGGACCTAGTTTTCGATAACCACCACCACACCCATGCGCATCCTCACCTTCCTTCGCCTCGCCGTCATGATGGCGCTCCAGTACGCAATCTGGGGCGCCTGGCGTCCCGTGCTCGCCGTCTACCTCCAGCGCGAACTCCACTTCTCCGGCGCGGAGACCGGCGCGACCTACTCCCTCATGTGGCTCGCCTGCATTGCCACGCCCTTCCTCGGCGGCCAGATCGCCGACCGGTGGATTCCTTCCCAGTTCGTCTGCGCCGGCTTCCATCTCGTCGGCGGCCTCGCCATGTGGCAGGCGGCCCACGCCCACAGCTTCTCCCACCTCTGGCCGTGGATGCTCCTCTACGCCCTCGCCTTCGCTCCGACCCTCGCCCTCTCCAACTCGATGACTTTCAAGCATCTCGCCGACATCCGCCGCCAGTTCGGCGCCATCCGCGTCTTCGGCACCTTCGGCTGGATCGCCGCCGGCGTCGTCCTCTCAGCGTGGCGCACGGGCAGCCTCGGCCTCACTCGCTTCGGCTCCCAGGCCGATTGCCTCATCCTCGCTTCGGTCTGCAGCCTCCTCATGGCGGTCTGGTGCCTCTTCCTCCCGAACACCCCGCCCGCCCGCAAAGCTGAGAGCCCCTGGGCCTTCCTCCGCGCGGTCAAGATGGCCTACGACCGGCGCTTCCTCGTCTTCCTCGTGCTCATGTTCATGGTCACGATGATGCTCGAGTTCTACTACATGCTCGCCGGGCCGTTCCTCAAGGATCTCGGCGTCTCGGTCGCCAATCTTCCGCGCGTGATGACCCTCGCGCAGGTCGCCGAGATCCCGGTCATGTTCCTCGCCCTTCCCTACTTCCTCCCGCGCCTCGGCTTCCGCAAAACCCTCGGCATTGGCATGTTGGCCTGGCCTCTCCGCTACATCATCTGGACCCTCGTCGCCCTCGCCGGAGGGCCGCTGTGGGTGGCGCTCGCGGCGATGGGTCTCCACGGTTTCTGCTCGGCCTTCCTCATGGTCGCCTCCCAGCTTTACGTCGACCGCATCGCCCCGGGCGACGTCCGGCACTCGGCGCAGGCCTTCCTCACCTTCGTCACCCTCGGCGTCGGCAACTATATCGGCACCCTCGTCGCCGGCTTCCTCCAGGATCATCTCAGCCACCTGGGCGGCCCGCTCGGCGCGGCGACGATGCACACGAACTGGTCCCTCTTCTTCATGGTCCCGATGGCGGTCACGGCGCTGGCCTTCGTGGGCTTCGTGCTCTTCTTCCGCGAGATCAAGCCGGGCGATCTCAACGGCCAGTCATCCCCGGCGGAAGCCGAAGCGCCTCTTCCGACCGCCGACGCGTGACGATTGGCCCCATCGCCCGCCCCAAAATCGCCTCTATTCAACGGGGCAGATTCGGCGCATCATGTATTCAGACTTGTGCTTATCATCCTCCCGGAGGTGAACAGCATGAGACGTGGTTTCACGCTCATAGAGTTGCTTGTCGTGATCGCGATCATTGCGATCCTCGCTGCCATTCTGTTCCCCGTATTCGCGAAGGCCCGTGAAAAGGCTCGCCAGACATCCTGCCTCAGCAACCTCAAGCAGATCGACCTGGCCTGGCTCATGTACGTGCAGGACTACGACGAGAAGACCATGCCGATCTACATCAACGTCCCACCCGCTGACGGAACAGGGGGCCCGCGACAGTGGTGGTACCCGCTCCTCCAGCCGTACATCAAGAACACGCAGCTCTACTTCTGCCCCTCCTACAGTGAGGGCAACTACCCGGGAGTGGCCGGTGACTGCGAGGACCGCTACCACACGGGCTACGGCTACAACTGGCAGTGGAACAATTCAACCCCCGGCAACCACGGCGACTTCGGTTGGTTCGGCTCTTACACGAAGATCGCCACCTTCCAGCGGCCTGCCGAACTCATCGCCTTCGGCGACTCGATCTGCCTCGGCGTCGGCGTGTACAACAACGGCACCGGCATGGCGGCGACCTGGTCCGCCTGGCAGCAAGGCGGCGCCCCAAGCGGCGGTGGCCGCCACAACGGCGGCGAGAACTACGCCTTCGTGGATGGTCACGCGAAATGGCTCAGGGCGACGAGCCTGACCGAGAATCAGTTCTGCCCGGTCCCCGGCCTGCCGACCCCGTAACGATAGCTCCAGGACTCACCAAGGCACGGCGGGGACCCTCTCCGCCGTGCTTTTCTCTTATCCCCCGACGCCCACAAATAACCACTATTCACCCCGTCTCCTTTGGCGCATCATATATGCAGACTTGTGCTTATCATCCTCCCGGAGGTGAACAGCATGAGACGTGGCTTCACGCTTATCGAGTTGCTTGTCGTGATCGCGATCATTGCGATCCTCGCTGCCATTCTGTTCCCCGTCTTCGCCAAGGCTCGTGAGAAGGCCCGCCAGGCGAGCTGTCAGTCGAACCTCAAACAGATCGCCCTGGCAGCGCTCATGTACGCTTCGGACTACGACCAGCGCCCCCTGCCGATGTACACCTTCGGCTGGAAGGTCACGGGGACTGCCGGCACCTGGAGTTCGCGCATCTGGTGGAACGGACTCATCGAGCCCTACACCAAGAACAGGCAGATACTGGCATGCCCCAGCGCCTCCTTCGACCCAGCCTATTTCGACGCCAACACACCATGCGGCGCCCCCCAAGACTCGATCGTCCGCCACCACACCGGCGTCGGCTACAACTGGTACCGCAACGATGTTGGAGCCGATACGGGCTACTGGTACCAGATCAAGGACGCGACCGTCCAGAGCCCGGCCTCCAAGGTCACCTTCATGGACAGTCTGTGCGTCGTCGCCGGCCCGAACCCGGCGCTGTGGGGCACCGACAACTTCGTCGGCTGGGTCACGAATGGCGACCCCTGGGGCGATGAGATCCGGCACAACGGAGGCAACAACGTCGCCTTCTACGATGGCCACGTGAAGTTCATGATGAAGTCAGCGATGAACGAGGCGATGTTCAACCCGCTCGTCCCCTAGTCACAGACAAGCCGACCGCAAGCCGAAAAAGCACGGCGGGGACCTCCTCCGCCGTGCTTTTCTTTGCCACAACGATAGCCGCTAGCTGCCCCGATCCGCCTCGCCCGTCATCGGCACGAACATCACCGGCAGCACCGCCCGCTTCACGACCTGCCCCTTCTCTTTCCTCAGCAGGTACAGCTCCTGCTGCCACGCTCCGCCCACGGGTATGGCCATCCGCCCGCCGTCCTTGAGCTGCTCCACGAGCGGCGCCGGCACCCTCTCGGGCGCGCAAGTGACGATGATCGCATCGAAGGGCGCCCGTTCCGGCCACCCCTTGTACCCGTCGCCCAGCCGGACGCTCACGTTGGCATACCCGCCCGCCTTCAGCCGCTCCGCCGTATCCCTCGCCAGCGGGGCGACGATCTCGACGGTATACACGTGCTTGACCAGCTTCGACAGCACGGCCGCCTGATACCCGCACCCGGTCCCGATCTCGAGCACGACCGTCTCCTCCGCCGGTTCGAGGAGTTCGGTCATCATCGCCACGATCGACGGCGCGGAGATGGTCTGCCCGTAGCCGATGGGCAGGGGCGTGTCCATGTAGGCGTCCTCGCGGTAATCCTCAGGCACGAAGTCCTCGCGGGGGACGGCCAGCATAGCCGCCACGATCCGCTCGTCGGTGACGTACCCGGCCCGGACGAACCGGGCCACCATCTCTTTCCGCCGCGCCTCGTAGTCCATGACCGCCCCCTGCCTTCGCCCTTTCCATGAGTTTACCCTTCGCCACAAAAGCGTTACCACGTTTCGTATACTTCAGTCTGGGTATCGTGAACCGATAGATTAGGGGAGGCGAGGATCATGACCAACAATCTTCGGCGGTTCTTGAGTGAGGAAGAGGGCCTGACGAGCGTAGAGTACGCGCTCCTACTTTCGCTGATCGTTGTGGTGGCGCTGAGCACCTGGCAGACCCTCAGCAACAACTTCGTCGGCAAGCTCAACACGATTGGCAACGCGGTCAAGTAGCTGAGGCGCTAGCCAAACCACACAGCATACCGCTGGAAGCTCACCGGCCCGTACGCCCCGATGAGGCTGTATAGCACGCCCGCCGTGAAGAAATGCCCCAGCGCGAGCCCGATGAAGAACGGGATGAGCATCCGGTACGTCCTCATCCCTCCGAGCTTGAACACGAGGCTCTTGATCACCCACACGATGAAGAACGTCCCCCAGATGAGGTCCCCGTACGACGTGACCATCCCCCACGCCAGCGGGTGCAGCGGGAAGCGCAGGAACACCGTCCGCACGCCGAAAAGTATCGCCGCCATAGCAAACCCAGCCCCCGCCGCCGCCGTCCGCGCCCCATCGATCCCCGGGAAGCCCTTCATGTACCCGGTCAGTTCGGTGAACTCGTTCCGCGCCATGTCCGCGCCCCAGCCATCCAGCCCCCTCAGTCCGCCCACGCCATATTCGTAGTACGACCGCAGGTGGATCCACGCCGCCACGAAGAATCCGATGGCCAGCGCCGCCACCATGAACCGGCTCAGCGATCGCAGGTTCAGCCCAACCTGATCGCCCAGCCTGTACCCCTCGACCTGATACCCCTGCAGCGACGGGAAGTATCCGCGCGAGAAGATGATGAAGGTACTGAAGACGGTCATGCTGCGCCAGCCGCCGTGCGCCTGGAGGAACTGCGGCCCGATCGCATACTTGAAGACTTTGTACTGCTGGAAGAAGGGAAACATCCAGATCAGCGGCACGCCCACCTCAGCCCTCATCCGCGCATACACCAGGGCCACGAGGACGATCAGCCCGAAGTACGCGATGGCCAGCCACGGAGCCAGGCCCGACGCCGTCGCCCACACCACTGTCGCCGCGAAGCCGCCCACCGCCGCCATCACCGCCCCGCGATAGCTCATCGCCTCCTCGCGATCATCCGGCCCCTCCGACGGATGCAGCGCCTTCGCGAGCACCATCTTCAGATGCCCGCGCCCGACCCAGAGCAGCGTCAGCCCCAGCGCCACATACGCCCCGATGCCCTGCTCCTGCGCGAAGGGCATGCCCGGCACATCGTAGCCCATGATTGCCGGGATGAGGTTCTCCAGCCGCACGAGGAGGTGCAGCACCCACACGCTCAGCGCGACCTCGGTGCTCACAAGATACCCGAAGCCGATCATCTCCGGCCGCCAGTGAAGCTGCAGCGGAAGCAGCGCCGACCACGGCCGCTCGCTGAGAAATCGCCCGAAGTCGAAGAACTTCCCGACCGCAGGGATGCCCGGATTGTACGCGTTGACGATGTTCGTCACGTTGTACACGAAGGCGATGGCGAAGCCCGCCCACATGAGCTTGTTGCGGAAGAAGTCGCCCATCAGGCTGCGGCGATCGAGCCCCTCCGTCATCTCCATCGGCAGATACAGCAGCGGATAGGTCAGCCTCTCACGATCGGCCCACTGCCTGTGGAAGATCGCCGACATCCCCATCAGCGCGACCCATATCGCCATGAACACCGCGCCCCAGCCCACCAGCGGCACGATCCACGGCCGCCACGGAATCGCCCCCGTCGGCGATCCCTCATACATCTGCCGGATGACCTCGGGATCCTGCGGCAGCCACCATTTCGGGAAGTACTGCTGGAACTGCGCGTAGTCGTTATCGGGTTGGGCGAAGTAGTGCAGCACTGGGATGGTGTTGATCCAGAAGCGGGCGATGCCGCAGCCGGCCATGCTCGTCGCGATGGCGACGAAGATGTAGATGGCGATCATTTCGCGGCGATCGAAGCCGAGGCGCTTATGGATTCTCTTCGCGAGCGGGCTGAAGACGACGAGGAGGACGAGGATGGCGACGGCGGGGATGGCTGGGACAGATTCGGTGATCTGGCAGAAGAGGGTGACGACCTCGGCCTGATCGATCCAGTGGCTGCAGAGGACTGTGAAGGCGACGGCGACGATGGCTGCGCGCCACGTGACGCCGAGGATGGGGATGCGCGCCGGCTCCCTCGGACCCGCGGTTGTTTCTGCGACCTGGCTCAAAGTCTCACTGCCTCATCGATGCAGAGGTCTTCGCCCCAGGCAGGTGTAGCCGCGGGCTTCTAGCCCGCGGGGGNNCTTGTCATCCTGAGGGAGCGACGGTCTGTGTCGCGACCGAAGGACCTGGTCTTCGCCCTCGCCTACTCGTCCTTCTTCCCCGCACCCGCATCCGCCACCGGCATCGTCCCGGCGAATCGCGCGACGTGCACCATCGTCTGTGCCATGCTCCTCTGCGTCTGCGCCATGCTCGACAGAAGCGCCCTCGTATCGACCTCTCCGCCCGTCGGGCTGTACGTGATCTTCGACACGTACGGCAGCATCCACGGGATCAGGCCGAAGCAGATCACCACGACCTCCGACGCCCCAATCTGCGACGTCCCACGGCTCAGCGATGCCATGACCACCCAGAAGGCCACGATCGTCACGACCACGGCCGCGCACAATCTGCTGAAGGTCCACACTCCCTCGCCCCCGCCCGGATCGTCCCCCTTGCTCATGCGGACCGCCTCCCGTCACTGCGAGCTGATGAGCGCCTTCCTGATCCTTATCGCCGGCATGATCCTCCCCGGTCGCTCCTCATAGTCCTTGGACACACCATCGATCCGCGACAGGAGGTCGAAGATCTCGCCCGTCATCATCGCGCCCTTCACGGCCTTCCCCACCTTGCCGTCGCGGATCACGAAGCCCGCGTCGACCGTGCTCGACACGACGCCCGTGTACGGGTCGGGATACGGTCCGCCCGAGATGACCCACACGCCGTTCTCGGTCTCAGCGATCATCTCCGCCATCGTCTGCTCGCCAAGCTCGATCTGTAGATTCGAGAAGCTGATGCCCACATGTGCCCCGCCCCGCGTCGCATGACCAGTTGGCTCGACACCCGCCTTGTACGCGGTGTACGAGTTGTGCAGATAGGTCGTCAGCACGCCGTGATCCACGAGCGTCCGCTTCTGCCTCGGCACGCCTTCCCCATCCCAGGCGCCCGACGACAGCCCGAAGGGCACCAGCGGATCCTCCACCACCGTCAGCGCCTGCGACGCGATCCTCTGCCCCTCCTTGCCGCCCATGAACGACCGCCCGCGCTGGATGCCCTCGGCCTCGGCCCCGGCGA
>PMZA01000147.1 GCA_003170595.1 Armatimonadota bacterium
GACGCAGTCGCTCCATAATCGAGTAGCTGTACTCGACGCCGTAGCCGAGCGCACCGGTGGTGGGATCGACCAGGATGCGATCCCGGTCCATGCGCATGTCGCTGATGAGGACGTTCAGTTGCTTGGCCAGGTTAACGTCCATGGGACTCTTAGCGATGACCACCTGGTTGTTGGCAAGGGCCGCGGCGACGATGGTGCGATAGTTCTTGTCCTCGCAGTTGCCCAGGGCAACCCGCTCCCCAGCGGCCTCCTCGGCAGCGGCCACGAGCACCTCGTTGTCCTTCTCTTTTTGGCCAGGGCCATAGATGATGAGGGGCAGCGAGGTGGCTTCGAGCACCCTGCGCACCGTTTCGCGAGCCTCCTTGGCTCCGGTATTGCCGCGCTCGGGGTGCGCGCTATCCAGCGTCAAGGCGATCAGGTCGGCTCCTGCCTCCTCGGCACGCGCAGCCCACGCGGCCGAGTCTCCCAACACTTCTCCCCAGGCTCGCACCAGCAGGTCCGACCAGTCATCGGGAGTGCGATCGCTGACTTCAACGGCAATGACAGGCCTGTGGGGAATATCGCCCTCAAAGTGTAGGAAGGGCAGAGTAGTCTCTCCGCCGACCGTCACGGTCCTACCGCGCGTGCCACCCTTGTCGGGTCCGGCGCCCAGAGTTACCTCGAGGATCTTGCCAGTCCAGGTCTCTTTGACGTTGGGCATCGCTATGGACATCTGGGATCTCCTTTCACGTGCAGATGAGATACGAGGCGGCTCTCAGAAGATCGGGGCCATCGCCAGGGCCGGGTGCTCCCGCTCCTCTAGGAAGGGCAGGAGCTCCTCGACAGTCGTCGCCGACCGCTCGTCCGCGATCTTGTCCAGAAGATCTGGATCGCCTTCACGCTCGCACACGGCTTTCAGTTCCTCGGCCATCGTGGCCTTAAGGACGCTGGACATCCAGACGACGCGCTTGAATCCGCCCTCTGCCGAGATGAACTTGCGGCTGAGCAGGTAGTACTTGCCGACACCCATCACGCCCGGCGTCTGCAACCCACCGCCGGCCACCCCGGCGAGGGTGGAGAAGGTCATCCCTGCGGGGGTCATGCTAGGATCCTCACGCGACGCGACCATCACCCCGTTGGCCTCCGGGATGACCATGGCGATGCACTCGAAGCAACCGCAGGCCGTCATCGGGTCCTGCATGATGGAGTACATGGATATCCGCTCCACCGTTTGATGGGAATTCTGGTATGCGAACTCGTTGGACCCCTGCCAAACGCCGTAGTCCGAGTCCAGGCATATCCCCTTTTGGATGGGCTGGTTCGGGCCGGTGGGGTTGATCTGATTGGACGCCTTGCAGTCCAGCCAGTTGTAAGCGCCGCAGAGCCCCAAACGCTCGGGGGATATCACGCAGACGTGGTTGGGCGCAAAGCTCTGGCACAGGGTACAGCTGTAGAACTCCTCCACTGAGGCGTCGACCATGTCGGCAAGGCGTACGTTGCGTGCCTGATAGGCCTCGCGGGCCTTGCCCAACCACTCCTGGAAGGCATCCGGATCCGTGTAGATGGTCACCTGAACCTTGTCGACAATAGCGCCAAAATCGGCGTGGAAGCGGGCATAAAGGATGTCGCCGATGCTCTCTAGCTTGAAGCCCTTCTCAACGGTGGCGTTGCTGAAGCGGATCCAGGTGATATCGCGCTGGCCGACATGCTGGATGCCCGAGGCGCCGTTCACAAAATAGTGGAGCTGGCGCTCAAGCACGGGCTCGAAGTCCTCCTGCATCTTGCGCCCGGCTACCTCCACAACGATCCCCAAGTTCATGGCCCCGCCGGGGGGCACCTCGTCAAAGGTGGGCCCGACGACCCGGATCCGTCCGTCCTCGATCTCGTCGAGTCCGACCATGCGCAGGTACTCAAAGGCCTGGGCTTTCTGCCCGCCAAACTCCACACGCATGTCGGCGCGACGCACTCGTTCACCCTCGAAGGCGCTGCCATAGGGCACCGGGATGGGCACCTCGGTGATCTTGACCTTGAGACCGCGGACCTCGGTGCAGCGCTGCACCAGGCGGCGCGCCTTCTCGGCATCGGTGTCGCCCTCGATGTCATCGAAGGGCATGCTGATGACATGCTCGTAGGGAGTCACACCGGTGGGCAGGATCTGCGGGATCACGGTATCAGCGATCACCGGGAAGCCATAGTTGATGGCGCCGGCCGCCGCCGCATACTTCAGATCGTCCACTTCACCAAGGGCCAGCACGAAGGCGAACACCCGGAACTTGTTGTAGAGCAGGATGTCGCGTGTCTGGCCGCCGGACATGCCGCCGAAGGTGAGGGCCGAGCGAGTGGCAAAGCCCAGGGCATAGATGGCGGAGATGGTGTCGGTGCCGAACGGCACGATGTAGGTGTCGTAGCCCATCTCGACACCCTCTTCCATCAACTGATGGATGATGCTGCGTCCGTTGACGTTGCCCGAGAGGAAGACCAGGATGTTGCGTTTCTGCAGCTCACGCACGATAGCCACCGCGGCCTCGTTGGTGCGAGCCGCGCCGACAATGGCTGCGAAACCGGGCATGCGGCCATCCACCAGTTGAATGCCCCAGGCGCGCAGCTGGATGTCGTCGATGGGGCCATTTGCATAGCCACCACCGCCTCCGCCGTTGCCGTCAGGGTTGGTAAAACTGGTGCCTTTCAACTGCAAGCCCGGGATCGGTTCCGGCTGTTGGCCGCGGATAAAGCGTACCGCCTCGATAGCCTCCATTGCCAAGAGGGTCGCCGCTCCACCATCCAGAGTCTCGCCCAGGTAGGGTAGCCATAGGCTCTCGAAGGGGACGGGGTTCAGGAGGCTCTTGGCACGGACCAACGCTTTCTGCAGATGTCCGAGGTTGTTCACCTCCATGCCGGTGAAGCCCAGTATGACCGGAAGGTAGTAGGCGGTATTCGTGAAGGCCACAGGAGTATCCGCCCCCAGATCAGTGATGGCCGACTCTACCATTTGCTCGGCCTCCGCGACGATCAGGTTGGCGCCGCGGAGGGCAGCCTTGGCGATGTACCTCGACATCTCCCTACACCTCCGCCCCGACGCCCTTCCGGCGCACGGAATAGACATTGGGTGGCTCGCACTCGTCCACATCTCTGAGAAACTCTTCCATCAGACGGTCGCCACTCTCGCCGAAGCGCAGAGGGTCGTACTCGCTCAGCCCCAGCTCCTCCCGCTTGGCATCGATGTGCTTGAAGGCCTTCCTCAGCAGCTCGTCGATATCGGGCTCAAACTCGATGCCCCCGCCAAACCGCTTCATCCAGCCGTTGAGCATCAGGTCCACGACCTCGGGGCTGCCGCCCACCGGGGAGGGCAGGCCAAAAAGCACATAGGCGCCCGATGCTGCGCAGTAGGCGCCTATGGCGAGAGCCTTCTCCGACATGTACTCGGGGCAGATACCCACGGCGGGCAGGTCGGAAATATCATCTCCGAGGCCCCCTTCCGTGGCACACTCGGTGAGGATAGTCAGGATGCGCGAGTTATCCACGCACGAGCCCACGTGCAGCACCGGCGGGATGCCGATGGCCTCCAT
>PMZA01000216.1 GCA_003170595.1 Armatimonadota bacterium
GGTTGAACCAGTCCGGAGATGATGTCGTCTAAGACGCATTATTTTTTAAACACGCCCGTCGGCCTCAGCCGATCTCTCCTGAGGACCCACGGCTGCTCCAACGCGACGGAGGTCATGATGGACAGGGAAGGAACCCCCGGGCTGGAGGTATCCTGGGATGGCAGGAACCCTTTCCAAGCGGCGCGACCTGGCCGACCCGGGCCGCGACTTCCCCGCGGCTCTCGCCGTGATGGGGCTCGTCTACCTCGTCNNCACCAAGAACAGTACGAGTTGTTACTAAAAAATCTTGCAGCCGAATTTGTGGAAGCACCATAAAAAATTAAAAAAACCGCCCAACCAGCCGGTGGTCCCTCGCGGGGTCACCGGCCAACTACCTGCGGGGCGGTGTCGCGGCGATTGCGGCCGTGGTGGCGGGCTTCCTCTTGTACCGACCCGCTCCCCGGCTGGCCCCCGGGGCGGCTCTCATCGCGGGAGCGGCCGTCGCCTACCTCCTCGACCGACAGGCAGGTGGGGCGATGCTGGCCTGCCTCGTGGGCGAACTGACCCTGTGCGGCGGACGGCCCTCGCCCGTGCGGGGTCTGTGGCGAGCCATCGCCCTCGGGCTGGTCGTCGTGACCGCCTGCGCAGCCTTCCTTCCACCCCGGATGGGCATTGATCTCAACGCGGCCGTCGGGACGATGGCGCTGCTTGTCGGCCTTACTCTCTTCGCGACCGCGCGCCGTGGAGCTGTGGTTGGAGGATCGGCTTTCGCGGCGGCCATCCTCGGTCTTGCCGCGATGAGCCCCCGGGGCATGATCGCAGGCCATCTTGTGGGGGCGGCGGCGGCGTTGCCCGCGATCATCTACGGAAGGCGAATTCCTTCGAGCTTGAGCTGGGCGCGGGTGGAGTGTCCCGAGTCGGCTCGAGGTCTCTCGGCAATGCTACCGCTGCCTCTAGTTGTGGCAGCGGTAGCCTATGCGACCGTGACGTGCCTGGCCGCCTCGGCCCGGGATACGCTCCCATACTACGACGAGGTCGGCTACCTGCGGGAAGCCCGCGAGCTGCATGACCTTCTGGCGACCAGGGGGTTCGCGGCGGCATTCTTCGGCGGAGAGTTCCAACCCGCGGGGCGGCAGCCTCTCTTCCTGCTTCTCCTCTCGGCGGCTGGGCCGGACGGCGTCGAGAAGGACGCGGTTGGCCGGGCCGCGTCCGTGGCCGCCGGCGTCATGCTGGTCATCGCCGTGTACCTGGCCGCGAGGCCCAGGGCCGGCGACCTCCTCGCGGCTCTCGCCGCGGTCGGCATGGCTGCCTGCGCCGGACTGCCCGTGGTAGCCGGGACCGTGCATGCGGACACCTGGTTCATCCTCATCTGGCTGCTCGGGTGGTGGGCGAGCGTGGGCGCCTTCGATCGGCTGCGGCGGGCGGGGTTGGCTGGGGCGCTCGTGGCCCTGAGCTACTGGGCCAAGGCCAGCGCCCTCCTGGTGGTCCCCTGCGTCGTGTTGGGCTGGGTGGCCCATCGTCCGATGCGGCGGGCCGTGGCGGGATTGGTCGCCTTCGGGCTGGCGTTCGGTGTGGTCGTCTCGCCGATAGTCGTCCGCAACCTTCGAGTCTACGGCCAGCCCTTCTACACGCCGGTGGCCCTGTCAGCGTTCTCCGATACGTACGAGGAGTGGGTGAAGACCTGGGGCAGCGAGCGAGGCCGCCAGGCCGGGCCGATCCTGTACGTCCGCGCGCATGGCCTGAGCCACACGTGGGCGCGGGTCCTCCTCGGGGCCCGGAAGCTGGGCACGGTGGCCGCGAGGGAATACTCCCCGGGCGTCGTTGCGGCGCTGCTGGTGTTCGGCCTCATGGGCGTCGGCGCCACTGGAGGCACGGCGGCGGTCGTTCTCAGCATCTCTCTTCTGGCGCTCGGATCTGTCTCCACCGCCTTCTACTCGTACATGTGGGCGGCCGACCGCTTCCTCTTGCCCTTCGTTCCGATCCTGTGGGTCCTGGCTGCGTGGGGCACCGGCGAGCGGCCCGCTCCGGTGCTTCCCACGGACGAGGAAGGGGTCACTCGGGAAATGCCTGCGCAGGCGGGAGATGTCTCTGCCAGACGCCGGCGCGCGTTGGTGTGGGCGCTGGCCGTCGCGGCCACTGTCGCTGGCGGGTACCTCGGCTTTCAGCGGCTCCCCTTGCCGCTCGACGAATCGCCCTTCGCGGTGCGCGTTCCGGACGACTACAGACAGCTCGCCGAGTTCACCTCCCGCAACCTGAGACCGAAGGACGTCGTCGTCCAGAACTCCCTCTCGAAGTTTCAGCCCGAGTGGCTGCGGCCATCGCACTACACGGTGGCTTTCGTCCCGCCAGGGCTCGATCCGAACGCGCTGTTGGAGAGGTGCCGGCGGAGCGGGGCCACCTACGTTCTGCAGGACGCCGACGCGCCTGTCACGTCTCTCCCGCCCGGGGGTGAGCGGAGGCTCGCATGGCTTGAGCTTGTCTGGCCGGGTGCCGGCGGGCCGCGGACGACGTTCGCTCTCTACCGGGTTCGGGCACCCAGCGGCAGCGAGAGCACGTCTCCCTGAAAGCTGGTGAGATCTTCCAGCGTCTCCGTAGCCCGCGTGTGCGATTTGTGCCCCGTGTAGGGAACTCCCCTCCTCTAAGCCTTGTTCCTTTCTTAGGCCGTACGTCATCCGGGGCGCAGCATCGGAGTGAGGCGCGTTCGTGTCTCCCGTTGCCAGCTTGGCCCGGTTCTCGGAGAAACCCTGGTGAATTCCTTGTCTAGCAGCGAGGCGTTGCGCCTGCTCGTGCTCAGCATCGACGGAGCCGACTACCGCATCATCGACTTGTTGATGAAGCGGGGGGACCTGCCCAATCTGCAGAAGCTGGCCGAGAGGGGTGCCTGGGGCCCTGTACGATCCACCATCCCGCCCATCACACCGGTGGCCTGGACGTCCTTTTTCACGGGCAAGAACCCGGGCAAGCACGGTGTCTTCGACTGGATAAGCATGGACGGCGGGGACGTAGGTACCCCGGTTGCCTCCCGTCGTCGAGCCAGCACCATGTGGCGCTTCCTGAGCCAACGGGGGCACGGAGTAGGTGTCTTCAACGTGCCCTGCACCTACCCGCCCGAACACCTGAGCGGATTTCAGGTACCCGGCTTCGACGCGCCCAGCCTCGGTCCTGAAGATGTCTACCCCGAGCGCGCCTCCCGCATCATCGAGGAGGCCTGCGGGGAGTATGTCTTCTTCCCGGCGGACCCCGAAATCGTGCGCGATCCCAAGATAGCTCAAGACCACATGGAGGCGATCGCTTCGATCCTGCGCGGCCTGTTGCGCGAGTTTCCGTGCGATGTCTGCATGGCCCACATGCATCTCCTCGACTGGGCCCATCACTACGTCCTGGCAGGGGAGATGAGGCCCGGCGATGTGAGCAGCCTCGACCTGAACGGCTACGTGGTGAGAGCCTACCGCCTCGTCGATGAGAGCGTCGGAGCCTTAGTCGGTGAGTGGGCGTCCCCCGACACCAACGTCGTGGTAGTCTCGGACCACGGGGGTGAACTGGTCGACCGCCTTGTGAACCTGGAGAAGCTGTTCCTGGACCACGGGCTGCTGGCCTACACGTCGGCGAAAACCCAGGAGGCGGCCAGCATCGAGAGCGGCCGGCGCCACGCCAGGGCCGCGGTGAGGCTCTGGACGGCGGTCAAACGTGCCAGTCCTGGCTTCGCTCGCCTCATCGCTCCGCTGGCCAGGGCTATGCGGACTCGGGTCTCGGCCTACCAGGTCGACGCCGTCGTGGACTGGCCGCGAACGGCGGCGGTCCCCTGGGGCAACTACGGGCAGATCCGGCTCAATATCCAGGGACGAGACCCCCGGGGCATCGTGCCTCCGGAGGATGTTCCAGCGCTCACGGCGAGGATCCGAGAGCTGATCCTGTCGGTCGCTGACCCGATCAGCGGAAGCCCGGTGTACATGGATGTCGTGCCCGGCTCGGCCCTCTACACGGGCCCCTATGCCCCTGAAGGCCCGGATCTTGTCGCCCTTCCCGTGGATGACCGGTACCTGAGCGTGAGCGGACGGATGCTGCCGGGGTACGTAGCTCCCTTGCTTGACGTTCAGGAGCAGGTGGTCGTGGAGCTGACGGAGCCGCGCGGCTCCCACTCGCAGGTTGGGGTCCTGTTCATGGCGGGGCCCGGCGTTCAACAGATGACGTGTCTGCCCGAGAGCAACCTCACCGACTTCGCCCCGACGGCTCTCTACCTGCTGGATGAGCCCATCCCGAAGGACATGGACGGCAGCCCAATCCTCGCGGCCATCGAGCCCGAGGTGCTTGCGGCGCGCCCGGTTCGTTGGGGCGAGCCCTTGCCGACGGACGACACAGCGGGAGACACAACGGTCTACACGGAAGAGGAACGGAGGAAGATCGAGGAGCACCTGCGTTCGCTGGGATATCTGTAGCTGGCCGGCGGGGGCAGGGTTAGGCCGGGGCGGCGCGCCGGGGAGTCTGGACCAGCTCGAGGCCCAGCACAAAGTGGGCAAGAGGCATGGCCTCCATGTTTGTCCGTCGGCATCAATCACCCAGAGGGTACGCCAACGGAACGGTTGATTGAGCCCGGACGCAACGTCGCCTTGGAGAGCTTATGACAATTCATGCTGGGGTCCCTGCCACCTACAAGCATGTCGTGGGCCCAACCGACCCGGAGCGTTTGGGACCGGGATGACGCATTGGAGGGTTCTGCCGTTGCCGTCCGGGGCGATTTCGATGGGATCCCCTCGCAGGCGCCAACCGCTGCAACAGCCAGCGCACGAACTTATGATGCCGCCGCACCACGACGGGAAGGGCGGTCACCCGACAACAACCCTGAAATCGATTCCGCCGATACGAGGGGCTGGTTCGCGCCGCGAAAAGCGGCAANNGTGTAAAAGGGTAAGAGTACAGAGTTCAAGGAGTCCTGGACGCACGAAAGCCGATGTTGTCGTTGCGAGTCGTCGGAACGAAGTTGCGGCGGAAAGAGCTGCGGCAGTAGCGAGCAACGAGGTCCCACGACCCGCCCCGCAAGGACCGCGACCGCCACTGCCCGCTGTCAGGCCCGGACGGGTCATCGACCGGGGAATTGGCATAATAGTACTTGTTGTCATACCAATCATTGCACCATTCCCAGACATTCCCCACCATGTC
>PMZA01000125.1 GCA_003170595.1 Armatimonadota bacterium
GAGGTACGCCGAAGAGGAAGGTGAGAGGACAGGAGGCTCAAGTTTCTCCCGGTTCGGCCAATAAGACTGGTGGAAGGGGGCAGGACGATGTCGCGGCGGTCATCGGATGCTTCTGGCCAGGACCGCGGCCCGGGGGAAAACCCGGGGCGCGCAGCTACGTCGGCGAGCACAAGTCCCCTGCTCGAGGCGGTCGCTTGCACCGTCACAGGCATGGGCGGGCTGGAAGCCTCGTTTTCCGACCTCGCACGATGTCTCACCGAACGGCTGGGCGTGGATGCCGTCCTTCTCGTGCGATGGCATGCTCAGACCGAGACCGTCTTCATCGCGGATGCCAGCGGGCCGGCTAGCGCGCTGGTGGGCAAGGCCGTCTCGCGGGCGGCGACGGTGACCGAGCTTGCCGAGGGCCAGCTGTCGGCGGCCGTGTACACCAACACCAACGTCGCTTTCGACACCTTCTACCATTTGCTGGGGACCGTCGGGCTGCGGTCGGCCGCGGGCGTGAAGGTGTCGGGTGATGAGGGCGAGGCGGTGCTGCTGTGGGTGGCCAGCCGCGGCGAGATGGGGCCGGCGCAGGTCGAGAACCTGACCGTGCTAGGCGAGGCCCTCGGCGGGATGGCGAGGTCCGGGGATGGCTGCCCAGGCCTGGGCCTGAGCGTATCGGGCGTGCTGACCGCCGAGCAGGAACAGCTTCTCGCCCTGGGCAACCTCGCGCGGTCGGCCGGGCATGAGATCAACAATGCGCTGGCGGCGATGCTCGGGCAGTCGCAGCTTCTGCTCGAGGAACTGCACGACGACCCGCGCGGCGAGCGCGTGCGCGTGATCATGAACCGCTGCGCCTCGCTGATGACCATGGCGCGAACGCTCGAGGAGTACGGAGCGGTGAAGGTGCTCGAACCGGTCGAGCCCGTGGACCTGGCGGTGCTGGCGCTCGAAGCGGTGGCGACCACGCGGGCGGTGTGGGGCGCGCAGGCCATCTCGCGGGGCCTGGAGATAGCCCTGGAGCTTGAGGCGGACGAGCCGGTGGTGGTCCTGGCGGCGCCGGCGGCGCTGAAACGGGCGCTGGTGCACCTCATCTTCAACGCCATCCAGGCTCTCGATGAAACCGGCGGGACGATCCTCGTGCGGGTGGCGAAAGATGGCGATGAGGCCCGCTGCGAGATCGTCGACAACGGCTGCGGGATGACGCCGGAGGTTCTGCGGATGGCGCGGCAGCCCTTCTTCACCACGCGGCCGGGGTCGTGCAAAGGTCTGGGGCTGAGCCTGGCAGAGTCAATCCTGCGCCAGCATGGGGGCGACCTGCAGATCCGGTCGGCGCCCGGCTGCGGGACGAGCATCACGCTCTACCTGCCCCTCGGGCGGGTGTGAGGATCGCACCGAAAACCTGCGGCGGCCGCCTCGGGTTGAGGCGGCCGCCGATAGCTTCCATCAGGCCCACAAGCCAGTAACCGCGCGCTGCGGCTAGTCCTATTTCTCAGCCGGCGGCGCCGGGGTCAGATTGATGATGACCGGTCCGTAGGTCTGCTGCTCGGTGACCGCCTTGACATTCATCTTGTAGACGAGTGGGGTGTCGGTGCCGAAGGAGAGCCTGGGCGTCGCCACGCGGAAGTGGAAGGAGCCATCCTGATTGGTGCGATGGCGAATGCCCGGGATCTTGCGGAGAAGATCGCCGGTCGACTGGTCGTAGACCTCAGTGACGATGATGACCAGGGATCCGGCCGGGGCCGTGCCGATGACCTCGGTGGCGGGGCCGACCTGTGCGCCCTCCACCGGATCGGTGACCGTGATCTCATTTTCGGCGACGGCAACTCTTGCCGCCAGGAAACACCCCAACCCCACGACTACCGCTACCGCTAAAACCGTTGACGTTCTCATGTACATCCCCCCGATGCCTCTTTGAGGCTGCCTATTGTCGAGTGGAGCGTCCTACCGGACCTCCACCCACGAGAACATTATACCCGAAGGCCGCCAAAACGTTGGCCATTACTGACAGAAAGCGGAAGACGTCTTGGGCTCATGGCGGGGAGCTTGTAGGAGGGGCCGCATCAGCAACCGTGAGCGGAGCGCACGGTCGCGAATCCGGCCCTGTCTTCACCCCGTCGGAGAAAGCGGGCCGGATTCGCGATGACGCGCGGCGACGCTTCGCGTCGCTGGGGCGCGTCATCTCTGATTCGGCCCCTCCGAGAAGCCAAGCCCCTTCGGCCCCTCCGAAAGACCTCGAACAGACTACTTCGCGGCGGCGTGCTTGGTCTTGTGGGCTTCGGTGAGGGCGGCGAAGACGGCCTTCTGGAGGTTGCTCGCCCACATGCGCGCGACGGCCTCAGTAGTGGCGGCCGGGCCGAGGTCCAGGGCGTCGTCGGAGGTGGGGCTCAGGATATGGACCTCGCCGCCATAGACGCCCCAACCATCCGGACCCTTCGCCGGCGTCACATCAGAAGGCGAGATGGGCCCGGCTGTCCACTTCTCGACGGCCTTCGTCGCCGCGGATGCACGGGCGGCAGGGGAGAGACCGCCCTCCTTGCCCTCGAGGGTCGCGATGAGGCGCTGGCCCAGGAAGAACTTCGCTCCCTCGGCGCGAGGGTGCAGGTCGACCTTGACCGGCTGGGTGAGCTGCTGGACTTCTTCGTCACTGGCCTCGCGGAGAGTGCCGGCGTCGAGGGCCTTGAAGGCGGCCTTCAGGTCGGGATGCTCCCAGAGGAGGCCGGGCGGCATCTGAAAGACGACCGTCTTGTTGTCGCCTTCCACCGGGAACGTGACGGCGTTCTTGCCGTTGAACTGGATCGTCATGCAGTGGAGGCCGGCGAGGCGCCACTTATCGGCGCCCTCGGGGGTGCCGAAGTCGGTGACGCTGACATCGATCTTGCCGGCGTACTGCGTGGCGAGTTGCTTGAGGAGATCGACCGTCGCCTGCTGGCAGCCAGAGCTGACATTTATCCAGGCGTCGACGCGGTTGGTCGCCGCGGCGGTCTTGCCGGGGGCGGCCTGCGTCGCAGCCGGGGACGAAGCCTGATCGCCCGAGGCGGGCGGAGCCGCGGCTTCCTTGCAGCCGTCGCCGGCGAGAAGGAGCATCGCCAGCACAACGAGAGCGCCTGCCCGAGCGATGCTGCTCATGCCTGCCCATCCTCCAGTTGGCCCTCGCGGATCTTGATCAGGCGCGGCATCTGGGCCATGGCATTCGCGTCATGGCTGGCGACGAGGACCGTGCGGCCGTCGCGATTGATCTGGCGGAGAAGGTCGACGATGCGGGCGGCGTTCTCGGGGTCGAGTTCACCGGTCGGCTCATCGGCGAGGATGATGTGCGGATCATTGACCATCGCGCGGGCGACGGCGGTGCGCTGCTGCTCGCCACCGCTGAGTTCACCGGGGAGATGCTGAGCGCGGTGGGTGATGTTGCACTCCTCGAGCGACATCTCGACGCGCGAACGCTTCTCGTCGTCGGGCATCTGCATGGGGACGAGGGGGAGCATGACGTTCTCGTAGACCGTCAGCGCCGGGATGAGGCGGGCGTCCTGGAAGACGAAGCCAACCTTCTCGCGGCGATAGAGGGCGAGGCTGTCGGCGGAGAGCTTGGAGATGTCGGTCGCCTCGACGACGACGCGGCCCTCGGTGGGGCGGTCGAGGCCGCCGATGAGGTTGAGCAGCGTCGACTTGCCGGAGCCCGAGGGCCCCATGAGGCCGACGATCTCGCCGCGGGCGACAGTCAAGGTCACGCCCTGGAGGGCGTGGACGGCGCCGTCGGTGCGGGAGTAGATCTTCGACAACTCATGAACCTGGATGTACGACGGATCGTGGTCGTCAGATGAGCGTGAAGGCGCGTCGGACATGGTGTGCTTAGATCCTCCGTAGAGCTTCGGCCGGGGGCAGCTTGCCTGCCCGGTGAGCGGCAGCGGCGCCGGCGACGGTGCCGATAAGCAAGGCGGCCAGCAGGCCGAGGGCGAAGACGCCGACGGACGGCGAGGTGTCCAGCGGCAAGGTCAGAGGCGGCGGCGTGCTGGAGCACGGCGGGTAGGATGCGAGGGCCGAGGGGAGCTTGAGGGTGGCGAGGTGACCGTAGGTCCACCCGATCCCCCACCCAATAAAGCAGCCGATCACACCTCCGATGAGGCCGGCGAAGGCAGCCTCATACATGAACATCCGACCCACCTCGCCATCGCGCCAACCGATGGCTTTCATGAGACCGACCTCGCCGAGACGCTCGGCGACGGACTCGAGGGCGTGGCGAGTGAGGAGGAGCAGGACGAAGATGATGACGACGGCTGAGACCGCGAGCATGGACTTGCGGGTGACCGAGGCGAGGGCGGCGGTGCCGGACTCGACGCTGTACTTGGTCGTGACGGCGGCCTTGGCCGGGATGAGCTGGGTGGCGAGGGCGGCGACTTCATCGGCCCGCGAGCCATCCTTGAGGGCGACGAAGAGGGTGCTGATGACCTTGCCCTGGCCGAGCATTTCCTGGGCTGTGGTGAGGGGGACGAAGGCCTCGGCGCCACTGATGCGGGCGGCGCCGCTGAGGTCGACGATGCCGACGACGTCGAACATCCAGTTGGGGCCGATGTGGATGCGGTCGCCGTTCTTGATCTTGTTCTTCTCGGCGTAGTCGGCCGTGACCATCACCTGATAGTCATCGGAAGGGGAGAGGTAGCGCCCCGCCTTGACCGCACAGCACTTGGAGGAGGACTTGCCCTCTTCCTTGCGCGGGCTGATGCGGACCGGGCCGATGGTCTTCTTGGCGGGGTCGATGCCGGCGATGACCGTCGGGTGACCCTTGTAGAAGGCCCACAGCTCGAGGACGCTGGAGACCTCTTCGACGGCGGTGTTCGCAGCGAGCTTATCGCCGATGCCCTGATCGAAACCGGCGAGGTCCTTGGGAAGCTTGACCTCGGAGAAGGGGCACGGCTCGACGCGTCGCTGAAGGACCATGTCGGCGCCGGCGGCGTTGAGGGCGCCTTCGACGCCCTTACTGACGGCGCGCGAGATCGACAGAACGCCGACCAGCAGTGCCACGGAGAAGAGGATGCCGGCAATGGCCAGAGTGGCCTTGGTGCGCCGGCGCCAGAAGCTTTTCCACGCGTATCCCCAGAGCATTCGGTGGCCGTCACTCCCTGTGCAATAGGTATCATCCGACCGCACCCACGCGCGGCCGCGGAGAATCGCAGCTATCCGGAAAGTCTAACGCCCGGGAGGCCCCTCCCGGTTCCTGCGAGCGGCTAGGCCGCCTGACCCGTCAGCGCGAGGAAGCAGGCGCGGAAGTAGCGGAGTACGCGGTCGGGGTCGGAGCTGTCCTGAATCTCCGCGAGGCAGGGACGATCGTAGCCGATCGCCGAGAGGCGGTCGAAGAGCTCGCGGTAGGGATAGGGCTCGTGGAAGTCGTGAAGATGGACGGCGAGCAGGCGATCCTTGAGCAGGTCGAAGCCGGGCGCGAGTTGGCCGTCGATGAGGTCGGTGGGGAAGTTGCAGTTCCAGCAGGCGCCGACGATGGAGCTGTCCACGTAGCTGAGGATGGTGGCGATGTGGCGCGGATCGGCGGTGACGGGGCCGTGGACCTCGAGCCATAGCTCGACGTCGTTGGCCCGGGCGGCCGGAGCGAGGGCGGATAGGACCTCGCCGATCTGGCGGAGGGTGTCCTCGGGAGGGATGCCGTCGGGCATGCCGTTGGGGCGGACCTTCACGCCGACGGCGCCGAGGTCGCGGGCGAGGGTGATCCACTTGAGCGCCTCGGTCATGTTGCGCTCGACCTCGGCGGGGTCGGGGGAGTGAAACTCGCAGGTGCTGCCGAGGCCCCAGAGATTGACGCGTGAGGCGGCGAAGCGATCGCGAACGGCGGTGCGGGCGGCGGCATCGAGGGCTAGCTCGACGCCGTGGGCATGGGTCGTGCGCAGTTCCACGCAGTCGTAGCCCAGCGCCTCGGAGCGCTCGAGGAGAGTGTCGAGGGACCAATCGAAGGCGATGTTGTAGGTTACGATGCCGAGTTTCATCTCAGAGCCTCCCAGGGGCACGCAGGGGCGTGTTCGCCCATGGCGACCCGGTTCCTGCATGTGCGGTGGACCGATTCGGCTCTCTGCTGCCTCGGCGGCGACCGCTCGCACGCGCTACGCCGCTCGGGGTGCACTCTGACATGATCCATCTAAGGATCATATGATCCTTAGATGGATCATGTTCCGGATTGCAGCAGCGTCATCGCGGCCGATCCTGACTGTATCAATAATGGGTCATATGACCCATCTACGGATAGGCGCAGGCTCCGCATGTCTCTATATTTCTGGGAAATTAGCGGCATGAGAGCTCCGCACATGACCCATTATTGGTTCTGCAGTCACTGCACCGGACAGCTACTTTCGGGGAACGGAGGCGCCCTGCGATGAAGATGGAATGATCCTACAATGGATCATTCCTCGCTTGCAATTAGATAGTCTGGTGGGGTATCATCGCGGTCGTTGGGCATCTTGTGCCCAACGGAGACCAACACTATCCGTCTGGGAGCCGACGCCATGTGGCTGCGCAACCCTGTTGACGAGGTCCTATCGTCTCGTGCAAAAACCTCCGCGTTGCGAGTGGTCTGTCAGTCGCCAATACCCCTGACCGGGAGAGAGATCGGCCGGCGGGCGTCCATACCTCAGGCATCGGCAGCGCGTGCCCTTGCTGAGCTGGCGCGTTCGGGTATCGTCGTCGAGACTATACAGGGGCGTGCAAAGACGTACGAGCTGATCGATACGCAGGCCCCGGTTGTCCGCGAGATCCGGGGTCTGTTCGGCGCCGAGGTGACTCGGCTAGACGAGGTGCTCGGACGGCTTGCCTACGATGTGACCGGCCTCGTGTCCATAGTGCTTTTCGGGAGCCAGGCACGCGGCGACGCGACCGCCGGAAGCGACGCGGACATGCTCTTCATCGTTGAGAGGCGTAGCGAAGAGATCGAGCAACGCATCCAGGAGAACGGCGCGAGGGTCGCCGGCCGGTATGCGGTATGGGTCTCACCGCAAAGCGCCGATCTCCAGGAGATCGCGCAGTGGGACCACGACGGTCTGGTGTTCTGGCGGAACGTCCGGCAGGAAGGCGTCGTCCTGTGGGGTGAATCATGGTCGAACGTCGAGGGTCGGCTGGACTTCATGCTGGTAGCAGACTGACCCGGGCGAAGGAGTTCTGGACGACGGCCACGGACGCCCACGAGCGTGGATGGACGAGCGTCGCAGTGAGCAACGCCGCCCTGGCAGTCATCAACGCTAATGACGCCCTCTGCCTGGCTCTGCTGGGCAGATCGGCCACCAGCGAGACGCACGCTCAGGCGGCCGACTGGCTTCAGGAAGCGGCAAGGCGCGCGGGCCTGGAGGAAGCCGGTGCGGAACAGGCTCGGCACTTTCGTGCCGTCGTGGGCCCAAAGAATGAGGCCCAGTATGGTCGCGCCGAAACGACCAACGATGCTGCCGACCGGATCATGAAGCAAGCAAAGCGGTTCATCGACTGGGTCGATGAGGTGCTGAGGTCTCGAGGCGCAGGGTAGCTTGCCGGTCGCCGTCAGTTTCTGGCCACGCTGGAGATTTGGGAAAGGAGGTTACATTTCTGCGAGGGGTGGGTAATATCAATTCGGAACGTGGGGTTGGAGCAATTCGAGTTTGTCGTAAGTCGACCGGAAGTGCAACCAGCGGGTGCCCGAGTTTCGCCTCCCAAACAGGCGCCCGCCAGTAAACAGGAGCAGCCAGCGCCCGGGCTGCTCCTGCCTTTTTCTCGAGTTAGTGTAGCTCTGTCGTCGTCGGGAGCCGCGGGAAAAGCCGGGCCGGGTAGGGAACCCGCCACACAAACCGCGGCACCCTACTCGGCCCCTCCACAAGCCAAGCCTGCCGCCCATCAAGCCGCGATCAGAGGACTTCTTCGCCCGACTCGCCCGTGCGAATCCGGAAGGCGTTCTCCATCGGCATCACGAAAACTTTGCCGTCGCCGGCCTGACCCGTGCGGGCGGCTTCCATCAGAATATCGACAGCCTTCTGCACGTGCTCGTCGGCCAGGGCCAGATCGATGCGCACCTTCGGCAGCAGCCGCACTTCGTAGGCCGAGCCGCGGAAGTGGTGCAGCTGGCCGCCCTGCTTGCCGTACCCGTGCACGTCGGTGACCGTCATACCAACAATGCCGGCGGCCGTGAGCGCGTCGATGATCTCCTTGAGCTTCACGGTCCTCGTTATGCAAGTCACCAACTTCATCATCTTCACCTCAGCAGGCACAGTTTTTACAGGCTACCAGCGGCGTGTTTCCGCTCCGTTTCGCCGAACCCTTCGCCGCGGCAGCCTGACCGGCGTCCCGCCGTGGAACCCCCGAACGCCGCCGCGACGTCCAATCTTCGAAGGCTGCGGGCTGGACTCCGGCGCGGCCTCGGTATAGACTATGCGGTGTGGGGTGGATCCTGATGCGGCATACTCGCCGATCTTCCGGTAAGAGGATTTCGCTGGCGCTGCTCGTTCTCCTTGTCATCGCGACAAGCGTGTTAGTTCTTGCCACGGCGGTCGCCCAGCCTCCCCCGCCTTTCCTCGGCCCCGAGGATCTGGATGGCAACGGCACGCTCGATGGCAGGGACTTCGCCCTCTTCGACGCCGCCTTCATCGCCTACCGCGACACCGGCGTCATCATCAACGCCAACGCGGATTTCAACAACGACGGCCGCATCGATTACTACGACGCGATGCTCATGGTCGAAGCCTACATCGCGACCCACAAGTAATCCAGCGATAGCGGCTCTCGCGGAACAACCGCGCGGGCTGTAGAGGGCCCAACCCCGTTTGTCATCCTGAGGAAGCGGCCGTCCTTGCCGCGACCGAAGGATCTTCTTTCCTCGCCCGTCTCCCTGCGACTCACTGGGTGGACCACACCGTACAAAAGGAGATCCTTCGTCGGCGACACAGACCGTCGCCTCCTCAGGATGACAGCCCGTCAGGGAGACGTCAGCAGTTTACTTAGTGCGCGTCCATAAGGGTGCGACTACGGTTCTTCGATGGTCCCAGTTCTTGCGGGCGTTCCCCTTCTTTGATCCGAAAACCTCGTCGTAGCCCCAAGGTCTTTCCCCTCCGGCACGGGGATTGCTGTTACCCGGCCAAACCTTCCTCCAAGGATGGGATGGCCGTGACCGCTGATGCAATGGTGAACCTCCTGGCCGCCGCCGCTCTGCTGTTCGCGACGATGGCGCATTACGATGCGATCTGCGACCTGCCGGGGGTGGGGCTGGACTTCGCGCTGACGGCGGTGCTGCTGGCGGCGGCGACCTTCGTCCGGGCACTGATCCCCGACCCGATAGCCCACACGGCCGCGGGCATATTGCTGCTGTGCGCGCAGGCGACCGCGGCGGTGGCCGGCTGGCACATCTATCGCCACGCCCATGAGGAGCCCGCCCATGAATCTGCTTGAACTCGCCCGAATCCTCTGCTGCGCCGTTGGGATCATCCCTCTGCTCTTCGGCACCTTTTCGCGCACGCACCGCATACCCGGGCCGGCCGCACCTCTGGCGGCGGCGCTGTTCCTGTGGGGTCTGCGAGCCTATGCCAACCTCATCGATCCCGCTAACACGAGGGGTCTCATATCGGTGACGGATCGGTTCTGCGACTTCACGCCGGTGCTGCTGATCATGACCCTCTACGGCTACATGTATGAGGCCGCGTTGTGGCGTACCAGGCAGACCAAGCGTCAACTGGCGGCAGCGCTACGGGCGCTGCCGGCCGTCATCGCCGGGATAGGGGCGACGGGGCATGTGACCTTCTGCAACCGCCCGCGGGAGATGGCCCGCATCGTCGGCATCGATGAGGACAAGACGTTGGCTCGCGCCGAACGGTCGACGCTGTGGTGGCAGACTGACGGCGATGACTGGGACGATATGGTCATGAGCACCGCCTCCAGTGGTGCTCCCGCCGACTGCGCGTGCGACATGGCCGCGCTGCTGGGGTTGACCCCCTGGCCGCCGCCGGCGACAGCGAGCGTGGAGCTTGCACGAGGTCAGGAGTTGGCCGACGGCCGCGCCTGGATCGTTGTCGCCTCGCCGGTGAGCAGCCCGCTGTCGGATGGGTCGGTTGCGATCGTGTGCGCCCTCGACATCACCGAGCTGAACCGCTTGCGCAGGCAGGTGCGCCAGCTTGAGAAATCCGAAGCCGTCGGCGCGCTAGCGGCCGGCGTCGCTCACGAATTGAACAATCAAGTGATGGCTATTTTGTGTCACGCCGATCAGGTCAGCGCGGCGAAACGTGAGGGGCTGGGCCTCGACGCCGAGGCCGACGCGGACTTCGAGCGCCACACGGAAAGCATCCGCCAGGCGGCCGAGAGGGTGCAGCGCATGCTCCAACACCTGGTGAAGCTGGCCTCGCCGGTTACCGATGGGCCGCGGGTGGAGATGGATGCCGAGCAGCTTGTCCGCGACGCGGTCCACCTCTTCCGGCCGTCACTGCCGCCGGGCGTGCGACTGGCCATCGAGATCGAGGACGACCTGCCGACGATCCAGGCCGACGCGGATGGCGTGCACCAGGTCGTGCTCAACCTGCTGCTCAACGCGCGCGATGCTCTGGGGGAGGCCGGTCGCATCTGCGTGCGCGTGGAGCAGACCAGCCGGCCGATGCCCGGGCCGTCCACCTATCGCGCCCTGGGCGAGGATGCTCACTGCCTGGTCATCGAGGTCTCCGACGATGGGCCGGGCATGGTCGCGAGTGTTGCCCAACGGGTCTTCGATCCGTTCTTCTCGACCAAGACCGCGTCAGCGGGATCGGGCCTCGGGCTGTCCGTCTCCTACGGCATCATCCGCGCCCACGGCGGCGACATCGCCGTCGACACCTCGCCGGGCGGCGGAACGCGGTTCACCGTCTACCTGCCCGTCGAGGCCATCGAGCCGCTGGAGGCCGCGGAGTGCCCGCTGCCGGTGGGCGGGCGGCCAGTCATCCTCGTGGTCGATGACGAGCGGGCGCTGATCGAGGTCATGGCGTCGTCGTTGACGCTGCACGGGTTCGAGGTGCTGACGGCGATGTCGGGGGCCGAGGCTGCCTACCTGGCGCAGACGGCGCCGAGGATCGATGCGATGCTCGTCGACCTGATGCTGCCCGACACCGAGGGCTTGCAGTTGCTCGACAACCTCAGCGTCTTACACCCGCACGCGTCGGCGGTGATCCTGACCGGGTACTCGAGCCCCTTCACGCACGCGGAGGCTGCGCGGCGGGGGGTGCGGGTGCTGAGCAAGCCAGTGCGGATGGAGGAACTGCTCAACGCGCTGGACCGGGTGGCGAACGCGGCGTAAGGCAAAGGCAGATGGTCGATGGCATCGACGGTTTTCGGAGGGGCCGAATCAGCGGACGAACGCGTAGCGGTCGTCCGCGAATCCGGCCCGCTTTTCTAGAATAGCCCGCCCACCAGTTCCTTCGTCGCGCCCAGGATCATCCGCTCGCAGTCCGGCTTCAGCATTGTCGGCAGCGCGATTTTGTACGCCACGTCCACCTCGTACCCGCCCTCCGCGAAAGCCGCTTCCGTCGGCACGTACCCGACGTAGCCATTCGTGTACGCCGTCACCGCCGTCGGCGTCGCAGGCGATGCATCGCCCACGTTGATCGCGTACTGCGAGAAGACCTCGCCCGGCAGGCCCACGATCGCCCCGCCGCCGATGCGCAGCGCCTGCACGTAGTACGGCGTGGTCATCCCGGTCATGCCCTCCTTCGCCAGTTCCACCAGCCTCCGCCCCCAGGCAACCCATCCCTTGTACCATTCCTTCTCCAGGTACATCGCCGCGGCCTCATGCTCGGCGTAGTAGGCCTCCATCTCCGCCGCGATCTTCTCCGCCTCCTCGACACCCGGCGGATCCTGCAGAGGCAGGTCGAGCACCTTCCCCGCATGACCGAGCGCCACATCGCCGCTCTTCTCAGCCTGTGCCGCACCCTTGATCGCCGCGCCCGCCACCGTCTTCCCATGCCGCTCAGCGATGTCGAAAGTCCCGCGCGCGTTGGGGTTCAGATCCCCGCAGCAACCCTGCGCATAGAGCGCCGTCGCCTCAGGCTCGGCCGCCTCGACAACGCGCTGCGCATACCCCGGCCAGTCCCCCGATATCAGCAGGTTATCGCCGCCCAGAACGACCGCGTGGCACGCATGGGTGAACCATCGCGCCAGGGGCCGGCCCTCCGCCGTGTCCACCGCCAGCACGTCCTCCCACGGCGTCACCGTCCCGCGCGGGTTATAGCCGAGGACGACGCCCTGGTCGGTCCGCTGCCGCCGGTTATTGTGGATCTGCACGCTCTCCCGCCGCCAGCCGCACACCGTCGGCTGCGCCGCCTTCGCCGCGGCAATACCCACTGCCGCCAGCTTCGCCTCGGTCGCCGCCATGTAATCCTCATCGACCGCGCCCAGGAATCTGATGCACGGCGTCACCGGCCCTGAGTGCGTGTGGCTGCAGGTGACCATCACCGCGTCCGCCGACACTCCTGCCCCGGCCGCGACCTTCTCCCTTATCTCTGTTGCCTGCTGGTGGTTGAGGCCGATGAGGTCCGCCGTGATGAGGACGATGCCGCCGCCCTCCGCGTCGCCATCGCCCAGATATACCGCCTTCGCCATCAGGTCGTCATGCACGCCCGTCGACGGCCCCGGCCGTGCCGCGAAGCCGCACTGATCCACGCCCACCGGCGGGGTGATGTTCTCTCGCGCCGTTCCGGCAAGAAACTGTCCCATGGGCTCACTCTCCTGGAAGGCCTAGGCCCGCCGAAATGATGCGTCGCTGACTGCCCCCGACCTCCGCCCGCCAGGCTTGTCATCCTGAGGGAGCGACGTCCTTGCTCGCGACCGAAGGATCTCCTTTTGGCTTGTTGGCCCCTCAGCGATTGTCTCCCACTTTCGACAAAAGGAGATCCTTCGGTCGGCGAAAACTGCCTCCCGGCGATGCTACGCATCGCAAGGATGACACCCTTGAGCGCAGCGGTGGCAGGTTACTGGGCTCTTGGCCTTCAGCCTCACGTGGCCTGACGCCGCGGATTCTGATAGGCTTTCGCCCGTCATGCGCGTTGACCTTTTCGACTACGACCTGCCCGACGACCTCATCGCCCAGGAGCCGCCCCCCGAGCGGACGGCCTCGCGCATGATGGTCCTCGACCGCGCGGCCCACGCCCTCGACCACCGCCGCTTCACCGACCTGCCTGCCTACCTTCGCCCCGGCGACTGCCTGGTCCTCAACGATACGCGCGTCATCGCGGCCCGGCTTCACGGCAAGCGGGTCAGTGGGGGACAGGTGGAGATCCTCCTCCTCCGCCCGCGCGAACCGCTCCTCTGGCAGGCGCTCGCGAAGCCGGCCAAGCGCGTCCGAGTAGGGGAGATGCTCGATTTCGGCACGGGACTGCGCGCTACAGTGACCTTAGCGGGCGATGAGGGCCTCCGCGAGCTGCTTTTCGACGCCGATGAACCCCTCGAAGATGCCCTTTCACGCCTCGGTGAGCCCCCTTTGCCGCCCTATGTGCGCCGAAAACCGGCCCCGGCCGACCGCGAGAGGTACCAAACGGTCTACGCCCGCAGCAGCGGAGCCGTCGCCGCCCCGACCGCCGGTCTCCACTTCGACGCGCCCATGCTCGCCCGCCTGCAGGCCGAGGGCGTCGCCATCGTCTTCCTCACCCTCCACGTCGGCCTCGGCACCTTCCGCCCGGTCGCCGTCCAGGAGGCCGAGGATCATGTCATGCACGCCGAGCCGTATCATGTATCACCGGAAGCCGCTGAAGCTGTGAATCTTGCCCGCTCATCCGGTGGCAGAATCGTGGCCGTCGGCACCACCGTCGCCCGCACCCTCGAGACCGTCGCCGATTCAGCCGGAAGGATCCATGCCGCCGAGGGCGAGACCGACATCTTCATCACCCCCGGCTACCGATTCCGCGCCGTGGACGCCCTCCTGACCAACTTCCACCTGCCCCGCAGCACCCTCCTGATGATGGTCAGCGCCTTCGCCGGGCGCGAGTTCATACTCGACGCCTACCGCCGGGCCATCGCCGAGCGCTACCGGTTCTTTAGTTATGGCGACTGCATGCTGATTCTCTGAGCCCTCGCCGCCCTGTTAAGGGATTGTTACGCGTTATTTACGTGGCGCGTCCTTGATTCTCAGGCGCCGATTCAGTTATATTCATACTGCTATCCGGGCGGTGCGGTAGGTCTGGCCTTACCGGGAGGCTTTACCCTTGCGACGTAACGTAACCGTTTTGGTGCTGTGCTTAGCGCTTGTCATCATCTCCTCAGCCCTCTTCGCCGACAGCTTCGTGCTCACGGGCAACTATCTCAAGGTCGGCGTCAGCAACTCCGGCGCCTTGATCAATGACGATGCTTCCGTCGGCATCCAGTACGACCCCACCGGCGGTGGCAGCTTCGGCGCTTTCGACTACCTCACCCCTGGCATTCCCTGCGAGTATTGGTCCATCGGCATCGATTACGGTGCCGATCCCTCCGTGTCGTCCGGCAATGCGACTCTTTTCTCGGACTTCGGACTCACGAACGGCAACCCGCTCAACATGGTCACCACTAACACGAGCGTCGGCTCGACGCTATCCGCCAAGAGCGTGGGGACCTGGGATGCCTTCGACATCGGTGTCACTCAAGACCTCTGGTTCGACGCGAACGAATCCACCATCCACTTCCACACGGCCATCACCAACAACAACCTCGACAGCCTGCTACTTGGCGCCTTCGCTCGCGGCGCCGACCCCGACCAGGACTCCTACATCTCCGGCCCCCAGACCAACAACTCCATCCCCGCCGCCAACGAGGTCATGGCCGTCGGCCCGTCCAGCGGTTACTCGATCACACTCATCGACGACCAGGGCCAGGGCGGCGTCCCCTCCATCCATGCGCAATGGACATCCGACAACCCCGACCCCTTCTTCTTCTACAACACCCCGCCCAACGACGGCAATGGCGACAACTCCATCAACATGGCGTGGGGCGGCACCATCGATGCTGGCCAGACGGTCGATATCTACTATAGCTACGAACTCGGCGGTCCGAAGAACCCCAGCGTCCCTGAGCCCTGCACCATGAGTCTCCTCGGGCTCTCGCTCTGTGGTCTCCTCGGCCTTCGCCGCCGGCGCAAGTAGTTCCCGAATTGTTACCGGAAACAACAAGCGTCCGCCCGAATCCTCGGGCGGACGCTTCGCTTTGCCTCACTGTCTCGACTACTTGATCGGCCGCTTCAGGGCCTCGCGCGCCTCATTGACGCTGATCCATTTCGCGTGCCCATCCGCATAGCCCACGACTAACCCGCCGTCATGAACGCCCTCAGGAGGCACATCGTCCCAGGTCCCAACAGGGTCGGCACCCTTCGCCTTCGCCTCAAACACCAGGATCGTCTCCGCCGGTTTCGCGATGTCGGCGATGTGAGCCTGGAGCAGCGCCTTGTTGAAGGCGTACCCGACCTTCGTCTCCGGTCGCGACGGGCAGATCATGACCTGGGTGTTCTTCAGATACGGCTGCAGGTCGTCCGCCCACGTCGGGCCCGGGAAAACCTCGTCGTGATCCTGCGCATACATCAGAAACCCCAGGCAGATCTGCTTGATGTTGCTCGTGCATGACGCCTGCATGGCCTGGTCGCGCGCCTTGGCCATCATCGGCGCCATGGCCAGGGCATTGAGCTTCATCGCCGGCCTCTTCCTGTAGGTCAGTTGCCCCAGCACCTTCATGTTCGCCAGGTCGATCTTGTAGACCGTGCCGCGGTCGATGATGAGGAGGGTGTTGTCGGCGGGGTTAATGCTGAACTGCGGGGGAGGCTGCTGGCCCTTCATCATCTGCGAGAAGAACAGCATGCCCATGGCGTCCCCGCCCCCGCCGCCCCCTTGCGCCATCATCAGCAGCGGCAGCATCGAACCCATGTCATCGTCCGGCGAGGCTGACATCATCGCCATCATGACGGCGGTCTTCTCGTCCATCCCCATAGCCTCATACTGCTGCACCTGAGCCGCCAGGTCCCCGCCTTCGGCCGTGGCAGGCGTCACCACGTCCACACCCCCCGCCGGTGGAGCAGGAGCAGGGGCCGCCGCCGCAGGCTGCGCCAGACACGCGCGCATGGGGACGAGTACCGCGAAGGCCAACAACGACAAAGCCACGACCGGCGTTATGTGACGCCGCATCCTGACCACCTCCGGTACATCGAGAAGCCTGTCTTTACGACAGCTTCTTACCGCACTTCGGGCAGAAACCGGCTCCGGCGGGCAGTTCCGTGCCGCAGTCGGGGCACTTAGCAGGCTCCGGGGCAGCCGGAACCGCCGTCCCGCACTTGGGGCAGAACTTCGCGCCATCAGGCAGCGGTCCTCCGCAGCTTGCGCAGAACGCGCCTGCCGCGGCAGCAGCACCACCGGCCGCGGCCGCACCTCCGGCGGCAGCGCCTGCATCCGCAGGCTTGCTGCCCATCGCATCCACCACAGCCTTCGCCATCGCCGCGCCCATCGCGAGCCCGCCGCCTATCCCCACGCCAGCCGCGGCCGCGCCACCTGCCTCGCCCACGCCTCCGGTGCCGCCGGCGCCACCCCCTGTAGCCATGTCGCCGATGGCCTTAGCCGCGCGGTACTGGAGGAATCTCGCCTGGTCGCCCACGGCCTCCATGGACGTCCGCTCATCCATCATCCGCTGGACTTCCTCGGGCGGGGTGACGGCCTCGATGACGAAGTCGATCATCTCCATCCCGTAGCGCCCGAAGTCCTCCTGCAGCTTCGCCTTCGCCGCCGCCGCGATCTGCTCGTACAGCTTCGGCAGGTTGAGCAGCGTGTCGAGGACCTGCCCCAGCGTGTCATTGAGCCGCGAGACGATGAAGCTGCGCAGCCAATCCTCGACCTGCGTCTGCAGGTAGAGATGCTCGGTGCCCACGACGTTGTTGACGAAGAGCTGCGGGTCAGCGATGCGCATGGTGTAGAGCCCGTGCGCCGCCAGCCGCACCATCGCCAGCTCGCTGTCGCGGAAGACGATGGGCGTCGCGGTCCCCCACTTGAGGTCCGTGAAGGTCCGCATGTTCACGAAGTAGACCTCGGACTGGAAGGGGGTCTCGCCGCCGAAGACCATGTTCACGATCCGGCCGAGGATCGGCAGGTTCAGCGTGGACAGAGTATGGCGCCCCGGCTGGAACACATCGAGGGCCTTGCCGTCGCGGAAGAACACCGCCGTCTGGCTCTCGCGCACCACTAGCTGCGAGCCCATCCGGATGTCGCCCGACCCTTCCTCCGGCCAGCGGTGAACGATCTCCTGACCGGTTTCATCCCGCCACTCGAGAACTTGCAGGCCCATTTGTCCTACCTCCGCTGCTCAGACGCCGCTGCTGATCTTAGCCTCCGGCGCCGGCCTTTCCTCCGGCGTGGCCGCTCTCGCCTGGAACTCCACCCATCGCCGGTTGCTCACGAACACCACTGCCCGCCAGCCGTCGCCCAGCTCATACTCGAGCAGACGGCCGCGGTCGAAGGACAGCGCCGCGCCCTGGTGATTGGCCTCATACACAGCGTCGCCAAAGTACACGAGCTTGCCCTCGCCATGTTCGACGGGCGGCAGGGCCGCCAGGTATTCCTGGTCGCTCGGATGCCGGCCGGGCTCACACATGCCTTCCCAGTCGCCGCCGTGGGAGACCTCGTAGGTCTCACCGCGGGTCATCGCGATGCGCGGATTGTCGAGGCCATCGGTCGATCGCAGATCGCACAGTCGCCATCCGAACTCCGCCGCCGATATCGTCATGCATGCCTCTAGAAGATACCCCTTCCCTTGCCAAAACACAGGCTGACCGATTTTCAGCGCGCAGGTCATTGCTATACCTCGCTACTGGCTCGGTGGGAGCCCGGCAATCGCGTCGGAGCGGCCTTCAATCTTGCCGCCCAGGTCAGTTATTGCGGCATCGAGGGCGGCTACCGCCGCCTCGAAGCCCGCCTCATCCGCGGCCGTCACCGCGGCCACTTTCTCACTCAGGGCCGTAAGGGCGTCTTGCAGGGACAGGTCGTATTGGTAGAGTTTGTCCAACTCGGGCTCGTTGAAGGCGGGCTTTTCCAGCCAGCCGGTGTAGCCATAGTCGGCGTAGTGGAGCTTGTCGCGCTCCTTGGTCAACTGCCCGAGGCAACGGTCGAGGGCGCCCACCTGAGCCACCTTGCCCGCGTGGCTGAGGTCGGCCTCGGTGCGCTGGAGCTTGGTCCGCTCACCGTCAATCAGACTTACGAGGTGGTCCCGCAGAAGCTTATCTGCCTGACGCCTTTCTTCGCGCTCTCGATATCCCTTGAAGCCGGGGAGGAGATCGAGCAGGCGGCGGCGTCCGGTCTGGCCGGCCTGACCCTGAGGATCAGCCATGAATCCTTCCCTCCGATTTGCTGGGACCCGAATCCCTAGGCCCGAACGATGATGGCGGGAACAGTCCTTGCGGCCACGGTATCCCTGCCGGCTCAGGGAGTTTCTGTGACTTCGAGCTGCGACCCCTTCGGATTCTATTGGTCACCGCTCGCCGCACGTATATAATGCACCTTGCTAGCGAGGTGCGCCACATGTTTCTTGGAAAGCTGGGGATGAGTTTCCTCGTGCTAATATTGGGCGGAGCGGCTGTGTGGTTCGGGCTGCGCCGTCTAGGCGATCTTGCGCCCCAACGACGCGCTGGCCTGGCAGCCTTCCGGGGCCTCACCGTCGTCCTCGTCGCCGCCGCGGTCTTCAACCCCGAGTGGATGCTCACCTCGACGGCCTCACGCCTCGCGCCGGTGATCGTCGTCGGCGATCATAGCGCGAGCATGGATCTCCCGGACATGGACCGCGGCTCCACCCGTCGCAGCTCCGTCGAGGCGAAGGTCCTCGTCAAGGACGGTCTCCTCGATCGCCTCGCCTCCAGGCGCCGCGTTGAGGCCTACGGCTTCGCCGCTCAGCTTCTGCCCCTCGCCGGCAGGGCCCTCCCGGCCGCCGTCGACAAGACCGACCTGCGCGTGGCCCTCCGCCAGCTTCACGCGGAGGCCTCCCGTGCCGGCGCGCAGGCCATCGTCCTCCTCACCGATGGCGTCGACACCGAGGGCCTCACCGCCGCCGAGGCCGCCCGGCTCGCGAAGGGACTCCCGCCCATCTTCGCCGTCCAGCTAGGCGGCCGCGCGCCTCTCTTCAACCGCGCGATCCTGGGCCTCCGCGCTCCGAAGCAGGCGCCCGCGGGCAAGAACTTCGACTGCACCGTCTCCGCGTCCTCGCCTACCGAAGCCGGCACGTCCCTCGACCTCACCTGGGCCGCCTCCGATGGCCAGCATGGCGACGTCGCCCTCAAGCTCGGCGCCGACGGCACCGGCGCGGTGACCTTTCCCATCGCCGCCGGCCGTCCCAGCAAGCTCCGGGTCATCGTCGGCTTCGGCGTCAAACAGGGCGAGTACTCCGCCGAGGACAACGTCCGCGCCGCCATGGTGGACATCGTCGCTGGCGACCGCCACCTCGTCTATCTCGACTCCGCGCCGCGTCCCGAACTCGCCTCCCTCCGCCGCCTCCTCGATCGCCTCACGGAGGTCAAGCTCAGCCTCGGCGTCCGTAAGGCCACCGGCGAATGGTCGCAGGAGCTGCCCGCCCTCAAGCCGATCGACAAGCCCTGGATGATCGACAGCTTCCTCGCCGCCACCATCTACATGCTCGGGGATCTCAACGCCGACACGATGACGAGGTCGTCGTGGGATGGCCTGGATCGCCGCGTCGCCGGGGGAGAGGCAGGGCTCATCGTCCTCGGCGGCCCTGAGTCGGTGAAGACTCCCAACCGCCTCCGCGACCGCCTGCCCGCCGACATCACTGCCTATCAGCAGCGGGCCGTGTCGATCGCCGCGCCGCCCGGCTCCTCTCCACTCTACGATCCTGGTATCCGCTGGTCGGAGCTGCCCACGCTCGCCGGGGTCAACACCCTCGGCCCGCTCACCCAGGGCGCCATCGTCGCCCTGCGCGCGACCGACGGCTCGCCTCTCATCGTTCTGCGCGACGATGCGATACGCTCGGCCGTCGTCGCCACCGACTCTCTCGGCCGCCTCGCCTTCAGCTCCTCAGCCAACGACGCCAGCCGCGAGGCCTACAACCATATCTGGCTGAAGCTTCTGGCGTGGATGCTGCGACCGCGCCCGCCGCGACCGATCACGCTCATGTGCGACCACCTCATCGCCCTGGCCGGCGAGCCGATCAGCATCGAGGGCGACGCCACCGCCGCGGTCGACTCGGCGACCCTCGAGTTCGCCGGGCCCACACCCGCGCAGCGGCCCATGGAGCGGCGCGGCCCCGGCCTCTTCCGCGTCGACCTGCCCGGCCTGCCCGCGGGACGCTACGCCCTGCTCGCGAGAGCCAAAGCTGCCGGCGGCGCCGAGCTTGGGCAGGACCGGCTGCGCATCGACGTCGTCGCGCAGAGCCGCGAGTGGCGCCATCCCGCCCCCAACGCGCCCATGCTCCAGGCCATCGCCGGCGCCACCGGGGGCAAGGTCCTCGCCTGGGATGACGTCGACCGCGTGCCTGAGTACCTCCCGACCGCCGTCCAACCCGAGGTCGCCACCCACCGCTTCGCCCCGGCGCGGGGTATCCTTGCGGCGATGCTGCTTCTCGCGCTGCTCATGGGCGACTGGATCGTCCGCCGCCGCTGGGGTCTCCTATGAGTCTCCGTCCGCGCGGCGTTGGAGTGAACGCTCGTTCACTCGCCACATATGCCGTGCTGATGCTGGCCCTACTGCCCCACGCCTCAGCCGGTCAGGTGAAGGCCGCGCGGCTCAAGTACGGTGGCGGCGGCGACTGGTATGCCAACCCGACCTCCGTCCCGCGCCTTCTCGCCGAGGTCCGCAAGCGCACGACCATCGACATCGCGCCCGAGCCCGATATCGTCGAAGCCTCCTCCCCGCGGCTCTACGACTACGCGATCCTCTTCGTCACGGGTCACGGCAATATCGTCTTCACTCCCGCCGAGCGCCGCAACCTCCGCGCCTACCTCGACGCTGGGGGCTTCCTCCATGTGGATGACAACTACGGCCTCGACGAGTTCTTCCGCCCCGAGGTCAAGCAGCTCTTCCCCGGACGCCCGCTCGTCGAGCTACCCTTTTCGCACGCGATCTATCATTCGTTCTACGCCTTCCCCGGCGGGCTGCCCAAGATTCACGAGCATCACGGCGGCCCGCCCCACGGCTACGCGATCGTCCACGAGGGCCGCGTGGAGATGTTCTATTCCTACAACACCGACCTCAGCGACGGCTGGGAGGCACCCGACGTCCACAAGGACCCGGCCGACGTCCGCGAACAAGCCTTCAAGATGGGCGTCAATATAGTCGTCTACGCCCTTACACACTGATCCGCAGCCCTTCCACCTCGCGACATAAGGAGTACAATAGCTGCGGTGTATCGGTTACGCAGGCCTGAGGGAGGGCGTGACCATGACCGTTAGCCGGGCTGCCGCTTGCCTGATGCTTTGCCTCACGACCTTCTGCGTGAGAGCCGACGTCCTGCTCACGCCCCATCCCCGCGGGCTGATTGATGTCGCCTTTTCCGACGGCCTCAAGACCGAGCTTTCCCCCGGCGTTCAGGGGCAGGGGTGGGCCGATACCGACTGCTTCGGCGCCTTCATGCTCGCCGGCAGCGGCGCCGACCTTTTCCACGACGGCCAGACTATCCGCCTGCCCATCCCTTACACCGACCACAAGGTCCTCGACTGCTTCGGCCAGTTCAAGCCCGACGACAAGGATCCGAAGGCAATTCACTTCCTCTACCGCTTCACGGCTCCCGAGGCGACCTCGATCTACTCGGCCCGGGTGCAGCTTCGGATGCTCGCGAAGGACTGGGGAGGGGCGGCGCTGGCCGCGATCAACGGCGCGGGCTGCGCCCCGGCCCTCAGCGTTAAGCCCTACGACATGCGCCCCTTCAACGCTCAGGCGGGCGGCCTCATCGTCGCCGCGGGCACTCCCCACGAGGTGCGCATGGAACTCGACGCGCCCCACTGGATGTGCGTCAATGATGAGCGCACCTGGGGTGGTGGCGGCTGGGGCGATTCCTTCAGCATCGACCTCTACGCCCTGGTCGCCGATGGAGGCACGCCCGTCACCGCCGGTCAGGTGATGGAGATCGCCGGCACGTTCCACTTCGCCGAGCCGGTAGAGGTTTTCGAACCTCAGCCCATCGTCGCGAAGGTCTCGGATGCGACCGGTTGGAAGGCGGCGCTCGGCCTCGGCGTGGCCGACGTGTTCGGCAAGGAACTCGGCCTCGCCCCATCCATGCGCATGGGGGTCGCCGACGATGCGCCCGGCGTGATCGAGTACACGGGCCAGATCCTCGACGAGCCGAGCAAGAAGCCGCAGTTCGACGTTGTCCGCCGTGTCACAGTGGCCGACGACAAGTCGGAGATGCTGGTCTCGCAGCAGCTCACCGCCCTCGGCGTCCTCCGGATCCAGGGCGTGTACTCGCAGGTGAGGCTGCCTCGGCCCCAGTTCGACGGGTGCAAAGCCATCTTCCTCAACCAGGGCCAGCCGTCGGTGGTCCTGCGTGACTATACGAGGCCCACGTCGGCCATCGCCCGCGCCGCTGCCCCGAGCGTGCGCATTGACTCCACCGGCGGGCCGCTCCTCACGGTCACCTGCAAGACGGCGACGTACTGGGAGATGCGCGTGCAGCCCGACGCCTTCGTCCTGTGCGCGAGCTTCTTCGAGCCGATTCTCTTCGTGGACATGTCCCGGCCTGTGCCGAAAGCGACGACCCTGCGCGAGGACCTCACGATTCACTGGGGAAAGTAGCGATTTCGTAGTTAGCGGCTGCGTCTGGGTAAAGGAGGGCGTGACCATGACCGTTAGCCGGGCTGCCGCTTGCCTGATGCTTTGCCTCACGACCTTCTGCGTGAGAGCCGACGTCCTGCTCACGCCCCATCCCCGCGGGCTAATCGATGTCACCTTCTCCGACGGCCTCACGGCCGACCTGTCTCCCTTCGTCCACGGCCCGAAGTGGATGGGCTCCTGGTGCCTGCATGGTTTCATGGTGAGCGGCACTGGTGCCGACCTCTTCCGCGACGGCCAGACCATACTCCTGCCCGTCCGCGATACCGACCGCAAGACCCTCGAGGCCTATGGGCAGCTCAAGGTCGACGAGAAGGATCCGAAGGCCCTCCATTTCCTCTACCGCTTCACCGCGCCCGAGGCCACGCGGCTCAACTCCGCGGAAGTGCAGCTTCGGCTGCCGGTGGCGGGATGGGCCGGCCAGCCACTGGCCGCCATCGAGGGACCCGACTGCGCCGGGTCGCTCAGCAAGGAGCCGCCCAACCCCGGCTACCTCCTTAACGGCCAGGCCCGCGGGGTGCTCCTCGGCGTGGGCACGCCCCATGAGGTGTGGATCGAGCTGGACGCGCCTCACTGGTGCCTGGTGAACGACGAGCGCGCCTGGAACAAGCGGAACGACTACTACACCGTGCAGCTTGCCGCCCTGGTGGCGGGCGAGGGCACCGTTCTGGACGCCGGCCAGAAGGTTGAGATCACCGGGACCCTCCACTTCGCCGAGCCGATCAAGATCGCCGAGCTGCCGCCCATCGTCCCGCAGCTCAAGGACGCCGCCGGCTGGAAGGCGGCGGTGAAGGCCCTCGGCCTTGGCATCGAAGACGCCGCAGGTGCGCAGGTCGTGGGCATCAGCATGGTCAACGAGACCGCGGGCGGGGATATGAACTTCGAGCCGCCCCTCCAGATGCGCGGCGCCGAGGACGAGCCCGGCGCGGTCGACGTCACCGGACAGATCTTCGGCGATCCGGACCACAAGACGCGCCTGAGCGTCGTCAGGCGGATCACGGTGCCGGGGGAGAGGGAGATGCAGGTATCCGAGCAGGTCACCGCCGCGGGCGCGATCGAGACGCGAGGAGTGGATACGCAGCTCAAGCTCCCCCGCCCGCTCTTCGACGGCTGCACGGTCACCTTCCTCAACCAGGGGCGGCCATCGGTGGTGCTGCGCGACTATGGCCGCAAGACGCAGGGCTTCGCGCGGGCCCTTGCGCCGGGCATCCGCATCGACGCGGGTGGCAAGACGCTCTTTACGCTGACCTGCAAGCCCGACACCTGCTGGGATGTGTGGATGACGCCCGATGCCTTCTACATCTTCGCCGGCCTCCTCGACCCCCTGGCCGCCATGCCTCTCACCCTTCCCAACGCGACCACCCTCCACCAGGACCTGACGATTCATTGGGGCGAGTAGTTCGCAGATGGAAAGGCCTACCACCGGCCCACAGCCGCACCCTGAAGGGTGCGACTACTGCTCTTCGATGCCCATCGATTATTGAGGGGCCGCCCTTCTGCGGATCGTGTCGCCTACGTAGTCGCAGGCTTCAGACTGCGGCTGCGGCTGCGTGGTGGGCCTTTCCTCGTCGTGGTATTATCTCCCCGTCTCATGGTCGAAGCAGTGGTCACAGGCAGCGCGGGCATGCTCGGCCAGGCGCTCATGGCTTGCGTCCCGGACGGCATCAACGCCCGGGGCGTGACCCGTGCCGACGGCGATCTTGCCTCACCCGCGGGCGTAGCCTCGGCGATCGAGGCCCACTCACCGGCGCTGGTGATTCACTGCGCGGCCTATACCGATGTCGATGGCTGCGAGCGCGATCCGGCCCGCGCCTGGCGTGAGAATGCCGTGGCCACGCGGTTCATCGCCGACGCCTGCCGCCGTACCGGCGCGCGTCTCATATTCGTATCGACGGACTACGTCTTCGATGGCGTGGAGCCCCGGCCCCACGTCGAGGACGAAGCGCCGTGCCCGATCAATGCTTACGGCGAGTCCAAGCTCGCTGGCGAACAGGCTGTCGCGGCCGTCGCCGATCATCTGACAATTCGCATCCAGTGGGTCTATGGCCCGGGCCGGCGCAACTTCGTCTCAGCGGTTTACGACCGCGCCGTCCGGGGCGAACCCCTGCGGGTGGTAGCCAATCAGTGGGGCTGCCCGACCTATACGCCGCACGCCGCGCCGCTCATCTGGCGCGCTGCCGTGTCGCCCTGGTCGGGGACGGTTCATCTGGCTGGCGCAGGGATTGCATCATGGGTGGACGTGGCCCGGGAGGCTCTCGCCGCGGCGGAGATCGACCGCGACGTGGAGCCCCTGGACCTTGACGAATGGCCGTCACCGGCGCGCAAGCCGCGGTTCTCGGCTATGGCCCTGAATCGTTGGGCAGCGCTCGCCGGGGAGTATCCGCCCGAGTGGCAATCGGGGGTTCGAGCTTACGTGCATGACCATCTTCTGACGGAGGCTGGGGGATGATGGCTAAGGGGCTGAACGGGAACGAGATTGCGCGCGCGCGCGCGCCAGTGCGCATCGACCTGGCTGGTGGATGGACCGACGTCCCGCCATACAGCACGGAGCAAGGCGGCGCCGTGGTTAACGCCGCCCTCACGCGCTACGCCTACGCGACCCTCCGGCCTCTTCCGCCGGGTCATTACGAACTTATCTCGGCCGACTATGACGTGTATTTCCAGGCGGAGGACATCCGCGATCTCGAGTACGACGGCAACGTCGACCTCGTGAAGGCAGCCATCCGCCGCCGGGGCCTCGAGACCGGCGCCCAGATAACCACCCGCTCCGAGGCGCCGCCCGGTTCGGGCACGGGATCATCAGCCGCCATGGGCGTCGCCCTGGTCGGCCTTCTCGACTACATCGCGGGCGGCAACATGGCGCCTTCCGAGGTCGCCGAGATGGCCCATCTTCTCGAGTCCGACGAGCTTCACATCGGCGGTGGCCGCCAGGATCAGTACGCCGCCGCCCACGGCGGCCTCAACTTCATGCGCTTTCGCGACAGCGTCGTCGATGTCGAGCCCCTCGAGGTCTGTGAGGATTTCGTCCGCGAGATGGAGAAGCACATCCTCCTTATCTATACGGGCAACTCGCGTCTCTCGGGCAACATCGTCGACCGCGTCATGGGAGCCTATTCCGCCGGCGACCCCGAGGTCACCGAAGCTCTCGCCAACCTTCGCGCCGCCGCCTCGGAGATGCGCTCGGCCATCGAGGCGCAGGACCTCCGCCTCATGGGCGAGGTCATGAACTTCAACTGGGCGAACCAGAAGCGCCTCTACGATGAGATGACCACTCTCAAAATCGAGGCCCTGATCGCCGCCATGAGCGAGGTCGGCCTGCTCGGGGTCAAGGCTTCAGGCGCCGGTGGGGGAGGGTGCATCATCGCCCTGGCCCAGCCCGACCGCGAGCACCTTGTCGTCCGCGCCGCCGAAGACTTGGGCGGCCAGGTCATCAGTTTCAAGTTCGACACCAGCGGCCTCTGCCGTTGGTGCGCCGCCAATATCTAGTGGCGCAAATCTAGCTCTGCTTGTCTCGGAGGATAATTGATGAACTACGATGTCACCGACCTGACCCTTGCCGACGCTGGCCTGCTCCGCATCGAGTGGGCTGAGCAGCAGATGCCCGTCCTGCGCCAGATCCGCGAGCGCTTCGCGGCCGAGAAGCCCCTCGCGGGCCATCGCATCGCCGCCTGCCTCCACGTCACCACAGAGACGGCCAACCTCATCCGCACCCTCACCGCCGGTGGCGCCCACGTCCGCCTCTGCGCGAGCAATCCCCTCAGCACCCAGGACGACTGCGCCGCCGCCATGGTCCAGCACCTCGGCGAGGAGGTCTACGCCATCCACGGCGAGGATCGCGACTCGTACTACAAGCACATCAACGCCGTCCTCGACTTCGCGCCTACCATCACCATCGACGACGGCGCCGACCTCATCAACACCCTCCACACTGACCGCCAGGACCTCATCGCCGGTATCCGCGCGGGCATGGAAGAGACGACCACCGGCGTCATCCGCCTGCGCGCCATGGCCGCCGCCGGCGCCCTCCGGTACCCGGTCATCGCCGTCAACGACGCCATGACCAAGCACCTCTTCGACAACCGCTATGGCACCGGTCAGAGCACCATCGACGGCATCCTCCGCGCCACCAACATCCTCATCGCCGGACGCGTCTTCGTCGTCGCGGGGTATGGCATGTGCGGCAGGGGCGTAGCCAGCCGCGCTCGCGGCATGGGCGCCAAGGTCCTCGTCTGCGAGGTCGACGCCCTCCGCGCCCTCGAGGCCACCATGGACGGCTTCGACGTCATGCCCATGGGCCAGGCCGCCTCCCTCGGCGACATCTTCGTCACCGTCACCGGCGACACGAGCATCCTCCGCCCCGAGCACTTCGCCGTGATGAAGGACGGCGCGGTCCTCGCCAACTCCGGCCACTTCGACGTCGAGGTGGACGTCCGCGGCCTCGCCGCCATGACCACCGCCATCCGCCGCATCCGCGCGGCCTGCGACGAATACCTGCTCACCGACGGCCGCCGCCTTTACCTTCTCGGCGAGGGCCGCCTGGTGAATCTTGCCGCCGCCGAGGGGCATCCGGCAGCGGTCATGGACATGAGCTTCGCCAACCAGGCGCTCTGCTCCGAGTGGGTCGCGACGATGAAGGAGCCGCTCTCGCTCGGCGTGCACAACGTGCCGACGGCGCTCGACGAGGATGTCGCGCGGCTGAAGCTCGCGGCGATGGGCGTCGCCATCGACACCCTAACGCCCGAGCAGTCGAAGTACCTGTCCGCCTGGGAACAAGGCACCTAGCTGCACACGCACCACCTCGTCATCCTGAGAGCGACGCTTTCTGTCGCCGAAGGATCTAGTTTTCGCTGGTCATCGCCCTGCCACTGAGAGGGGCGAATCGTTGGCGAAAACTATCTCCTTCGGTCGGCAGAAACCCCCTTCCTCAGGATGACAGTCTTGAGGGTCGGGGGGCTGTTGAGACCGGCCCGTTCTTCGGCTATCCGTCGGAGGCTTTCGCAAACCCATGTCGCTTGAACTCCTGCTGCGCGCGGGCCTTTGGGCTGCTCTCGGCGCCGCCGTCTACGGCCTGATCCTCGCCGTCCCCGCCGTGGGCCGAATGGCGGCCGGCGGCCGCGTGTTCCGTGCCGACCGCCGTGGCCAGGCCCTCGCCGTTGGGCTCATGCTCGCCGCCCTTCAGTGCGGCGGCGACGTCGGCTTCGACCGCCCCACCCTCATCCTCGCGCTCATCCTCTTCGTCTGGGCTTTCGCCCTCCGCCTCACCGACCTCGTCGAGCGTCTCCGCATCCTCAGGCCGCTCGCCGTCGCCGTCCTCCTTCTGCTCTGGGCGCTGTTCATCACCGAGCCGCCGCTCGCCAGCCTGAAGGTCCCCTTCGCGGCTGAGGTTGCGGCGCTGGGCCTTGTCGGCTGGGTCGTATCGTGGGTATGGCTCGTGCTCTTCGGCTCACTCTTCGCCCGCGCGGGCACGACCGTCGGCGTCGCCCCCGGTCTGTCGATCATCTCGGGCGTCACGTTCCTTATCATTGGCGCCCTCCGCCCCGATCTCATGCCGCCGCACGGCTTCGCCTTCGCCGCCGCCCTCACGGGCGCCGGCCTCGGCCTCGCACCACTGGAGCGCTACCTCTTCCACCGCTCGTCCACGGCGGGCGCGTATGCCGTCGGTGTCGCCGTCGGATGGGTGGCCGCCGCGTGCCTGGTGAAGAACACGGCCCTCCTCGCCCTCCTCCTGCCGCTGCTGGTTTTGGGCATGCCTCTCTTCGCCGCCGTCGCACCGGCCGCCGCCCAGCGCCGCCGCCGGATCATCGAGCGCCCCGGCCATCTGCATGAGGTCCTCCTCTCGCAGGGCTACTCGTCGCGCCAGGTTTCGGGCGTCGAGCTTGTGGGTGCCAGCTATCTCGCCCTCCTCGCCGTGCTCCTGGTGACGATCGTTGAGGCCAACTGGGCGATCAAGCTCGCCGTCGTCGTGGTATGGGTCCTCGCCGGCCTCCTCCTCGGCTACGTGGCCGTCCGCCTCCTCCCCCGCGCCGTCGCCCATCACGGTCCGGCCGAGCTTCGCATCTTTGGCCTTCGCCTCCACGCCCTGACCATGGCTGAGGCGATGGAGCTTGCCCGCGGCTGGCTGCGCTCGGGCGAGCCGCACTACATCGTCACCTGCGACGCCTCGGGCCTCGTCCGCGCCCGCGAGGATGAGGAGTTTCGCCAGATCGTCAACCACGCCGACCTCGTCACTGCCGACGGCGCAGGGGTGGTCCTCGCGGCCAAGCTTCTCGGCCTACCCGTCGAGGTCCGCGTCTCTGGCTGCGACATGGTCGAGAATCTCTGCCGCCTTGCCGCCGAGGAGGGTCAGTCGGTCTTCTTCCTCGGCGCCGAGCCCGGCGTGGCCGAGGAGGCCGCTGCCCGCATCGCCGAGCGCACCCCCGGCCTTCAGGTCGCCGGCGTCCGCGATGGTTACTTCAAGCCCGACGAGGAGCCTGCCGTCGTCGCCAAGATCGCGGCCCTCTGCCCGGGCGTGCTTTTCGTCGCCCTGGGGCAGCCGCGCCAGGAGCGTTTCCTCCGCGATCATCTCGCCCAGATCGGCGCCCGCGTGGCCATCGGCATCGGCGGCAGCCTCGACGTCCTCCCCGGCCGCAAGCGCCGCGCGCCCGTGTGGATGCAGCGCACCGGCCTCGAGTGGGCCTACCGCGTGTGCAAGGAACCGACCCGCCTGCCCCGCCTGAAGGCTCTGCCCAGGGTCGTCTTCATGGCCTTCGGCGAGCTTCTGCGCGGCCCATCCGCGCCTGATGATGAGGAGTGACCAACCATAGCCCAGCAAGTTCTGATTGTCGGCAGCATGGCTCTCGACACGATCGAGACCCCCTTCGGCCGTCGCGATGACGCCGTCGGCGGAGCAGGCACCTACGCCGGCCTGGCGGCATCCATCCTCGCGCCGGTCCGCCTCGTCGGCGTCGTGGGCGACGACTTCCCGCGCGCGGCGATGGACGACCTCGCCTCCCGCGGCGTCGATCTCGCCGGCGTCGAGACCATCCCGGGTGGCAAGTCCTTCCGCTGGGGCGGCGTCTATCGCTTCGACATGAACACCCGCGACACGCTCTTCACCGAGCTGAACGTCTTCGCGGACTTCAACCCCCAGATCCCGGCCGATTGGCGCGAGACGCCCTTCGTGTTCCTCGCGAACATCCAGCCCCAGCTCCAGCTTTCCGTCCTCGACCAGGTCGCCGGCGCGCTTTTCGTCGTCGCCGACACGATGAACTTCTGGATCGAGGGCGAGCGCGAGGCCCTCGACGCCCTCCTCGCCCGCATCGATCTGCTGGTCATCAACGATGCCGAACTTCGCCAGCTTTCCGGCGAGCACAACCTCGCCCTCGGCGCGCGGAAGGTCCTGGCGATGGGCCCGCGCTTCCTCGTCGTGAAGAAGGGCGAGTACGGCGCGGCGCTGGTGTGGGAGGGCGGGCATTTCACGCTCCCGGCCCTGCCGCTGCCCGACGTTGTGGACCCCACGGGCGCGGGCGACAGCTTCGCCGGCGGCCTCATCGGCATGTTGGCGTGGCTCGACGACACGGGTGAGGACGCCCTGCGGGCGGCGTTGGCAGCGGGCACGGCCACGGCGTCGCTATGCGTGCAGGATTTCGGGGTCGAGGCGTTGAAGAGGCTGACGACGGCGGAGGTCTGCGACCGCTACGAGGCGCTGCGGGCGATGACCCTTTTCCCGCCCTGCCCGCTCATCGAATCCTGAACGTGCGCGATGGGGTCGCCGCTTGCTGTAGGGCGGGCATTCATGCCCGCCGTGTTAGGCACGACTTCCCCGGCCGCTGTAGCCGCGGCCTTGCAGGCCGCGGGGGTGGGACGGGGTGGCCTTGTTTTTCGTGGGGCGTGCGCTGAAAGATAGGAGCGGCCACAGCACGCCACCCCCGCGGGCTAGAAGCCCGCGGCTACAGGTTTCCGGCTGGCCTCGCATCGCCGCGCGCTGCCGTTCGGCGAGTCGAGAAAGTCACCGCGGACCCATCGGGCAGCAGACCTTGTCGGGAGGAACCACATCCATGCCACACGTCATCGCCTTAGGTGAAGCACTCATCGATTTCGTTAGCCTCGAGAAGGGTGTCACTCTCGAGCAGTCGCCCGGCTTCGAGAAAGCCGCCGGTGGCGCTCCGGCCAACGTTGCCGCGGGCGTCGCCATCATGGGCACCTCCGCCGGTTTCGTCGGCAAGGTCGGCGACGACTTCTGCGGACGTTTCATCAAGGAGGTCCTCTTCGACGCAGGCGTCGACCTCACCAACTTCGTCCTCGACCCCGGTCACCACACCCAGCTCGCCTTCGTCACCGTCCTCGCCGACGGCAGCCCCGACTTCACCTTCTATGTCCCCGAGGCCGCCGATACCCAGCTCGGCATCGGCGATCTCAACGCCGAGTACATCGCCTCCGCCGACATCTTCCACTTCGGCTCCATCAGCCTCATCAACGAGCCCATCCGCCTCGCCACCTTCCGCGCCATCGAAATCGCCGCCGACGCGGGATGCCTCATCAGCTACGATCCCAACCTCCGCCCGCCCCTGTGGCCCGACCTCGAGACCGCCCGTCGCGAGATAACCGCCGCCATCGAGCTGTGCGACGTGATGAAGCTCTCCGAGAACGAACTTCAGTTCATCACCGGCGAGTCCGACCTCGCGACGGGTGCCGCGCAGATCCTCGCCAAGGGCCCCGAACTCGTCGCGGTCACTGTCGGCGCCGAGGGTTGCTATTACATGAACGGCCAGACGCAGGGCATGCTCAAGGGCTTCACGGTCCCTGTCGAGGAGACCACCGGCTGCGGGGATGCCTTCGTCGCGGGCATGCTCGTCAAGCTTTTCGAACTGATGAAAGATGGCCGCGAACCCGGCGACCTGGAGGACGAAGAACTCATCCCGGCGCTGTCCTTCGCCAACGCGGCCGGAGCCTTGACAGCCACTGGCAAAGGGGCTATACCTTCGCTGCCTCCGAGGGACGAGGTCGAGGAATTCCTCCGCGACCGCCTGCCAGAATACTTCGGCGAAGAAGATCCCGACTAGCGCACCGTAGGGCGCAGTAGCGCATCGTTTGCCGAAGGGCAACCATCAACCGACATGAAGAGGGGTGTACCTGTATGCCGTTGGTAACCAGCAATGAAGTCCTCAAGCCCGCCCTCGACGGGCACTACGCTGTCGGCGCCTTCAACGCCAACAACCTCGAAAGCGTGCAGGCCACGATCGAAGCTTGTCAGGAGCACGAGTCTCCGGTCATCCTCCAGGTCAGCCAGGGCGCCATCGGTTACGCCGGCCTCGAGGAAGCGTCCGCCATCGTCCGCATCGTCGCTGAGAAGTCGCGCATCCCGGTGGTCCTCCACCTCGATCACGGCACCAGCTACGAACAGAATGTCCAGTGCCTCCGCGCCGGCTTCACCTCGCTCATGTACGACGGCGCCAAGGAACCCTACGAGGTCAACTGCAAGACCAGCGCGGAGATCGTTCGCATGGCCCACGCCGTCGGCCTCCAGCTTGAGTGCGAACTCGGCATCATCCCCAAGATCGAGGACTTCCTCACCTCCGACAGCCTCATCCCCCTCGTCGAGGGCAAGACCGACGACGTCTGCAGCCTCATGGACCCGAGCCAGTGCTCGAAGCTCCATTCCCAGTTCACCGACCCCGACCAGGCCAAGGATTTCTGGATGAAGACCGGTTGCGACAGCATGGCCGTCTCCATCGGCGCGATCCACGGCATGCCCGCCAAGGGCGCTCACCTCGACTTCGCCCGCATCCAGGCGATCATGGACCTCATCTCGATCCCCCTGGTGCTCCACGGCTCCTCGGGCATCGCGATGGAAGACGTCAAGCGCGCGTGCGAGATGGGCGTGTGCAAGGTCAACGTGGCGACCGCTCTCAGCCAGGCCTTCGTGCAGGGGATGTGCGTGGTCCTGAAAGATAAGCCGAACGAGAAGGACTTCCGCAAGGTCCTCGGGCCGGCCAAGGAATACATCAAGCGCGAGATCGAGAAGTACCTGCCGATCTTCGGGTGCGAGGGCAAGGCTTACACGGCGGGTTGGTCGCCGACGGGGCCGGTTGCTCCCAAGATCACGAAAGAATCGGTTGAATAGTAATCACCGCGGCCGGCAAAAGCAGCGGGGGCCTCTCTTCGAGGCCCCCGCTCGTCTTTTGTGCTATCGAATTTCCACTGCGCCCCGCAACGTTTGTCATCCTGAGAGCGACGTCTTGGGTCGCCGCAGGATCTCCTTTTGGCTCTGCCTCGCCGCCTACCACCTGTCGCTCGCGTCGGATGCGTCCCGTCGGCGAGCTCTCTGCGACGCGGCCGCAGCCGCCGTAGGCGGCGTGGGGNNGGTTCGGGGCAGAGCCCCGAGGTCTACGCTTTCACCTGTTCGAGCAGTTCCTCGCTGACTTCCCCGCTGAACGCCTCGCTCGCCGGGCCGGTCATGTAGATCCGCCCGTTCTCCGCCCACTCGATCTCCAGGTCGCCGCCCAGCAGTTCCACCGTCGCCTTCCGGTCGGCACGTCCCGTCAACGCCGCCGCCACCACCGTCGCGCACGCCCCGGTCCCGCAGGCCATCGTCTCGCCGGCGCCCCGCTCCCACACGCGCATCTCGATCCGCCCGGCGTCGAGCACGTGGGCGAACTCGACGTTGGTCCGCACGGGGAAGGCCACGTTGTTCTCGATCTGCGGCCCGATTTCGCGCACCGGATAGTTGTCGACATCGTCGACGAAGACCACGCAGTGCGGGTTGCCCATCGACACGCAGGTCACGGCATAGTTCTCGCCCCCGGCCATCAGCGGCGCCTCGACGGCAGGCTCTCCGGCCCGTTCGCCCTGCATCGGGATGTCGCTACGGGCCAGGCGCGGCTCGCCCATGTCGACGCGCACGCGCTCGACGCGGCCCTTCGCGTTGACGAGGAGCTTCGGCCGGATGATCCCCGCGCCGGTCTCCACGGCGAGTTCGGTCTTATCGGTGAGGCCGTGCTCGTAGACATACTTGGCGAAGGCGCGCACGCCGTTGCCGCACATCTCCGCCTCGCTGCCGTCGGAATTGAAGACGCGCATGCGGAAGTCGCCGGCCTCGCTCGGCAGGACGAGAATGATGCCGTCGCCGCCGATGCCGAAGTGCCGGTCGCTGAGGACCCGCGCCAGCCCGACGAGGTCGTAGCCGCCCAGGTCCTGCGCGATCGCGTCGATGTAAATGTAATCATTGCCCAGCCCGTGCAGTTTGGTGAATCGCATGTTCCCGCCGCTCCTAGTGCTCGTGCTCGTGATCCCCATGCTCATGATCGTGGTCTTGTCCATGCTCATGAGCATGATCGTGGTCATGCTCATGCTCGTGCCCATGACCATCCCCGTGCGCATGTTCATGCTCACGCTCATACCCGCCTTCTTCCGCCCCGTCCTCCTCCCACGCCACGCCCGTGCAGGATAGCTCGGCATGCTTGACGCCCTTGAGCGCCGACAGCCTGTCCGCCAGTTCCCGCACTCGCCCGGCCGGGCCGCCCACGATGACCACCTGCACGCAGTGCCGCTCGTCGAGATGGAGGTGAGTGCTGAAGCGGATGAGGTCGTGGTAGTCGTGCTGGAGGTGGGTGAGTTTGTAGTCGAGCATCCGCGCCTGGTGATCGTAGACGAGCGTTATGGCGCCCACAACGATTCCCTCGGGCAGTCCCCACTTCTCGCGCACCATAAGCCCGCGCACCAGATCGCGCACGGCTTCCGACCGGCTGGGGTAGCCCTTCTCCGCGATCATGCGGTCGAAGCCGGCCAGCAGGTCGCTGTCGATGGATACCCCGAATCGCTCAATATGTGGCATGTCAGACCACCCCGGCGGTGCGCCATTGTAACTACCCACCGTAGGGGTGGTCAACGCACGGGCCCGCGCCGCAGGGATTCGAAACGCCGGAACCTATCGCCGCCTGCTTTGTCCAAAGCAATACCTGGCAGCAACCAGCAGTCCCTCTCGGAAGTCTTTACGTTCTTCGATCGCCGCGGTCCTTGACCGCCCCGTCTTTCGACTGTCGCATCGCCTCACCCGGTTCCAGCGCGAATCCGTCGCCGCAGATTGGTCCTTCCGCCCAAGAAGTCTTGCCCTAGCTTCTAACCGGAATCGGCTTGCGGCGGGGAAAGCGGTTGTGCTATACTCGCTGCGGTCGGACGGGCGGGGCCGGCCGTGGCGGCGGTGGTTAAGCGAAAGCTGATCCGGCAACCGGGGGCTTTCGCTTGGACGATATGCGCGCAGATAGGCCCTGGCCCGTCGTTTTGTTGTTGCGGGTGCATGCATAACAGGGCGTTGCGCGCGCGCGGATCCGAAGGTGGACCTGCCAACGGACTTGCCTGATCACGCAAGCCTCGGTTGCTGCCTTGGCCAGGGGAGTGATCGTAGTGCGTAGCGGCCGTCTCAGCCGTACCGTCTTTGCAACATCAATCATCGCAGCTCTGGCGGTGTTCGCAGCATCCGCCGTATCCGGCGCAAGCTCCGCGACCAAGCCGGCTATGCGATTCCCCACCGCGCCTTCGCTCCCGCCCTACTTGAGCCTTAGCGGCAAGCACCCCTTCATCGGCCAACACATCCCCGCGGGTCTCTTCGCCAACAGGGCCAAGGCCGGCGCTTCCACGGCCGCTGCCGGGCGGGTAGGCACCGCCCAAACCGCGGGCCCCAACCCCGACACGGATATCACTCCCGGCACCCTCGCCTCCAATGAGATTGATCCCTCCGCGGCCCCTAGCGCGGTGAGCAACAGCATCGTCTTCGCCAGCAATGGCGTTGACCTCGACAAGAACTTCCAGATCGACCCGACGATTCCCCCCACCATCACCCCGCACTATCACGTCTGGATCATGCGGCCCGACGGCTCCAATCAGATCCAGGTGACGAGCGGCGCCGGCGACGAGCGCGAGCCTTGCTACGACCCTGGCGGCCGTTGGATCGCCTTCACGGCCAACTCTAGCGGCCTCTACCAGATCTACACGATTAACCTCAATACCCAGGCCATCTACCAGATCACCAGCGGCGCGGGCAACAAGCGCCATCCCACCTATTCCCTCGACGGCAACTACATCGCCTACGCCTCCGACGAGTCGGGCACTCCTCACATCTACAAGATCCTCGCCGCCGGCGGCGCCGCCGCGATCCAGCTAACTAGCGGCACCGGCGAGACGGAGCCCACCTGGTCCGGGTCCGCCAACCTCATCCTCTTCACCGGCCAGGCCGGCCTCCATACCCGCATCTTCAAGACCGACGATCAGGGCACCGCCCCCGAGCAGTTCTCCAACGGCGGCAACGATCCCAACGCCGACGACCAGGATCCCGCCTGGAGCCCCACCGGCAGCTCCATCGGCTTCGCTTCCAGCCGCAAGACCAGTGGCCTCGACGCCAACATCAACTTCAACATCTGGCAGATGACCTCCAGCGGCGAGATCTCCGGCGGCGACGCCGTCCTCATCACGGATACCGACGAGACGACTAACGCCACCAACATCCACCCCTCCTGGCTCCCGGCCAATGACCGGCTACCCATTCGCCTCGTATGGTCGTCCAACCGCTCGGATGCCACCCGCGCGACCTACGACGTGTGGATCCGCGTCAACACCGACACCACGCCGCCTCTGCTCATCGACAAGCCCTCCATCGACGGCCCGCGCCAGACCACGCCGGGCGCCGACGTCACCATCCATGTCCCGATTTATGACGCCGATTCCGGCGTTGCCTCCGTTCGGGCGGTCTTGAGGAATCCTGACCAGAAGATCTGGGCCGACGATCCCCTCGCCGGTTGGGGTGGCCTCGAGGACCCGACTTTCGACGATAGCTTCATGGCCGGCACCCGCAAGTTGGAGTACGACTGCGCCCAGGTCGGCAGTTGCGTCATGACCGATGACGGCGACCCTTCCAACGGCGATACCACGGCGGGCGACGGCATCTTCTCCGGTGTCTTCACCACCGCCACCAACCCCCACGACTACATCATCGACATCGTGGTCCAGGACAACGCGGGCAACAGCTTCACCTACGACCACGTCTACGGCTTCACGACCGTCCAGTTCGCGGCCTCAACCAACATCCTCTTCGTCGACGACTACTGCGAGGGGCAGAAGTTCCTCTACAACGCCGGCAACAACAACATGTTCCCGGCGGGCTGGCCCAACGAGAGCTACTGGCGCAGCAACCCCGGCACCTACAGCGGCATCGGCAACATCGACTACGATTCCCTCGCCGGCGCCTACAACATGGGCTACGACGTCTGGCGGATCTTGTGCCGCGGTCCTGTGCCGCAGCAGGTCTACCAGTACTACCTGCCCACGGTCGAGTACCAGCTTGATCCGACCGAAGCGGTGGCCGACCCGGTCAACGCGACGGCTACCCGCCGCGTCCTCGTGGCCGACCGCTGCGTAGTCTGGGCCGCCTCTCACTCGGGCGATGTCTTCACCGGCAGCGATAGCGGCGACATTCTCGACGCCGCCACCCAGTCCGATCTCGGCCTCTTCCTCGACCGTGGCGGCCGCGTCCTGATCGGCGGCGAGAACATCGCCTGGGCCCTCACCCTCAACGGCTCGCTGAGCAACGACTTCCTCACCCGCTACCTCCACGCTAACTTCGTGTCCGACACGCCTATCATTGCCAACTACTATGTCTTCAAGGGCAGCTTCGAATGGCAGATGCTTCAGACGGGCTATGGCTTCACGCTCACCGGCTTCGGAGGCCCGGCCACGGCCGCCCACCCGTGGGACCCCGTCTCCAACGACCCCTGGGCCAACGGCGCACCGATCTCCGCGATCCACGGGGACAACTACGACGCCGACGATCGTCCGATCGCGGGCCTCAACTCGCCCCGTATCCCTCCGCCGAATGCTCCGGCCTATACCGACTGCAGTGAGTTCTCACTGCGCCCGGACATCATCGCGCCGACGAACACCAACGAGGCGCTGTACGACTACGGCACGTCCTTCAGCTATGCCAACACCACGGCCGCGGCCATCCGCTACCAGGATCCTACCAGTGGTGCCAAGGTCATCTACTTCGCCTTCGGCTTCGAGCAGCTAAACCGCCGCTACCATACGGTCAACAACTACTCCCACTCCCGTAACTTCCGCAGTCACATCCTGCACAACGCCTGCTGCTGGATGCGCACCGGTGGCTTCCAGGGCAAGGTCGTCTCGCTCAGCAATGGCGGCAAGCCGATATCCACGCCGCCGTATCCCATCGTCCTCTGCCGTGAGGGCGGCTCCACAGTCACGAGCGCGGTCCGCGTGCAGCCCGACGGCACCTTCGTCGTCAACGGCTTGCAGCCCGACTTTTACACCCTTGACGTCAGTCGCCCGGGCTACAGCGTCCAGCACTTCGATGGCGCCTTCATCCACGGCGGCCTCGGCTACGTGCCCATCGACTTCTCTATCAAGCTCGCTGACCCCGGCGCCATCTCCGGCGTCGTCACCTCGGCCGCCACCGGCGCCGCCATCAACAACGCCACGGTCAGCGTCCAGGCTGTCCCCGTCGTCACCACCAACCCCGACGGCTCCACCACAACCACGTGGCCGGGCAGCACGACCTCCGCGGACTGGCCCAAGACCTTCACCACCGCCGCCGACGGCACCTACACCGCTAGCAACCTGCCCCCGGGCGACTATGCCGTGACTGCCGACGGCACGGCCGTGGGGTACGGCACCGAGGGTCCCGAGACCGTTACGGTCACCGCCAACAACGTGACCCATCAAGACTTCCAGCTTCCCGCCGCCAACGGCACCGTCGTCGCCCTCGTCACCGACGCCAACACGAGCCTGCCCATCCTCGGCGCGACTGTGAGAGTCAAGTCCAGTAGTACCACGGTGGGCACCGGCACGACCGACAACACCGGCACCGTCCACATCAGCGTCCAGCCCGGCACCTACTCGGTCACCGCCGACGCCGCCGCCTATGGCACCTCCGCCCCCCAGACGGTGACGGTTGTCGCCCTCCAGTCGACGAATCCGCCGCTGCACTTCATCATGACGCCTCAGCCGGCTGGCGTGGTCACCGGCCGCGTCATCAGCGCGGTTAGCGGCCTCCCTGTAGGCGGCGTCCAGGTCCTCCTGATCGCCACGGGCCAGACCACCCAGTCGACGACTACCAGCGGCACTTTCCAGTCGGACGCCGGTGGGCCTCAGTACAACTTCAAGTTCGCCTCCGCCCCGGCCGGCACGGTCGTCATCGAGCCCCAGCCCATCGGCTTCAGTTCCGACCCCTCCCAGACGTCGGTCACCGTCGTCAGTGGCGCCCTCTCGGCCAACATCGTGTTCAAGCTGAACAGCCTCCATACCTTCGCGACCGGCCTCCAGCTCCTCTCGCTGCCGGGCGACTATACCGCCCTCGATCCGGCCAACATCTTCAGGCTGCCGGCGGGCCAGTCCCTGCGCCTCGCCGCCTTCGAGGCAACGCGCCAGCAGTATGCGCTCTACCCGAACGCTCCGGCCGACCGGATCCGCCCGGGAGTGGGCTACTGGCTCTTCCTCAACGGCACGTCCGATCTGACCACGACCGGCGGCAACGTGACGAGCCCGGTGTCGGTGCCTCTCTACGCCACCTGGAACCTCGTCGGCGATCCGTATACGAGCCCCATCGACATCTTCTCCGCTCAGGTCTTCGACCCGAGCACCGGCATCACCTATGACTGGCAAACAGCCCGCCAGCGCGGCTACATTCTCAGCTCGCTGTGGGCCTACGTCATCGGCGCCTACCAGCCTTCCGGCAGCCTCAACCCCTATATCGGCTACTGGGTGGCCTGCAGCCGTCCGCTGACGATGCTCATCAACAACACCGGCACCGCCGCCGTCGTCGCCCACGCGAAGACGGCCGGCCTCGCCCGTCCCGCCTCCGGTTGGGGCTTGGCGCTGACGGTCAAGTGCGGGTCAGCCTCCGACGCCAACACCTACCTCGGCGTGGCCTCCTCCGCCAGCGACAACTTCGACCCCGGGCTCGACGAACTCAAGCCGCCGACGCCGATGAGTGGTCCCTTCGTAGCTGCCAGCGCCGTTGCTGACGGCGCCGCCGCCGACCGCAGCCGCCTCGCCGTGGACATGCGCCCCAAGGCCGGCGAGACTTACAAGGTCCGCGTCGAGACCGACCAGCTTGGTTCGCCGGTCACCATCACCTGGCCCGACCTGTCCGGCTTGCCCTCCGGTGTGCGGCCGATCCTCGTCGACGCGGTCGCAGGTAAGAGCCTCTACATGCGGACGGCCTCCGGCTACACCTTCACGGCCCGCGAGTCCGTGCGCGATCTGCAGATAACGCTCCAGTCGTCCGGCTCGGCGCCCATGGCTGTCTCGGCCCTCCAGGCCACGCCTGCCGGCGGCAGCGTCAACATCGTGTACACTCTCTCCGCCGCGGCGACGGTGGACATCCAGGTTATGAACATGAGTGGCCTGCCGGTACGCACCCTCGCCAGCGGTGGCGTGGCGACGGCCGGACGCAACAGCATGGTTTGGGACGGGCACAACGATCGGGGATCGAAGGTCCCGGCCGGGCGCTACCTTGTGCTCGTCCGGGCCCTGAGTGACAATGGTGAGCAGACCCGTGCCGTGACTGCCCTGCAGCTCGGGCGGTGAACCAGGCGGCGCGGTTGAGCCGGTTCTTTAGGTGAATCCCTTGGCGGGAAGCGACACACCCGCCGGGAGGGGAGATGGAAGGCAATGGCGTCCAACTACGGTAGATTGAGCGCAGTAATGATCGCTGTTGTGGCCGTGTGCTTCCTGGCCGCGGGTGTCCTCGCCCAGCCCTCTGCGGGCAAGGAGGTCACCCATGTCGTGGTTTTGCCGGTGATCGACCGCACTACCTCGGGCGGCGCACCCACGGCGGTCCTCGAGAAGGCTACGGCGGCCCTGGCCCTCGCCCTGGAGGATTCCGGCGAGTTCACCGTTGCCTCCTCCTCCGACTTGATGCGTGAGTTCGCGGCCCTCGGCCTCCACTCGCCCCTCAACCGGCAGGAGCAGCTCCGCATGGCTGAGCGGCTCCACGCCGACCGGGTAGTCAACGGCTACCTTGAGGGCATCTCAGTGGATCCAGCCGCTGGCGCGGGCGTCTGCCGCATCGAGATCGAAAGCCTCGACGTCGTCGCCGAAGAGGTCATCGCCGGCGGCTCCGGCACCGGCCAGCTCAAGCCCCTCCCCGGTTGGAAGGGCGACAGTGACTCCATCACCAATCAGGTCCTCCGCGACGCCGCCGAGGGCGCGGTCCGTGACATGCAAGTCAAGCGTGTCCGCCGCGGCTACGTCGAGTCCATCGACGACCAGGGCTACGTCCACCTCAACCTCGGCGTCGCCGACGGCCTCCGGGTGGGCGACCGCCTCGTCGTCATGCGCGGCATCTGGGAGCGCGAACTCGAGAAGACCGAGCTCCGCAAGATCGGCACCATGGTCGTGCATCAGACCGACTCCGACCGCTCCGTCGGTGTCCCTGTGGGCGGCATGCCGCCGCGCACGGGTGACCGTGTCTACGTCCTCTACGAGCCCATTACCGCTCAGAAGGCCATCGAGCGCAGCCGCAAGGTCACCTCCTCGGCCCGCATCCTTACTGCCGTCGCCGTCGCCGCAGGCATCGTCGCCATTGCCATGGGCGGCAGCCCCTCCGAGGTCGCGGGCAACAAGAGCGCCCCTGGCGGTCAGGCCTCGCCGACTGAGTCGGCCCCTGGCGTCAATCCGGGCATCCTGATAGACATCTTCCAGAACGGTCAGCCACCGGACCCCGCCACGCAGGTCAAGGGCTACATCATCTACCGCGGCACCACCCAGTATCTCAACGTCGCCGACCCGGAAAACATCGTCCAGGTCCTCGACCAGACCTTCCCGGGCCCATGGACTGACGATCAGACCGACCGCGCCTCCATCACCTTCACCAAGACCTGGCAGTACAACAACGCCGGCACTCAGGCGTCCGCCACTGCTACCATCCTCTACAACCACCGCGCCCTGGTGTCCGGCGAGACCTACTTCTACCGCATCCGCCGGATCGTCAGCCCCTACCACCCTCAGATCCCCATCGCCGGCACCGGCACCGGCACCACCCAGGTCCGCTCGCAGCAGGTCACCTTCGTCGCCGCGACGCAGACCTATACCCCCAGCGCCGACGAGGTCCTCTCCGAGCCCAGCGTGCCGCTCGGCCCGCAGACCTTCATCCTGCCCGCCATCCCGCGCGAGCCGCTCAATGGCTCCACGACCATCAACCCCCAGCAGATCACCTTCAACTGGGATCTCGGCACCGGCCCTTCCGAGGGCAACGGCGCCGCCGCCCGCTACGTGCTGGTGGTCTACCGCGCGGACAACCTGAACAATCCGGTCTACCAGAGTTCGGCCCAGCAGCCGACCTCCACCACCATGAGCTTCGTCGTCAACGACCCCAACCAGACGATTTTCCAGAACGGCACCGACTACGTCTGGGCCGTGGGCGAGTATGTCCCGGGCGAGACGCGGGCCAAGAACACTCTCCAGCTCGAGTTCAGCCAGCAGTTCCACTTCACGACCGTGAACCTGCCGCCCAGCGCGACTGCAGCGGGGGCGAGCAAGGGCGGTGCGCAGCGCACCGGTTGGTGGGGTGAGGCGCGCGCTCCCAAGCATTAGCCTGATCGCAGCCCTCCTGGCCCCGGCCTGCTCTTCGGCCGACTCGGGGCCGTGGCTGGCAGCGCTCTATCTGGCTGGTGACAGCGATCTTTGGCAAACGGCTCAGTATGCGGCAAGTACTGCCCGGGCGGCGACAGCCGGGGGCATGACCTCGGTCGTGCTTCTCGATGGTCCGCCGGGTCCGGACAGCCGCGCCACCCTCACGATCCGCTACGGCGGACGGACCTCGACGCGCAATTGGGGTAGCCTCAATACGGGGAGTCCCCAATCGCTCGCCCGGTTCACCCGCTATGCGCGGAGCCTGCGTGTCGCCGGCCCGAAGGCCCTTATCCTTCTCGGCCACGGCAAGCCTCCGGCCTCGGTGTCGGACCCCTGGCGGCTCATGACCGTTGCCGGCGGCCTCGGCGAGGACTGGAGCGCGGGCGGCGACAGTCTCGATGCGGCCGAGATCGAGGAAGCTCTCGCTGGCCAGTCCTGGGACCTCGTCGTTCTGGCCTGCTGCCACGGCGCATCGGTCGAGCAGCTCTGGGCGCTTCGTTCGGCCGCGAAGTATGCGGCGGCCGCGCCCGGCGAGATCGCGATGGATGGCGGCGAGCTTGGGCGGCTCGTTGGCGCCCTGGCCTCGCGCCCGACGGCGGAGCAGGCGGCGGCGACTTCGGCCTCCGTTCTGGCTGCGGCTGCCGGTGACGCCGGGGCGATGTGGATGCCGGCTGCGCGTCTGACTGGCGTTGCGGAGCATGTTCGCGCTCTCGGGGTTGAGGTGAGGCGTGACGCTCGGAACTGCGCCCGGGCCCTGGAGGCCCTACGTCCGCTGGTGCCCTGTTGGGGTCCAAGCGGAGAGATGGCCGATCTGGGTGCTCTGGCCGCCGCGATGGACGCCGGCGTCGCCGACCCGCATGTGAAGTCGACGGCGGGGACGCTGGCTGCGGAGGTGTCGGCCGCAGTGCACAAGACCGGTGGGGGCGGTCGCCCGGCCGGGAGCTTTGCGCCGACGAACCTTGGTATCTTTTTGCCGCCGCTTCAAACTGAGCCGTGGAAGGATTACGACAAGCATGCGCCCTTTGGCCGTGTGACCGAATGGACGCTTGCCCTGGCCGCCCTTCACCGGGCGGTGGCGGAGGATAGCAGCTCCGCCGGGGTCTGCCTGGTATCTTGGGCAGGGCTGGAGCGGAAGGATTTGCAGCCTAGAAGCTGTTGCGAAACCTCTCCTGAGGCTCCGTGACAGGCCAAGATAGCGGGGAGAAGCGCTCTGGAGCAGGTTGGGGCGCGATCTCAGGAACCGTCGAAGCTGGTGCTTCGGGGTTTCGCAGCAGGTTCAGGAGGACGAGAACAGTGCCGGGCCTCTGGCGCCGAAGCAGCTTAATCTTAGCAATCGCCCTGGTCGTCGCCGCGACAGGACAATGGGTTCTGGCGGCCGGTGACGGCTGGACCGATCTCGCGGGTCCCTTGCGGGGCATCGCGGCTCGGGCCGAAGCCGGGGCTGTGACCACTGCGGCCGCCGCTGCGACGCCGGGCGTGCCCGTCGTGCGCGGGCAGCTCCAGGTCGAAGTGCGCTTCATGCCCGGTCGCGCGAGCGCTGGGGCTGTCGCTGCCGCCGGCGGCGAGGTACTCCATGTCGTCGGCGATCGTGCCGACATCCTCATCCCGGCCGCCCAACTCCGCGTCTTGGCCGCCCGCCCAGAGGTCGCCCAGGTCGCTCCGTGCCCGAGGCTTATCCCTCTGTTCGGCTACGGCGCCTTCGTCAGCGAGGGCGTTCAGCTTACCAACGCCTCGGCCTTCCAGGCCAATAACATTTTCGGCACCGGCTGCCGCGTAGCTGTCATTGACACCGACTTCGCCAAGGGCCTCACGGACGTCGAGATTCCGAAGAGCCTGACCGACCCCAACCCGCCTTCCTTCCGCGCCGACGGCACCTTCGGCGTAGGCGACCACGGCACCGCCTGTGCCGAGATCGTCGCCGACATGGCCCCCGGCGCCACCATCCACCTCTTCGCTGTCGACACGCCCGAATCCCAGGTCACGGCCCTCAACTACGCCGCCACGAACCACTACCAGGTCGTCTCCATGTCCATGGGCCTTGTCGACGGCCCCTTCGACGGCTCCAGCATCGTTTCCAAGGCTGTGGCCAACGCCCGCAATGCCGGTGTTCTCGTTGTCGTCGCCGCAGGCAACTTCGCCCAGCGTCACTGGGAAGGCGACTTTAAGGACGCCAACCACAACGGCTACTGCGAGTTCTCCTCCGGCGTCGAGAGCATTGACATCACCAGCACCGTGGCCAAGACCTTTACGGCCTCCCTCTCCTGGTATGAGACCGCCGGCGCGACGACCGACCAGGACTACGACCTCGAACTCTTCGACAGCAACAACACAAGGATCGCCAGTTCGGCCACCTCGCAGACCGGCAGCCAGCCGCCGAGCGAGACCATCGTCGCCGCCATTGGCGTCGGCACCTATCACCTCAGGATCCACGAGATCAGTGCCGACGGCAACGCTCACTTCCAACTCTTCGTGCCTGGCGACGACATTCCGATCACCCTCCAGGTCCCGGCGCACAGCATCTCGGTGCCGGCCGACGCTCTCAAGGCCCTCTCCGTCGGCGCCACTCGCGGCAGCACCATCGACACTGTGCCCTTCGGCGTGGCGGACATCGCCGTCGACAAGCTCGAGGTCTTCAGCTCGCGCGGCCCGAACGTGGCCGGAGTCCTCAAGCCCGATATCCTTGGCCCCGACGTAGTGACCACCAGCATCGCCAAGGACGCCCTGGGCGGTGTCTTCCAGCCCTACATCGGCACCTCAGCCGCCGCCCCGCATGTCGCGGGAGCCGCGGCGCTGCTCTATAGCGAGGATACCGGCCGTACCGCCAACGACCTGGCGGCTGCGCTGACCAACCTCGCCTATAACTACTGGAAGCTCCCAATCCTGAACTCTACGACGCCGCCTAAGGGCATGACGTCGGGCCAGGACGACAACTACGGTTGGGGCCGCGTCACCCTCCGCGTGGCGACCGGCTTCGACAACACGCCGCCGACCATCACCTGGGTCTTCCCCCAGCCCGGCCAGACGGTCCTCACCCGCACGCCGACCTTCATGGCGACGATCACTGACTCCGGCAGCGGCGTGAACGCCTCCTCCATCGTGATGACCCTCGACGGCAATCCCGTCACCGGGTTCACCTTCGACAGCACCACCGGCGCTCTCTCCCGCGTCTCGCCCGTTACTCTCAGCACCGGAGTCCACTCGGTCGCCCTCACCGCCAGCGACAACGCTGGCAACGTGCGCGGCCCCATCACCGCCACCTTCCAGGTCGTCCCGCCCAACATCCCGGCGGGCCTCCAGCTTGTCACGCTGCCCTATCGCAACCTGCTCAGCACCGACCCGAACGTCATCTTCACCCCGCCGGGCACGGGCGCAATCCATATCGCCCGCTGGGTGCCGACGGATAGCACGTCCAACAAGTACCACTACTATCCCGACCCATGGGCCAGCTTCACTCCTCCCGACGCCACCGGCTCCAACCCGATCGTCTCCGGCCCGCCCGCCGGCCTCGGCTACTTCATCAACACGCCTGGCTCGGGCACGACGCTGCTGACCGTCCAGGGCGACGTGGTCACGGACGATCAGTACACCATCATGCTCCACCGGGGCACGGTCTTCCCGACCGGCTGGAACATGATCGGCAACCCCTACACCAGCGCCGTCCAGTGGGGCACCGTCGAGTTCACGACTGGCGGCGTCCGTCAGGACCTCACTGAGGCCATCGCCGCCGGCGTCACGCCCGGCATCATCTACGAACTCAAGAACACGGGCACCTCCACCTACTACGACTTCCCGTCCGACCCGCTGTCCGCGACCATGCAGCCCTTCAAGGGCTACTGGGTCTACGTGGCCCAGGACACGCAGCTTGTCATCTACTCGCCCGGCATCTCGGGCGCATCGGCTAAGCCCAAGACCGCCTCGACCAAGCCCTGGCTCGCCCCCGGCACCTGGCGTCTCCGCCTGGTGACTGCGGCCGGCGCGGACACGGACCCCACTCTCTTCATCGGCGAGGGGCCCGGCTGCACGGCCGGCTACGATGCGGGCCGCGACGTGCCGAAGCCGCCTGCGGTCGTCGGCACGCTGCAGTCCTATGTGCCTGAGACCAACTGGGGTGACAACAACGGCGCCTACGCCCAGGATCTCCACGCCCCGGGCTCGTCCCAGAGCTGGGACTTCGACGTGATGTGCACCACGCCCAACACCCAGGTCACGGTCACCTGGCCCGATCTCAACAGCGTCGTGCCCAAGGACGTCAAGCTCATCCTTGAGGATCCCGCGACCGGCCGGACGGTTTACATGCGCACCGCCGCGGCCTACACCTTCGACTCCGGTTCCGGGGGCGTCCGGGCGCTGCGCGTCCGCACCCTGGATGACGCCGGCCAGGTCCTGCAGTTGGCGGGCGTCCGCGCGCAGGGCGCAAGCTCGCGCGGCGCGGTCGTGACCTTCTCGGTCACGCGGGCCTGCCAGGCCGACGTGGATATCCGCAACATATCCGGCATCCGGGTGCGCAAGCTCGCCACTGTCAACGCCGATCCCGGCGCGCCGGTGTCTCTAGCCTGGAACGGTGTCAGCGAGTCCGGGGCCAAGGTGCCGCCAGGCCAGTATCTGGTCTGCGTCACCGCCCGGTCCGATGACGGCCAGGTAGTGCAGGGCATCCGAGCCCTACAGATAGGACGGTAGAGAACCCATGAGCGATCGCAGCCTAAGGGGCTTGAGCATGAATCGCGCCCGGTCGAGGGCCGTGTGGCTGGTGGCTGTTGCCCTCGCCACGGCCGCGGCATGCCTCCCGGCGTTGGCCCAGACGGTGTCTGTCAGCCATCCCGCTGGCCTCACGCGCATGGATGTCGCCGACGAGGTGCTCCTCCAGGTTGCGCAAGCGGGCACCACCGACCCGGTCGTCTACAATTACTCGGTAACCCCTGCGGGCCGGTTCAAGTTCTACACGGGGCCCAACACTCCGGCCGGCCGAGGTGGCAACCCCACCATCGTCGGTGACGAGAACCTGATTCTCGCCAGCAAGCTCTCCTCGACCGACGCGTCCAACGGCTACTCCTCCGGTTTCCTCGTAGCCGTCGACCCTGGCGCCACCACGGCCAACACCGGCCAGTTCATCGATCCCTTCGCCATGGCCCTGGCCCAGCCCGTCAATACCGACAGCACGCTGGTGCAGCACTTCTGGTCCCAGACCTTTCAGGCCGGCAGCCGCGACGCTCTGGGCACTGCGCGCATCCCGATCGAACTCGACGCCAACAAGAACCCCATCGGCTTCATCCAGATACAGGTCGATTACACCCTCGTCGGCGATGCCATCGAAGAGTCCATCGTCATCACCAACCAGGGCACCCTCAGCCACACCTTCGGCCTCAAGATGGTCGTCGACGGCGGCTTCGGACAGACCGGCGTCACCCGCGATGGCCAGCCCTTCTTCTTCCCCGACGGCTCGGTCCTGACCACCGAAAGCGTCATCAAGGGCCCCTTCAACGCCAACAACTACACTTTCACCAGCTACGACCCGACCAATCCTACCGTCGCCGTCCGCGGTTTGGTGGGCGATTCGGATACGACTGAACTCTTCAACCCCGGGATCGCCAACTTCGCCGCCGGCATGCCCGACGAGCTTGAACTCGGCCAGCTCCGCACCCTCGGCCTTACCCCCTACGGCCCGAGCACCTGGAACTTCACCCCGAACACGACCGCCGCCCTTTTGCACGAGGACTGGTGCTACGCGGTCAAGTGGGAAGCCAAAGCCCTGGCGCCCAACCAGTCGCGCCGCTACGTGACCTACTACGCCGTCGGCAGCTCGACGCCCAACTACAACCCGCCCTTCGCGATCATGGCCTACGCCCCGGTGGCCCTCCAGGCCGTTCAGGATCCGATCACGGGCAACTTCAGCATCGAGGACTCGCAGGGCCGCAACCCCTTCCCTCTGGCCGCCTACATCGACAACTTCGGCCCCTCGCCCATCCTCAATGCCGCAGTGCGCGTCCGCCTGCCCTCCGGCTTCTCCCTGGCCAGCGGGTCGCCGACCATCAACCTCGGGATCGTGGCGCATGACGCCCTCGTCTCGGGCACCTGGAACGTCACGGCCGCGGCCACGCGTCCCGGCCAGGCAGACTTCCGCTTCACCGGGCCCTCCGGCCGGGTGCTCGACGCCCTGGTCAACATCCCGACGCTGCCGGTGCTTAACCCGCTGCCGTCGTCCGACCCGGCCTTCGAGATGGTCTCCTTCCCGTACATCTTCGGCAATAACGCGGCGCCCCACGTCCTCAGCAGCCTCGGCAGCCTCTCGCCCGGCGGCCCCGCCACCATCGTCCGCTACGACCCGACCGAGGCCGACCCGACCTTGCGCTACAGGTTCTACCCCGACCCCTTCGCGGCCACGATCCAGCCCGGCTTCGGCTACTGGCTGCTTAACCTCAACCACCTCACGATCAACATGCCTGCCGACCGGTCCGCGGTCCCCAGCACGGCGGCCTTCAATCTGGTCGTCAGCGAGGGTTGGAACCAGATCGGCGATCCCTTCCAGACGAGCACGGACCTCATGAACATTGAGGTCGTCGATATGGAGGGCCGCACCTGGACGATGCAGCAGGCGATCGACCGAGGCCTCCTGACCCCGACGCTCTTCGCCTGGGATCCGCTCAACCGCCAGTACACGTGGGAGGTCAATCCCTCCGACGTGCGGATGGACCCCTACTCGGGCTACTGGCTGTCGGTGAACCAGGACCTGGTCCTCCTCGTCCCGCCCCCGACTTTCAGCTGGACCGCCGAGACGCGCCCGGCGACCGTTCCTGTCGCCCAGCGCCCCCTCGATGGCTGGCAGATGTCCCTGGTGGCCAGCACGGCCAACGCCTCCAGCGAGCGCGTCATCATGGGCGCGGCTACCGACGCGAAGGACGGCTGGGACGCGCGCGACCTGCCCGCCCCGCCGGAGCCCGCCGGCCTGCGTGAGGCTCGCGTTCAGGCCGTCATCGCCGGCCCGAACGGCACCCCGTGCCTGGCCGACATGCTCTCGAAGTCCCACCCGCAGTTCCAGTGGTCCTTCCAGGTGACGACCAATCAGGTGAACGCGCCGGTCACGCTTAACTGGCCCGACCTCTCGGCCCTCTCGGCCGACCTGGTCCCGACGCTGGTTGACCTCGACACCGGCAGCCGGACCTACCTGCGCACGTCGCCCGGCTACGTCTTCACCAGCTCCGCGGTGGGCCAGGCCCATCGCTTCCAGCTCGTCGTCACGTCCCGCTCGTCGGTGGGCGCGATGATCACGTCGGCCCAGGTCACCGGTGCCGGCCGTGGCGCGTCCGTCGCCTACACCCTGGCCGCGGCGGCCGATGTGAGCGTGACGGTCCGCAACATCGCCGGCCTGACGGTCCGCCAGCTCTTCGCCGACCGCACCCAGGCAGCAGGGACCAACCAGGTCGCGTGGAACGGCGCCAATGACCGTGGCGCGCCAGTACCCGCCGGCCGTTACCTTGTCCAGATCACCGCCCGCTCCGCGGATACGGGACAGTCTTACCAGGTAGTGAGAACACTTCAGTTGGGTCGATAGCTCACGGCGGTCGGCGCGGTGAGCCGCTTGCCCGAACAGGGGGAGATCGGTGCAATGAGACGCAGAAGCGTGAGGGAAACCAGTGCTGCCTTGGCGACGCTGGCTACGATTATCGCCGTAATGCTCGCAGCTATGCCCGCGGGTCTGGCTTGGTCTGACGATGCCGCGGCTCCGACCGCGGCGGCCCCGGCTCCGACTCCGTCGAGCCAGCCGCTGCCCATCGTCTCCGGCCGCGGGCCCACGATCCTGCTCTTCCCGGTGAATGTCGAGGCCACGGGCGCGCCCGATGACCTGACCCGATGGGCCACCGCGGCCCTTCAGGCCGGCGTCGACACCCTGCCGAACGTCATCTGTCTCGACTTCGGCCGCACCTCGCCCCTGGTGCGCCGCGCCCTCCGCGAGGGTCGCATCCGCACGGTCGACATTGAGCAGCAGGTTACCGATCCCAAGGTTGCCATCCAGATCGGTCACGCCATGGAGGTCGACATGGTCCTCCTCGCGACCGTCTCCTCCTACAAGGTGACGTCCAAGCCCGCCACGGCCGAAGTGGTCGTGGGTGGCCAGCTTTACGACGTCAAGAGCAACTACGACGACCAGAGCCAGGAAGCCAAGGCCGAGCCGACCGTCTTCCGCGCCTTCGGCGTTGTCGGCCGCTCCAAGCAGTGGTCCGAGGGCACGGATGAGGGCGTCATGGCCCGTCAGGCCCTCCGCGACGCTTCCTGGCGCGCCGCTCAGGTCATCAACGGCAAGACCGCCGAGCAGGTTAGCTCCGCCCCGACCGAGAAGAAGTCCAACAAGAGCTGGCGCTGGTTCATCCTCGCCGCGGCTGTCGTAGGCTTGGCGGCCATCACGCACAACAGCGACGAGCCGACGGTGCACACAGCGACCCCGGTGGAGTTCCTTCCCCGCAATGCGGTGGCGACGCCGCTTACCGGGGGTGAGAACGCCATCAAGATAACGTGGCTAGCACCCGAAGCCGTGGTGACGACACCCGCTGTCGCCACGGCCTTCCTTGGCTATCAGCTCCAGCGTCAGACCGCCGCTCTCGGCTCGACGACGCTGAGCGCCCCGGTCACCATCGCCAACTTCACCACTCTCGGCCCGGCCATCACCACCTTCACCGACTTCGGCAGCGGCGGCCTCGCCACCAACGTCACCTACTACTACCGCATCCGGGCTCTGTACTCCAACCGCCCGGCCACCGACTTCGTGCAGGCCACTGGCGTAGGCCTCTTCTAGGTCCCGCCCTGCTTGTCCAGTATTGTGCGGGCCGCCCGGCGCTCTTCGCTCGGGCGGCTTGTGTCCCTGCAGTCGCGTCCGCCGCTTCCGTCGCCGCAACCCTTGCGCCTGGCTTACGGTGTTGCCCATGTCGACATGCGGTAAAGAGCGCCCGCCTTCGCTATTGCCCCGGCTGCCTTTCCCGGCGAGCGGCCTCGCGGCCGTGGCCTTGCTGATGGCGGCCTGCGCTCCCCTCCGCGCCCAGGATACCTGGCTCGGTTCCTACCGCATCGACCTGCGCGCCAACCCGACGCGCCTGGCGGCCGACGGCCTGACCCCCTGCCGTATCCAGGCCGACGTGCGCCGTTTCGACGGCACGCCGGCGGCCGACGGCACCCAGATCGTCTTCGGCACCGACCTCGGCAACGTCAGCCTCGGCCAGGGCGGCAAGAGCGCCACCCTCGACACAACGATTCGCGGCGGGAGTGCCGTGATCTTTCTCACCAGTGACGCCGCCGGCACCGCCGCCGTCACGGCCCGCGTTCAGGACAGCCGCACCACCGTCCGCGTCAGCTTCCTGGTCCCCGGCTCCAAGGGCCTCGGCGGCCAGGAGCGCCCGCCGCGTTCGATGAGCATCTCCGGCAAGTGGGTCGGCTACTGCGTCGAGGCCGGCGCCGTCGAGGCCCGCGGTCGCAGCCGCATCACCTATGGCCACCTCACCATCGACGCCGGCGACCTCGCCGTCCTCAACATCCAGACCCTGCAGCTTCACGCCCTGGGTGTCGTCCTCCAGCGCGACAAAGCCAAGGTCGAGGCCGAGAGCATCTGCGCCGACCTCCTTAAGGGTGAGATCCTCGTCCAGCGCATAGCCGAGGGCTCCGTTATCCGCCAGCGCCTCTCGATCCAGACCCTCGCGCCCATCGACAGCGACGACCCCATCCCGTCCGGCAGCTTTTCCGCCGACGAGGTCGAGGGCGACACCTGGTTCGTCGGCACCACCGTCCGCGTCTTCCCCAACGAGAAGGTCGTCCTCCGCAACGCCAGCGTCTACTCGGGCAGCGAGAAAGTCCTCAGCCTCCCGCCCTACTGGATCCTCGCCATGCCCGGCTTCACCGGCGCGAGCAACTCCTCCATGATCGGGGTCAACTCCGAGGGCGGCGTCGCCTTCGACATGCCCTTCTTCTACCAGGTCACCGACACGTGGACCAACTCCGTCCGTCTCCAGAAGGGCACGACCATGGCTGGCGTCTCGGCCCGCGAGGGTTGGAGCCTCGCCCTCCACAACGAGTACAACGGCGAGAACGGCAGTCTCGGCTACGTCACCCTCGCCGGCATCCCCCGCAACGACTGGGGCCTCGCCTGGCACGACAACCGCACGGGTCTGCAGAGCTCGCAGCTTTTCACCGACCTCAGTTCGCCCGACCACAACTCCCTCTTCCTCAACACGATGCTCTACCGCACGCTCCCGTCCCACCAGTTCAGCTTCTCCACCAACTTCAACCGTCCCACGGATGTCAACCCCACCTACGGCGCCACGGCCCAGTGGCTCACCTACCCGCGCCCTCTTGCCGGCAACAAGCGCCTCCAGTACACCCTCGGTACCTCCCTCAGCCTCGACCACGGCAGCAGCGACACCAGCGGCGGGGCCGCCTTGCTCCTCGGCAATGACGTCTACAGCTCCCTCGACCTCTCACCCCGCAGTCTGGGCGGCAAGTGGTCGTTCGATCCGCGGGTGGAGAACGTCTTCTCCTGGTTCAGCGACCGGTCGAACCGCAACTCCCTCCGCACCGAACTCGCCCTCAACGGCGCCCTGGGCCGCACCAATCCCGTCCGCCTCACCTACTCCGCCACCCTCGACAGCGGCGACGTGGCCACCCCCGGTTGGCAGCAGGAACTGGACCTGTGGATGACGGCCTATCACGGGCGGTGGAGCGGCTACCTCAACGCCACCCATTCCCTCACCACCGCTGATCAGATGGCGACCCTCTCCTCCGACTACCGCTTGACCCCGACCTGGCGCCTCGGCGCGCTGTATACGGCGTACAACTTCGGCCTCGGCTCCTTCAGCGATGTGGACATCACCCTCGGGCGCCAGTTCTTCGGCCAGGAGCTTGGCCTGATGTGGTCGCGGCAGACGGGCCGCCTCAGCCTCAGCGCCGTCGGCCTCAACCGCAGCTTCTGAGCTTTTCCGGCGCGCTTGACAAACCCTCCGGCCTTCTGTAGATTCATGCTCCGCATGCGCGGTGCCCCCATCGTCTAGCGGCCTAGGATATGTGGTTCTCAGCCACACGACCGGGGTTCGAGTCCCCGTGGGGGTACCATCTTTCCCCTCTTGACGGCTCCGCGCTCTGCCGTACCTGCCCGCTTTGCCGCCTCCCGCCGACCGGTGTACAATGAACGATGCTGGACGCGTCTGAGGCGGTCCGCCCGATGGAGCCGCTCGCGTCCTTGCGCCGGATTCCGGAACGCGGAGGGAAGTCTGGTGTCTGCCGCACACAGCGCCACGTTCCGCGTGGCCGACGTCGATATCGTGATCGAGGAAGGCGACCTTACGAAGGCCCAAGCTGACGCCATCACCAACGCGGCGAACAACCGCCTCTTCATGGGCGCGGGTGTCGCCGGCGCCATCAAGCGTGCCGGCGGCCCCGAAGTCGAGGCCGAGGCCGTCGCCAAAGGCCCCATCCCGATCGGCTCCGCGGTTGAGACTACCGCCGGCCGCCTGCCCTACAAGTACGTCCTCCACGGCGCCGTCATGGGCACCGACCTGCGCACGGACGCTTCCCTCATTGCCCGCACCACGGCCTCCACCCTCGATCTTGCCGACCGCCTCGGCCTCGCCTCCGTCGCCTTGCCGGCTTTCGGCACAGGCGTCGGCGGGTATGATATGCGGGGGTGCGGTCGCGACATGGCTGAGGCCGCCACCGATTTCGCCCGACGATCCCCCGCCCACCTCCGTCGCATCCTCTTCGTCCTCTGGGGCGTCCCGGCGTACGATGACTTCTCGGCCGGCGCTGAGCCGGTCCTAGAAGCTGTTGCGAAGCAGTCTTCAGCCCTCGGGGAGACGCCATCGTGCTGCCCAGAAGCGCCCTAGAACAGGTTTGGCGCGATCCACGGAAACGCCGAAGCACATACCTCGGGGTTTCGCAACAGCTTCTAAGGGGTGAACGCTCATAGTCACCGCTCTGCTACTTATGGTATGGGCCGGCCCGATGGCTCCGCCCGACCAGGTTGTCAATGTGCCCTATCCCGGCTCGCCCGATGAGGCCGCCCAGCGCTTCCTCTATGCCGTCGACGGCAATCGTCCCCACGCCTGGACCGGGGGCATGCCCTCCGGCGTCGGCAGCTACCTCACCGCCGGCACCGTCCAGGCCAAGGCCAAAGCGCCCGACGGCGGCACCGTCCTCATGATCGGCATGATCCGCGGCGATAGCGCTCTCGTCCGCTGCGCAGCGCCTCTTCCCGAGGTCTCGGTCGGCTCCAAGGTCTACCTGGTCGTCGACTTCGACTCCCCCGACGGCCCGTCCGTCGCCCGCCTGCGCGGCCTCTGCATCAGCGACGACCTGGGCGCCAAGTGCGTCCTCCTCGACAACCTTCTCGGCGTTCCGAGCACCCAGCGCGACGGCGCCGCCATGGTCACTCCCGCCGCGCTGCCGGCTGCCACGACGCCTCTTCCGGCCGCCACGGGGGCGGGCATGCCTCCGGTGCCCGTGACTCCCAAGCCTGCCTTGCCTACGCCCGCGCCAACGATCACGCCCAGGACCGTCACGCCCACAACCACGACACCCCCGCCCACCATCACCCCCCATGTCGTGACGCCGCCCGGTGTCGGCGACACCTCCTGCCCGACCAAGGTCACCTGGTCGGAGGTCAAGCCCGATCAGGCCACCTCCGATGCCTCCGAGGCCGCCCGCGTGGCCTACTGGAAGGACTACATCGCCAAGCACAACCGCGGCCTCAACGAGGCCCAGCGCGAGGCTCTCGCCCGCTGGGTCATGTACTACTCAGCCTTCTTCGGCGTCGACCACCGCCTCATCTTCGCGGTCATGCGCCACGAGAGCGACTTCGACCCCGGCTGCCTCAGCCACGCCGGCGCCATGGGCCTCATGCAACTCATGCCGGCCACCTGCAAAGACCTCAGCGTCAACCCCTGGGTCGTCGAGGAGAACATCCGCGGCGGCATCCAGGAACTCGTCGGCTACCTCGACCACTACGCCGGCCGCCCCAACTACGAGCAGTGCATCCTGAGCCTCGCCTGCTACAATGCCGGCGCGGGCGCCGTCAAGCGCGCGCACGACGGCGTGCCCAACATCACCGAGACCCAGAACTACGTGAAGCGCGTCAGTGATACCTTCGCCGATTTCGTGCGCTCCGGCGCACCGTAACGCTTGGCTTCACCCGAGAGAATCGACCATGCCCGCCTACCGTTCATCTTCGTCTTTCCATGTACGAGCCGTCGCGGCTCTGGCGCTGACCCTCGTCGCCCTGGCCTGGCTTGTCGGCTGCGGCAACGGAGGGTCGGGCGGTTCTCAGGCTCTGGCCGTCGCCGCGCCGGTTTTCGACGGCACCAAGGCCCTGGCCGGCATCACCACCCAGTGTGCCTTCGGCTCGCGTGCGCCCGGCACCACCGCGCACGACAACTGCCTGCAGTGGATCCAGGATCAGGTCACGCCGCTGTCCTCGAAGGTCCTCGTGCAGACCTTCGATTCGTCCACGTTCTACGGCGGGCCGTACCACTTCGCCAACGTCCTCGCCTGGATCGGTCCGACCTCTGGCACGCCCATGATTATCGCGGCCCACTGGGACAGCCGTCCCGTCGCCGACATGGATCCCGACTACAGAAACCAAACCACGCCCATCCCCGGCGCCAACGACGGCGCCTCCGGCGTTGCGGCGATGCTCGAGATTGCCCGCATCGTGAAAACCTGGTCCACCCCGCTGCCCAACCCGGTCATCCTCGCCTTCCTCGACGCCGAGGATAGTGGCAATGCCACTTCGTCCGAGCCCTACATGGGCTTTGGCCTGGGCGCCCAGTATCTCGCCTCCAACTGGCCGGCCGGCTGGACCAAGCCCGCCAGCGGAATCCTCTTCGACATGGTCGGCGGCGACGGCAAGTCCGACCCCCGCATCCCCAACCCGCCCGTCCCGGGCCACATCGCGGTCAGCTTCGCCCTCGAGACCAACTCCCTCAACGCCAATGCCAACCTGATGAACAAGGTCTGGACCATGGCCGAGACTCTCCACCACTCCGACTTCAGCCGCTCCTCCGGCTCTCAGGTCACCGACGACCACGTCCCCTTCATCAAGGCCGGCATCGCGATGATCGACATCATCGACGTCTTCCCCGTCGTATGGCACACTCTCGACGACACGCCGGCCCATTGCTCAGCCGACACGCTCCACCAGGTCGGCGACACGGTTGTGCACGTCCTTTACAGCTCGATCTGAGGCCCCCGGCCTCCCGCTCACGCCGCCGCATGAGGTGACCAATGGCGATCCATACCCGCATCCTTACGAAGGTCGAGCTTCCCCGCGAGATCGAGGTCGAAGTCCACGACACGATCCGCAGCACGAAGGCCAAGCGCAAGGTCCTCCTCTCGGAGTGTCTCTCGCGCCTGGCCAAGCTCGGCCCCGTCGATCTCGACAACATCGACCCCGCCGACCTGATCTCGATGGCCCTGGCCATCGCCAAGCACATCGCCATCGACGACTACCTGATGTCCATCGGCGTCGACCCCCACAAGGACGTCCCGCCGCTGGACGAGAGCTAACGTAGTTAGCTCAGCTAGACTGCCTCCGGACGACTCGACGACTCATGGCCCACGCCTACACGCCAGGCCTCACTGTCAGCGAGCGCACCCGCCTCCGCAAGGAGCGGCGGCTGCCTCTTTCCGGCCAGGTGCTGGTCGGCGTAGGCGACGCGGTCGCCGCCGACCAAGTCATCGCCCGCACCGAACTCCCCGGCCCGGTCACGATGATCAACGTCGCCTCCGAGCTGAACCTCCAGCCCGACGAGGTCGTCCGCGCGATGCTCAAGACCGCGGGCGACGCGGTCGCCGCCGGCGAGATCATCGCCGAGAGCCGCGGCTTCTTCGGCCTCTTCCACAGCACGTGCACGAGCCCGGCCGACGGCAGCCTCGACACGGTCAGCCCGGTCACCGGCCAGGTCGCGCTCCGCGGCCTGCCCACGCCGGTCGAGCTTCGCGCCTACCTCGACGGCGTCGTCACCGAGGTCTTCCCCGAGGAGGGCGTCGCGGTCGAGACCTCCTGCGCCCTCGTACAGGGCATCTTCGGCTTCGGTGGCGAGGTCTATGGGCCAATCAAGCTCCTCACCGACGCGCCCGACGCCACGCTCGATGCGGCCGACATCGACGAGTCCTGCGCCGGCGCCGTCCTCATCGGCGGGGCGATGGCGACGCTGGCCTGCCTCCGCCGCGCGATCGAGGTCCACGCCGCCGCGCTGGTCGTAGGCGGCATCGACGACCGCGACCTCGACACGCTCCTCGGCTACCCCATCGGCGTCGCCATCACCGGCCACGAGCGCCTGGGCCTCACCGTCGTCCTCACCGAGGGCTTCGGCCCGATCCCCATGGCCGCCCGCACCCACGAGCTTCTCTCCGCGCGTCAGGGCCGCTTCGCCTCGGTGAATGGCGCGACCCAGATCCGCGCCGGCGTCCTCCGCCCCGAGGTCATCATCGCCGAGCCCGGCCAGCCTCTGCCCGACCACGAGACCGAGCAGGGCCGCCTCGAGCTTGGCCGCCTCGTCCGCATCATCCGCGAGCCCTACTTCGGCCAGCTCGCCACGGTCACGGCCCTGCCTTCCGAGCCTGCCCTCATCGAGACCGAGGCCCACGTCCGCGTGGTCAACCTCCAGCTTCGCGATGGCAGCGGCGTCGTGCTGCCCCGGGCCAATGTGGAGCTGATCGAGCAATGACGCCCCTCCGCCTGGCTTTCGCGGTCGTGGTGGGCATGGCGCTGGCGTCGATGGCTTTGGCCGACCCGCGCTTCGCTCCGCCTTCGAACGTCACGGTGGCCGCCGACCCCGGAGACCTCGAGGGCTCCAAGCTTCTGGCGAAGTGGGCGCCGCCTGCTCAGCCCGCTCCCGCCGGCTTCCAGCTCTCCGGCTACCGCCTTATCACGACCCACGCCGGCCGTCCCTTCACCGAGCCCGAGTTCGTCCCCCCCGCCGACATCCAGGATGCTGCCGACCTTCTCCCGCTCGACAAGGTGAAGAACAACGAGTCGACCATCCAGGGCCTCGAGCCCAGCCGCAAGTACACGGTCTCCCTCGAGGCGGTCTACACCCCGGTCGGCCAGAAGCTGATCGCCTCCGCCGACGAGCCGAGCGAGCCGTCGGCGGAGTCCCAGGCGCATTTCTCGCCCCCGGCGATGGTGACCGGCGTGCAACCGGTCGGGCATTTCTACGACCCGAAGAACAGCGCCGTTTTGATCGGCGTCCTGCTCTACGGCCTCATCGTCGTGATCGTGTGGACGAAGGCGCGCCAGCGCGATCTCTACATTCGCCCCATCCCCGGCCTGCGCGCGGTGGACGACGCCATCGGCCGCGCCACCGAGATGGGCAAGCCCATCGTCTACGTCGCCGGCCTCGGCGGTGTGGGCCAGATCCCGACCATCGCGGCCATGCTCATCCTCGGCCATCTCTCGCGCCGTACCGCTGCCTACGCCACTCGCGTCCTCGCCCCGTGCCAGGACCCGCTGGTCATGTCCATCGAGCGTGAGATCGTCCGCGAGGCCTACCTCGAGGCCGGCCGCCCAGAAGCCTTCCGCCCCGACGACATCTTCTTCGTCACCGATAGCCAGTTCGGCTACGTTGCCGCCGTCGACGGGATCATCATGCGCGAGCGTCCGGCCGCCTGCTTTTACATGGGCCAGTTCTACGCCGAGGCGCTCATCCTCGCCGAGACCGGCAACATGGCCGGCAGCGTTCAGATAGCCGGCACCGACTCCGACACCCAGCTTCCCTTCTTCATCACCTCCTGCGACTACACGCTCATGGGCGAAGAGCTTTACGCCGCCGGCGCCTATCTCTCCCGGCACCCGCTCCTCGTCGCCCAGCTTAAGGGTCAGGACATCGGCAAGTCCGTGCTCGCGGCCATCCTCGCCCTCGGCGTGGCCTTCGCCACCTTCGCCGCCTTCGGCCACGGCGCGGTCCTGTTCGAGGCCTTCAAGAACTCCCTGGCCGGTAAGTAGTGCTCGGGCGCCCTGGGCTCCGCAGTCCCCACGTCGCGGGAGGTTCGCCGGTTGTCCAACAAGCTGGATTTGCCGCTGCTCGCGGGTGTTCTAGTCGCTGCTCTCGCCTTCACCATGCCCCAGGTCCGCGAGGGCGATCCCGACCTCGGCTGGCACCTCGCCACCGGTCGCTACATCCTCGAGCACCACGCCATCCCGCACACCGATCCCTTCTCCTACACCGCCCACGG
>PMZA01000478.1 GCA_003170595.1 Armatimonadota bacterium
TCTCCGGCACGACGCCGCCGAAGAGGACGTGGAAGGATTCCTGTGACGCGATGATGGACGACAAGACGGCGCCCGTCGGCGTGACCACCGAGGCGGCGGTCTCGTCGCAGGAAGTCTCGATGCCCAGGATGCGGGCGTCCTCAGGCAACCTCAAGCGCCCATTCATGCTCATGCTTGTGCTCCCACAATTTGCGGAGGTCCGCCAGGGAAGCCTGACGCGCCTGGGTCTGCAAGTCGGCGAGGGTCGCGAGGGATGCGTCCTCGTTGGTGTCGAAGTAATAGTTGGGGCGGCGGCCGACGACGACGAAGCCAAGCTTGAGATAGAGGGCCTCGGCCGTCGAGTTGCCGACGCGGTACTCGAGCATGGCATTGTCGCAGCCCTTGAGGATGGCGACGTCGAGGATGCCGAGCATGAGGATCTCGCCGAGGCCGGTGCCGCGGAAGTCAGGGGAAACGGCGATGTTGAGGATATGGCACTCGCCCGAATAGATCCAGGCGCCAACGTAGCCTGCGACGCGACCGCACACGTCGGCGCAGAGATACGTGCCGGCGTCGGTGTCGGCCAGCTCGCGGCGCATCGTGGACTCGCTCCAGGGCGTCGGGAAGCTGACGTTCTCGATGGCCATGATGCCGCCGAGGTCGGAGGGGACGGCCCTGCGGACGACCAGGCGACGGCGCGGATTGTCGGGCGAGGACGCGGTCATGACTGGCCGAGATCCACCCCCTTCATCCGTTCGGCCTGCGAGGCGAGCATGTAGATCGGGTGCAACGAGAAGACGGCCTGCAGATCGGGAGCGGCGAGGGAAGGTGCGGCGAGAGTCGCGACCCAGCGGGCCGAGGGCGCGGCGTCAACCGTGCGCAGGGATGCCGAGGCAAGGGCGAGGACCTCGGCGGCCTCGGGCATCGAAGCGAAGTCGCCGCAGATGACGGGTCGCTCCTCGCCGAGGGTGAGAAAGTCGGCGAGGCGATCGATGGCGATGACATCCGGTGGCACGATGACGTGGGGGCGACGGTCCTGACCGGGGCCATAGATCGAGGCATAGACGAAGCCGCGTCGGGCGTAGGCGAAGGTCGCGGCAAGCTCGCCCTCGGCGACAACCGGCGCGGCGAGGACCTCGAGGCTGGAGACGCCCGCGAGGGGCAGGCGCCAGGCGTGGGCCAGAGCTTTCGCCGTCGTGACGCCGATGCGCAGGCCGGTGAAGGAGCCGGGGCCGAGGCCGACGGCGACGCGGGTGGGGCGCATCGAGGCCATGGCCATGACCTCGCGCACGCGCTTCACCAGCACGCGCACGAGCTGCATCTGAGACGGGAACTCCAGCAGCCAGCCGGAGCCGCCGTCGTCAGGAATCAGCGCAGCGCTCGACAGCGAGGTCGAGGTCTCGAGGGCCAAGATCGGCAAGGCGCAGGGCCTCCAGGATTGAACGGCTGCGTGCTCCGGCGGCGGACACTTCGACCCGGCGACCCTCGGGCAGGACGTCAAAGCGGATATCAAGGCGATCGGCGGGCAGGGCCTCGATCACGCGCTCGGCCCACTCGACGGCGACGGCGGCGGTGCTCAGCCAGTCGTCGAGGCCGGCGTCGAGGAGGTCGGCGGCGGAGGACAGGCGGTAGGCATCGGCATGGTAGAGCGGGACCGGGCCGGGATGATGGCGGGCGAGGATGAAGGTGGGGCTGGCGACGCGACCGCGTGCGCCGAGACCGCGTGCGACGCCGCGTACGAGACAAGTCTTGCCCGACCCGAGAGGGCCGTGAAGCGCGAGGAGATCGCCGACGTGGAGCAGGCGACCGACGGCCTCACCCAGGGCCTCGGTGGCCTCGGGGGTGTGGGTGGTGAAGCAGAGGGTGGCGGCGCGGTCGGGCATGGCGACTGAACGAAAAGCGGGCCGGATTCGGTAGGACGCGCGGAGCGCATCTTCACGGATGCGGCCCCTCCGAAAACCAGACGCAAGGGCTGGCTAGAGCTGGGCGGGCATGATGATCTTCCAGCCGGCGTCGGTCTGGGCGGCTTCGAGATTGAACTGGCCGGCCGAGGTGCGGACGGACACGGTCGCGCCATCACCCGAGGGCGTCGACTGGCCTACCTCGCCGCCGGAGAGACCGTTGCCAAAGTTCTGCAGCTGCGTTGCATTCATCTCTTTCTCTTTGTCAACGATTAGCCGGCGGTCGTGATTGGCAAAGCTATCCCAGTCCGGATTTGCGCGCTTGGCGATGGTGTCCCACGCGATCATGTCGGCGGCGGTCTTGTTGTCGCCCTTGGCGAAGGCGGCGATCAACATGCGCGCCGCATCCTCAGGAGACTCGGCCTTCTTCGGACCACAACCGGCCACGAGTATGATGGCCAGAGCGAGAACAAGCATGCAAGGCACACGGAACGACAACAGGCTCATCCTCCCTTGCGGGCGGCTACGAAGAACCTGTCCGACCAGCGATTCGGCCGGTTCAGGCTGTAGCCGTGGTAGAGCTCGGTCTGCACGAAGCCAGCGCGCGCGAGCATTCCCGTGACCTCCGGGATCTCGTAGGCGTGCTGGTAGTGTACCTCGTGATAGTCGTAAGGGCCACCGTCGCCGAGCCAGCGGAAGTCCATCTCGACGCGGCAGATCTTCGTTGCCGAGTCCCAGACGGGCTTCCAGGTGAACTCCAGGAGTTCGCCGCTGCCGACGTTCGTGCTGGCGAAAAAGCCTGCCGCCAGGGCGAAGGTCGTGTTCATGTCGAAGATGAGCCACGCTCCGGGCTTGAGGCCGTGGGCGATGCCGACGAAGGCGGCCTCTAGACCCTCGGGCTCGAGGATGTAGTTGAGGCTGTCGTAGAGGCAGACGACGAGTTCGAAGACGCCCTCGCGGAGGCCAAGCTCGCGGGCATCCATGACCGCGGCTGGAAGAGGCGGCACCCGCTCGCGGCAGTGGCGAACCATCTTCTCGGAGAGGTCGGCGCCGATGACATCGTAGCCGCGGCGGAGGAGTTCGCTGCCCACGCGGCCGGTCCCGCAGGCGAGGTCGAAGACCGTGTGGGCGGTGATGGAGTGATGCGTGAGCAGGGCCTCGATGTAGTCGACCCAGCCGGCGTACGGGATGCCCCGCATGAGGTAGTCGTAATGATCGGCGACGTCGTCGAACTCGCCGCNNTGTCCGTGCGTTTGCGGCGGTTGGTCGGCAAGCGAATTCTCCTAGGAGCCGTTCAGATATTTCATCGCGACGATGACGCGCGGGAGGTCGCGGCGGACGGGCGCGAGGAACTCGGCGTCGGGCCAGTTCACCCGACAGGCTACCATGAACCGGTCGCCGCGTGGGCGATCGTGGGCTTTGATGCGCACCTGCCAGGGGATCACGGCCTCGCCCCCGGCGGCGACTTCGGCGAGGGTCTTATCGCGCTTGTCGATGGGCTCGAGGTCGGGCGTCTCCTCGAGCTTGAGGGTGAGGCCCTTGAGCGGCTGGCGGGTGAGATTCTTGATCGTGAGGCGGACCTCAAAGGCCGTGCCGACCGGCGCGGATGCGGGGATCGCCACGTCGGCGGTCAGCGGATAGACCTGCCACGCCCGGCGGACGGTGGAGAAAGCGGCGGCCCCGGCGAGGGCCCATTCACGCCCGGGGTAGGGGCCGACGTTACCCCTGATCGCGCGGGAGATGTCGTGCCAGAAGGCGCCGGTCTGCGCGCCGTCCTTGCAGAAGCTCAGGGCGGCCGTGACGATGCGGCGGTTCATCTCCTCGGGCGCGGCGACGGGGCGAGTGAGCTTCTGGTGGAGGCCGAAGTCGACGGTGTCGCCCGGGAGGAGATTGGCCTGACCGGCGGCGACGTACTTGCTCCATTGCGTGACCATCAGGTTGTAGTGGGCGACGCTGGTGAGCTGGTAGAGCATGACGGCGAGGGCGTCGGCGCCGGCGTCGGTCATCATCAGCGGGTCCTGGCCGCTCTGGAGGCCGTGGAGCCAGCCGAAGGTGAAGACCCAGAGGGGCTTGGTCTTCAGGTCCGCGTGGGCAGCGATGTCGCGCAGGCGGAGGGCGACGAGGTGCGACTGATACCACTTCCACTCGTCGTAGAAATCGGGCTCCTTGCGCCACTGACGCTCGATCATGTCGGCGACGAAGCCGCGGCGCTGGGCGAGGGACATGGCGGCAAGTTCGGGCGGGAGGGTGAGAGGCATGAGGCGGAGGAAGTCGTCGGCCGCCTCGTAGCCGCCCCGGTCGGGACGGAAGTAATCGAGGCCGACCATGTCGATGTCAGAATTCTCGGCCATGCGATGAAGCCAGGCGGCGAGGTGCTTGGGGCGGTCGCGGTCGAGGAGCGAGATGAAGTCGGTGTCGCGGGAAGAGCCGTCTTTGCCGACGATCTGCGCATACTTGTAGGGCGGCTTGCCGGCGTTGCTGGTACGGGGCTGGGTGGCGAAGGCCATGGCCCAGGTGCCGAACTTGAGGCCGCGGCGATGGGCTTCGTGGGCCACGCGGTTGATGCCGTCCTCGTCGGTGACGAAGGGCTGCTGCATGGAAAGGTTGACGCCTCGGGAGACCTGGGTGGCGGCTCCTCGGCACCATACGGCGTCGGCGCCGACAAACTCGGCCCAGTCGAACAGGGCCTTCCAGTCCCCCATCGAGCCGTCGGGACGACGGAGGTTGCCGTTGGGCGGCGGGTCCTCCCAGGTCGCAATGCAGAGGCCGTGGCCGAGGTCGGGAGGACGCCGGGCGGCGACGATGACGCGTGTGCGGGCGACGCACTCGGACCAGCGGTCGTCCTTCTTCGCACCCTTGGGCAGGGCCGGGACGCGAACGTTGAGGCCCCACTGCCAGGCCTCGGGCTGGGGAATGTGGCAGCGGACGTCGACGACGTAGTCGCCGGCCGAGGCATTCCACGGCACGGGCCAGTTGGCGGCATAGCAGCGGCGATGCCAGTCGTAGCGCATGACGAGGCGATCGACGTGGCCGACGGTGGCCTGGGGCTCGCGCTCGCGGAGGACAGTGAGGGCCGGCGGCTCCTTGAGGGGAATGGGCCTGCCGTTCGGTGCGTAGGTATGAGCCTCGATGCCGACGAGGTCGTAGCGCATTACCTGGGGATTCGCGATGTTCACGGCGAGAGGGTAGGTCGCAATCTCGGCGCCCCGGGAGGCCAGGCGATCGCCGAAGAGCCACTGGCTGACACGGTGATGACCGGCCGCCAGGAGCACGACCGCGGCGACGACGAAGACCGCGCAACCGCAGGAGGCCCGCTGGTTCGCGAGCCTGCGGAGGCGCAAGGCCTTCGGGGAATCGATGCCGCCGGTGCCGGGACGATGGGGTCTCACGGTGAGGCTCCGCAGCTGAAGCCCGGAGGCCTCCTAGAGTAGCTTGCGGTGAAGTATAAGCCACTCGACGCTTTTCAGCACGTACGCGAGGAAGAGCGTGCCCGCGATGACGTAGAAGAAGACGCGGACGGACGTGGTGTCGAGGTAGCGAAACCAGGCGCTCGGGTCGATGTTGCCGGTGAGCGTCATGCGCGCGGCCACCTCGGACACGTTCGCCAGGAAGTGGCGGTAGAGAACCATGATGGGGCCGTACCCGGCGACGAGGCCGAGGATGGTGGCCCCAACGATGATCGGGTTGACCAGCTTGTACTTCTGGCGCTGGTGCTCGACGAAGATCGGGCAGCGGGAGCAGGGGATCGTGCGCTCCTTCTGGCCGATGTGAAGGTCCGCGTCGAGGTCGGAGCGGATATAGGCGCCCTCGCGGGCCTTGGCGGCGGTGGTATGGCCACCGGTGGACGCGCGGACGAGCACTTCGATGAGCTTGGGGTTGCACATGCAGCCGTAGCCGAACTTCCAGCAGGACTTCTTGGCGATGAAGGTAGGGCACTTCTCGCGCACGGCCTCGTGGCAGTAGGGAAGCTCCCAACAGCGGCCCCAGACCTTGGCGGTGGCCGAGGAAGGAGCGGCGCCCCGGGCCTGCTTGCGCTTCTCGGCGAGTTCGGAGTCGAGAAGATGGCGGGTCGGGCCGGTGCGGAGGTAGTCGACGACCTCGAAGATGATGCGCAAGCCCACGAGGAAGAGCATGACCTCGCCGGAGGTGGAGGTGTAATCGCGGACGACGTTGAGGGCCTCGACGAGGCCGCTGTGGACGTAGCTGAGGATGAGGAAAGGAGTGCCGAAAAAGACGCCCGCGCCGAGACCTCCAGCGAGGACCGACCAGGCGACTTCCTCGAGAGTGAGGTAGATGAGGCAGATCGTGCCAACAGTGCAGGAGGCGAGGAGCAGAGTCCCCATCAACCGGAGGTTGCTGACGATGTTGGGGTTGACCGCGACGTTGTTCTGCGCGCCGAGATAGCCCCCGACGATCGCCCAGGCGTAGTAGCCGTACGAGATCAGGAAGCCCGCCAGGGCAAGCCGGATGAGCAGGTTCGCCCAGCCTACGACGACGGCGGCAAGGCCGACGAGATGGTGCCCTTTACGATCTGGTGTCATGGAAGACGACATTTATCTCTAGACCCTCATTCCACGTGCTTGGTTCGGCAGCTTCAGGACCCGCCCGGCTCGGAGCCGTACTTGTCGGATTCCTGCTGCGCTTTGGCCTCGGCGGCGTCGGTGATTGCTTCCGGCTTCTTCGCCCGTACCATCTCGAGGAAGTCGGTCGGATCGACGCACTTCTCGTTGGCGGACTCGAAGTCGGCGAGCCCGTCGGCCACGAGCTGGGCCAGGTTCTGGTCGAGAGTGAACATGCCGCGCTTGCCACCAGTCTGGATGACTGAGCGGATCTGGTGCGTCTTGGCCTCCCGGATGAGGTTGCGGATGGCCGGGATGGCCTCCATCGTCTCGAAGGCGGCGACGCGGCCTTTCAGGTCGCTCGACTTCACCAGCGTCTGCGAGAGAACGCCGACCAGGTTGACGGATAGCTGCATGCGGACCTGCTGCTGCTGGTAGGGCGGGAAGACGTCGATGACGCGGTCGATAGTCTGAACGGCATCGACGGTATGAAGAGTTCCGAAGACGAGGTGGCCGGTCTCGGCGGCGGTTATGGCGAGGCCGATGGTTTCGAGGTCGCGCATCTCTCCGATGAGGATGACGTCAGGGTCCTGGCGGAGGACATACTTGAGGGCGTCGGCGAAACTGAGCGTGTCCCGGCCGAGTTCGCGCTGCTGGATGAGGGCCTTGATGTCGGCGTGGACGAACTCGATGGGATCCTCGACGGTCACGATGTGGCACTGCTTGCCCTTGTTGACGTAGTCGAGCATCGCCGCCTGGGTCGTCGACTTGCCCGAGCCGGTCGGGCCGGTGACGAGGATGAGGCCGCGAGGGTAGTCGCAGAGATGGGTCACGACCTCGGGGAGGCCGAGGTCGGCGATGGTCTTCACGACGAAGGGGATGACGCGGTAGACGCTGGTGACCCGGCCGCGCTGGACCATGAGATTGCAGCGGAAGCGGGCGACGCCGGCAATCTCATGGGCGAGGTCGAGTTCGCTCGTCTCCTCGAAACGCTGGCGCTCGTCGTCGGTGATGATCTGATAGGGCAAGGCGCGGCAGTCGTCATCGGAGACGACCTCGCCCTTCATGCGGACGAGATCGCCGTTGATACGGAGGATGGGCGGGGCGCCCGACTTGAGAATCAGGTCGGAGGCGCCCTGCTTGACCGTGAACTCCAGGAGCCGGTTCAGATCCATTATGGCCATGGGTCAGGTCTCCACGGACTGCGGCTACTACTCGGCGGCCACAGCGGCTAGCCATCAGCCGAGGAAGTGGTGTGGCCGCAACGGCGCGCGAACTCCTTGGGATAGGACGACTTGCTGATGGCCTGCTCGTAGTCGACGATGTCGAGCTTGACGAGTTCGGCGAGATGGGCGTCGAGGACGATCATGCCGTCATCGCGACCGCCCTGGATCATGTTGTAGATCATGTGCGTCTTGCCCTCGCGGATGACGGCGCGGATGGCGGGGGTGCAGCGCATGATCTCGAAGGCCGGAACGCGGCCGGCGTAATGCTTGGTGGGCAGCAGGCCCTGGGAGACGACGCCGATGAGGGCGACGGAAAGCTGCATGCGGATCTGCTGCTGCTGGGAAGGTGGGAAGACGTCGACGATGCGGTCGACCGTCTGCATGGCGTCGGTGGTGTGAACCGTGGCGAAGACAAGGTGGCCCGTCTCGGCTGCGGTGATGGCGAGAGACATGGTCTCGAGGTCGCGCATTTCGCCGACGAGGATGACGTCGGGACTGGCGCGCATGACGTGGCGGAGGGCGTCGGCGAAGCCCAACGTATCCTGGCCGACCTCGCGCTGCTCGATGGCGCAGGACTTGTCCTGGTGGACGAACTCGATGGGGTCCTCGATGGTGACGATGTGGGCGTGGCGGTTGACGTTGATGTGGTCGATCATCGCCGCAAGGGTGGTCGACTTGCCCGAACCGGTCGGGCCGGTGACCAGGAAGAGGCCGCGCGGCGCGAGGGCGAAGTCCTTGAGGATGACGGGCAGGCCGAGTTCGTCGACGCCGGTGATCTCCCAGGGGATGAGGCGCATGACGGCGGAGAGGTGCCCCTGCTGGAAGAAGCAGTTGACGCGGTAGCGGCCGACGCCCTTGATCTCGTGGGCCATGTCGAGGACCAGGCGCTCCTTGAGGCGGGCGATCTGGCCCTCGTTCATGATGGCGTACATCAGCTCGGTGGTGGAGTCGTGTTCGAGGACGGGGTAGTCGAGGCGTTCGAGTTCGCCATGAATGCGCATGATGGGGGGCTCGCCGACCCGCAGGTGAAGGTCGGAGGCCTTACGCTCGGGCATCTGCCCGAGAAGATCCTCGAGGATGTAGCTCAAAGGCACGGGATCAGCCCCCCTTGCGGGAGAACTGAGTAGGGCTCTGCCCTACTCCTAACGGGGCTAGGCCCCGGTCTGACTAAGCCCCGCTGGAACCATCGCTCGGTGCGGCCGGCGTGGGCTCAGAAGGAGCCTGGGCGGCGTTGCCGTCTTCGGCCTGCGCGGCGGCCTGCTGCTGGGCACGGAGGCGGGAGCGCTTCTTGTCCTCCTCAGCCTTGCGCTTGGAATCGTCGGAGCGCTCGGCCTCCCAGCGGCGGATCATCTGGCGCATCTCAGTGCGGTTGCCCGCGTAGTGCATGGCGGATTCTTCAGTGATGAAGCCGTCGGTATAGAGCTTAATGAGCGACTGGTTCTTAGTCATCATACCCCAGTGCTGGCCCTCGGCAATGACGTCGTACATATCCGAGGTGCGGGCCTCGAGGATCATTTTCTCGATCGTGGGCGTGACGCGCATGATCTCGAGGGCGGCGATGCGGCCAACCCCTTCCGCGCGAGGGACCAGGTTCTGAGAGATGACGCCGCGGAGGGACTGGCTGAGGCGCATGCAGATCTGGGGCTTGTCGTGAGGCGGGAACATGTTGATGATGCGTTCCATCGTCTCGTAGGCGGAGGTGGTGTGGATGGTGGAGAAGACAAGGTGGCCCGTCTCAGCGGCCTGCATGGCGACCTGCATGGTTTCGATGTCGCGCATTTCGCCGATGAGGATCACGTTGGGGTCCTGGCGGAGGATGTGGCGCAGAGCCTCGTGGAACGAGAGCGTGTCGTCGTGCATCTCGCGCTGGTTGACGATGGACTTCTTGTGCTCGTGGAAGTATTCGATGGGATCCTCGATGGTGACGATGTGGCAGGGGCGCGTGATATTGACGTGCTCGAGCATGGCCGCGATGGTCGTGCTCTTTCCGCTGCCGGTCGGGCCGGTCACCAGNNCCCGGTCGGTCCGGTGACCAGGACGAAGCCCTGGGGCTCCATGGCTATGTCCTGGAGGGTCGTGGGCAGGTTGAGTTCCTCGCAGGTCTTCACGATGAGCGGGATGATGCGCATCGCGACGGCGATGTGGTTGCGCTCCTGGTAGATGTTGATGCGGAGACGGCAGACGTCGCCGACGGTGAGGCCCNNGAGCCATGTCGATGGTGTCCTGAGGCTCCAGCACGGGCCAATCTTCGATGATGTGGACCTCGCCCTTCATGCGCATGGCGGGTCGGGCGGTGGGCTTGAAGAACACGTCGGAAGCAGCCTGCGCAGAGCCCCACTTGATCAATTCTTGCCACTGGAACATGACCGCACTTCCTCCTCTGAAGGAGCGGGCTCGGGCGTCGCGGGTGCGACCGCCCTCCTCGCCAGGAAGTATGTAACACCCGAGGCAACGACGGCAAGGCCAATCACAAGGATATAGAGCAGCGGGGAGGGTTTGGGCGGCTGGGGAGCGGCCGGTCCGGTGAGATCGGTAAGGGCGGTGAAGTCGCGGCGATGGACCGCGACGGTGTAGGTAATGCCCGTCGGCACGGCCTCCCACGCGACCGTGACGAAGGGGTTGGACCAGTTGCCCTTGCCCGCGCGGGAGGGGCCGACGTAGGCGACGACGATCTCATCGTAGCGGCGGAGGGCGCCNNATGATCGGCCAGACGGTGAGTTCCTCGCCGTCGGCGATTTCCTGGATACGGCAGGTGGCCGTGAGGGCGGTAGCGGTGCGGCCGAACTGCGGCTCGGTGAGATCCCAGTGGCCGTCGATGGCGGCGCGGGCGAGATCGGCGCCGGCGGCATCTTCGGCGGTGGTGGGCGGGTAGGCGACGCGCAGGGAAACCGTGCCATCCTCGCGCACCAGCACGACCGCGGCGCGGTTCTCACCTGCGGCGAAGGACGGCAGCCGCGAAGCGCAGCAGAGGAGCAGGCACAAAAGAACGGGTAGGCGATTGGACATCGAGTGCACTCTTTCCACGCAGCGGGGCGACATACCTTCACGGCTGGCAAAGTCTACCTAGCAAAACGCGCACGGAAGCTCGCCCCGTGCGCGGAAAAGATGGATTTGGTGGAGCCGGAGGGAATCGGACCCTCGACCTCTTCCATGCCAAGGAAG
>PMZA01000106.1 GCA_003170595.1 Armatimonadota bacterium
TCGCGGGCGATGTACTCCTCGATGTTGCCGGGATCGATCTCACCGCAGTTGCGGAGGACGATCTTATGCTGGAGCCGGAAGAAGGGGATCGACTCCATGTTGGCGCTGGGCACGACTTCCTCGGGGCCGGTGTACATCAGACTTTCGACCGGGCGGCCCTTGAGGAGATGCTCCTGGGCGATCAGTTCGGCGGCCTCGGCGGTCAGCTTCTTGTAGAAGGTGCCGTCGGGGTAGACGACGCAAACCGGGCCGAGGTCGCAGGACCCCATGCAGCCGGTGCGGACGATCTTGACCTCGCTCTGGAGGCCGAGATCGGCGACAGCCTGCTCCATAGCGGAGGCCACAGCCTCGCAGCCGGAGGACACGCAGCCGGCACCTGCACAAACCAGTACGTGAGAACGAAAGGTAGGCATGGGCTGGTTCTTCTCCCTTGATTAGTGACGGGCCGCGACGAGGCTATTTGTAGTGGTCGAGGATGTCGGCCACGCGGGTGGACTTGACGCGATCGAAGACATCGCCGTCGACGGTCATGACCGGGGCGAGGCCGCAGGCGCCGATGCAGCGGACGATCTCGAGGCTGAAGCGGCGATCGTCGGTGGTCTCGCCGACGCCGATGCCGGCGCTCTTGGAGACGAGTTCGAGGACGCGCTTGCCGCCGCGAACGTAGCAGGCCGTGCCCTGGCAGACGCGGATGGTGTGACGGCCGCGGGGGACGGTGGTGAAGAAGCTGTAGAAGGTGATGACGCCCTCGACGGTGCCCACTGGGAGGTCCATCTTTTCGGCGACGTATTCCTGGACGTGCTGGGGAAGGTAGCCGACCTCCTCCTGCACGGCGTGGAGGATCTCGATGAGGGAGTCGGGATCGGTGCCGATGCGGCAGACGATGGCATCGATCTTACCGAACTCTTCGGCGCAGAGACATTCGGTAGCCATAGTGGGTTAAGCCTCCGCTCCGATCGAGATGGCGTAATCCGAGACCACCTGACCGTTGACAATGTGTTCCGCGACAATGCGGCGAAGGGCCTGCGCGTCGACACGGCCGTAGATGACGACGGGGAGGGTGGCGGTGTGGACCTCGACGATGGGCTCGCGGTCGCAGAGGCCCTTGCAGGCGGTCTGAGAGATGGTTACATCGGTGATGCCGCGCAGGGCTAGTTCTTCGATGAGGGCTTTGAGGACTTCCCTGGCGCCGGCGGCAATGCCACACGTACCCATGGCGATAACGACGCGCGTAGCTCCCTGGCTGTCACGGACAGCCAGAGCGGCTTTCGCGCGCTCGCGGAGGGCTTGAAGCTCCTCTCGTGTTTTCACGCTGACTACACCTCCTGGGATCGACGCGTATGCGGAAACCAAAGATCGGCGGGGAGTAAATCCCCGCCCGGCGGACGCGAGCGTCCGCGCAGAAAGCGGTAAGACGGAAGGGCGGAAAGCAGAGCCGGATTGCCAAAGACCGGCGGGGAGTAAATCCCCGCCTGGCGGACGCGAGCGTCCGCGCAGAGAGCAAAAGCGCGGCGGGCATAAATGCCCGCCCTACAGAAAGCGGGAAGGCGGAAGGGCGAAAGGCCGGGTCGGAGGCCGCGCTCACGCACGGCTGCCTAGTTCCCGCAGACCTTCCTTCACATGCCCCCGGAGCCAGTCGAGGACGGGCGGGCTGGTGAGAGCGACGTCGCCCAACTCCTGCTGGATCTCGCGGGTGTCAAGCTCAAAGGACTTGTGCGCACGCTCGCGTGCGCTTAGTACAGAATGGCGATAGACCAAGGCGATGGCCGGCTCGCAGGCGAGGGCCTGAACGACTCCGCCCATGTCGCCGAGGGGCGGGCGGTCGATGTTGCCCAGACGAAGCCAACTTCGGACGACCGTGCCGCGACCGGGCTCGGACGATATCTCCAGGCCGCCCTCGCAGCGCTCACAAGTCGCCTGCAGCATCGCGAGGCCGAGGCCGACTTTGCGCGTGGTGCGCGTGGTGAAGAAGGCGTCGGTGGCCTGGCGAAGATCGTCCGCACTCATGCCCCGGCCGTTGTCCTCGAGGATCATGTCCAGGCGGTCGGCGTCGTAGTCCTCGACGAGGGTGATGGTCAGCTCGGTGGCGCCGGCTTCGACGGAGTTTCGCGCGACGTCGAGGATGTGGAGGGAGAGTTCCTTCATGAGTCGCTGAAGCCCCGGGCTACAAGCTCGGCGGCGAGCGCCTGACCCCACTCGCGAGCGGAAAGGGGAGCGGCGGCGAGGTCGCTGGAGATCCACGTGGCGGCGGCGCCGATGTCCTCGATGAGGTGGGCGTCGGAGGAAGTGAGGAGCGGGAGGCCGGCGAGCTGGGGCCACTGGCGGCGAGCATCGGCGGGGGAGGTGTGGCGCGAGAGTTCGAAGCCGTCGACCTGCAGACCGGGCGGCACAAAGCCGAGGACGGAGATGAGGCCGTAGGCCTGCCGGTCGATATGGGCGGGGAAGCTCATGCCACCGAGGGCGGCGGTGCGGTCGGCGATCTCCTCGATGGAGAGGTCGACCGCCGTAGCCAGCAGCCTTGGGTCGAGGCCGAGGACATGGCCCAGACCGTCGAGCAGTAACTGCTCACCGAAGAACTCGGCACGATTGGCCAGATCAGGCAGATGCTCAGCGACGAAACCATCCATTGCCATGGCAGTTTCCACAGTGTCAAAGAGCGCCAGGATATGCACACCCTCCGCGCTTTCGACTTCGAGGCCGGCGAAGACGCGGACGTCAAAGGCTTCAGCCACATCGAAGACTGCCCAAGCATTGCGAGCCGTGGAGTGGTCCACCACACCGAGGACGGCAACGGCGTGCTGCTCAGCCGTGAGCAGCATCTGCAGCGGCCTCATGTCGCTGTCGGCGCACGGTGAAAGAGCAGTGTGAACGTGCAGGTCGGCCCGCACCAGGTTGTCTATGAGCTGAGTTCGCATAGGCGAACTCTCTGCCTGCCTATCGAAAACCAAGCTTGTAAACTTCGCCCGCGAGGGTGAAGGCCGATTCCTTAGACGTCAGGAGAGCGATTCCTTGTTCGTCGGCGCGGTCAATAGTTTCATCCTCAGGCTCGAAGCCGGAGGCGACGATGATGGCGGAGAGGCCGGCCAGAGCGGCGGCGGCGATGATGTTCGGATGCGTCTGAATGGTGATCCACAGATGACCCTTGCGCCCCTGAGATATGACGAAACTGAGCAGGTCGCAGACCTGGGCGCCGGTCACCGGGACGGCGAGATGATCCTCGCCACCCGCGACGGTGAGGCCCAGAGCTTCGGCCACGCCTGCGACAGTCATGGAGACAGCCTCACTCATGCACGCGATCTCCCAGGTAGAAAGTGAGCACCATGCTGACTCCACGGCCGGCGACACTCTCGATGCGCATGTCGTCGGCGTGATCCTTGATATTAGGCAAGCCCATCCCCGCACCAAAACCGAGAGCGCGGGCTTCGTCGGAGGCCGAGGACCAACCGCGGGTCATCGCCAGGCCGACGTCCTCGATGCCGGGGCCCTGGTCATGGACCTCGATCACGATGCGGTCGGGCAGGATATCAAGTGAGATGAAGCCTGAACGGGCGTGCAGGACGACATTCATCTCCGCCTCGTAGCAGGCGACACTCACGCGCTGGATGACTTCGTCGTCGATGCCTGCGGCGGCCAGGACGCGCTTTACGGACGTTGAGGCTCGGCCACCCATGAAATAGGCTTTGCCGAGAACAGGAAATTCGTGATGGCCTGCGGATTCTTGGTCCATGGTGCGCAAGGGCGCGAACGCTAGCTGGACGGTACGCGATCCCTGTAGGGTCTGAGACCCGCGAGGGAAAGCAGGCTGCAGGATTCGAACTTGGAAAGCGGAGTGCGGTAAAGGGGAATGCCTTCTTCCCTGGCTGCCTCAACCATGTCGCTGCCGATCTCTTTGCCCTCGACCACGATGACAGCGGCGAGATGCTTGATAGCTGCGGTGCGAAGAGCCTGATCCGTCGTAAGACCCGTGAGGAGTATCGAAGCGGGGCGAGCAAAGGCAAGAACGTCGGACATAAGATCGGCTGCGAAACATCCTGCGAGTTCGACGTCCTTTCGTGCCGCCACTACGGACTCGGCCTTTAGGGCCTCAAGGGCACTAGACAGCGTCAGGGCAGTTCGCTCCCCGCCGACTCTCCAGCCGGCGTTGCCTATAAGGAGGTTGCATTGTGTGGGACGAGGGGCCGGAGTGTCAAGGGAGAGATTCTGCAGTGACCCTCCGGAGGGGATCGATGAGGCAGCCCCCGATCTGTCATCCTGAGGGAGCGGCGCTGTTTTCAGCGACCGAAGGATCTCCTTTTGCCGATGGTGGCTGACGACTGCTGCGCGGTCCAACAAGCCAGAAGGAGATCCTTCGGTCGGCAACAAAGCGCCTCCCTCAGGATGACAGCCTGGAAGACCGAGTGGTTGGATGAGACAAGGCGTCACTCGAGGGACTCGAGATACGCATTGATGGACGCCGCCGCTTTTCGCCCCGCGCCCATGGCTTCGATGACTGTGGCCGAGCCCGTCACGATGTCCCCGCCAGCGTAAACGCCGGGAAGATTCGTGGCGCCGGTTTCCTCGTCGATGGTGATGTAACCCCACTTGTTGATCGCGAGGCCTGGCGTGGTCTCGGCGATGATGGGGTTGGCGCCGGTGCCGATGGCGATGACCGCGACGTCGATGGGCTCCTCGTATTCGGATCCCTCGAGCGGCACGGGACGGCGGCGACCGCTGGCGTCGGGCTCGCCCAGAGTCATCTTCTGCATGATGGCCGCGCGGAGCCAGCCGCGCTCGTCGCCGAGGAACTCAACGGGCACGGTGAGGAGGTGGAACTCGATGCCCTCTTCCTCGGCGTGATGGATCTCCTCGGCGCGGGCCGGCATCTCATCGCGGCCGCGGCGGTAGGCGAGGATGACCTTCTCGGCGCCCAAGCGCAGAGCCGTCCGGGCAGAGTCCATCGCGACGTTGCCGCCGCCGATGACCATGACGCGCTTGCCTCGGGCGATGGGGGTGTCGGATTGGCCGGCTTCGCCGGCTTGGCCGAAGTTGTAGGCGCGCATGAGGTTCGAGCGCGTGAGGAATTCGTTCGCCGAGTAGACGCCCAGGAGGTTCTCGCCGGGGACGCCCTGGAACTTGGGCGCGCCGGCGCCGGTGCCGATGAAGACGGCGTCGAAGCCGTCCTCGGTCATGAGGTCTTCGATGGTGTCCATCTTGCCGATGACCGCGCTGGTCTCGAGCTTCACTCCCAGGCGGGTGAGGTTCTCGATCTCCTGCTTGAGGATGCGCTTGGGCAGACGGAACTCGGGGATGCCGTAGATGAGGACGCCGCCCATCTCGTGGAGGGCCTCGAAGACGGTGACCTCATGGCCCTGGCGGGCGAGGTCGGCGGCGCAGGTGAGACCGGCCGGGCCGGAGCCGATGATGGCGACCTTGTGGCCCGTCGGCGGGGCAGGTTCTGGCGTTTCCTCAAGCTTACCCTCTCGCTCAAAGTCGGCGACGAACCGCTCGAGGCGGCCGACGGCGACGGGTTCGCCACGCTTGGCGAGGACGCAGAGGATCTCGCACTGGGTCTCCTGCGGGCACACACGTCCGCACACGGCAGGGAGGATGTTGGTCTCCTTGATCTTCCGCGCGGCCTCGGCGAACTTGCCCTCGCGGACGAGAGCGATGAAGCCGGGGATGTCGACGGCGACCGGGCAGCCCGGCACGCACTTGGGGTTCTTGCACCCGAGGCAGCGGGTGGCTTCGAGGATGGCTGTCTCGGCCGCGTAGCCGAGAGGGACCTCCTCGAAGTTCTTGACGCGATCCTCGGGGCGCTGCTCGGTCATCGACTGGCGCGGTATCTGAGTGGGTCGCTCGGGCATGGGTCTGCTTCCCTCGAAGGCTGGTGTGGGCCGGCACAGCCGGGGTCAGTCGGCGGGGTAAAGCTTGCAGTGAAGCTCGCGCCCGGCGGCCTCTTGCTCGAGAGGCTTGTAAGTAGCCTGCCGCTTCATGAGGAGATCGAAGTTGACCAGGTGGCCGTCGAACTCGGGGCCGTCGACGCAGGCGAACTTGGTCTCGCCGCCGACTTCAACGCGACAGCCGCCGCACATCCCGGTGCCGTCGACCATGATGGGGTTGAGGCTGACCATGGTCGTAATGCCATACTCGCGCGTGAGATTGGACACCGCGCGCATCATGGGGGAGGGGCCGACGGCGAGGACGAAGTCGATCTTCGTGCCCTCGTCGATGATGCTCTTCAGCACGTCGGTGACGAAGCCGTGGTGGCCGTAGGAGCCGTCGTCGGTGGCGACTTCGAGGCGGCCGCAGATCGCGCGGAGTTCCTTCTCGAGGATGACGAGGTTCCAACTGCGGGCGCCGATGATGCCGATCATGTTGTTGCCGGCATCGCGGAGGGCGGCTGCGATGGGGAGCACCGGCGCAGTGCCATAGCCGCCGCCGATCACGCAGCAGGTGCCGAAGTTCTCGATGTGGGTGGGCTTGCCGAGAGGGCCGGCGAGGTCCATGAGGTTATCGCCGACGCTGAGCTGGGCAAGCTCGCGGGTGGAGTGGCCGACGGCCTGGAAGATGAGCGTGACCGTGCCGGCGACGGGGTCGGAGTCGACGATGGTGAGCGGCACGCGTTCGCCGCCTTCGTGCATGCGGAGGATCACAAACTGGCCGGCCTTTCGCTTGCGGGCAATCTTGGGGTGATGAATCTGGTACCGGAAGGTGTCTGGCGCGATTTCTTCCTTGAAAACGATCTCGTTCATGACGCCACCCTGGTGCAGAGTATCAAGTGGAACATGCCATGGAACGCGGTACACAGTCGAAGGGAAGGACCGAGCGATTGTATACGTGCGGGGACGGGCCGTCAAAGGCCCGAGAATACCGGCCTGACGATGGTGCGCGGGGTTGGGGTAGGTCTATCCTCACGCCTCTGCTTCTCGCTGTCATCCTGAGGAGGCGACCGCTTGCGTCGCCGAGGAAGGATCTCCTTCGGGCTTGTTGGTGCGCGTAGCGGTCGTTGGGCATCATCGACAAAAGGAGATCCTTCGGTCGGCCAGAGCGGCCTCCCTCAGGATGACGGACAGAGGGCACTGCTGGTGTTGCCTGTCCCTGGCAGGGGGCCTTTGCCCTATTCCAGGAACTCGAGTTCCGCGCAGACCCCGCGGTGGTCGGAGATCTTGCCGCCGATGGTCTCGCAGGTGAGGACCTGGAAATCCCGCGATGCCCAGACATAGTCGATGCGCCAGAGGGGGAGCTTGGTGGAGAAGGTGTACCCGAAACCGACGCCGCGGGCGGTGAAGGCGTCCTGAGCCATGGCCCTGATGGGCAGCCACTGCTTGGAATTGGCGGGCGTGTTGAAATCGCCGGCAAGAATGAAGGGCCCCTTCTGGGCCTGCGTCCACGCAACGCAGGCGGCCATCTGGCTGGCTCGGCTTTCGCGGGTGGCCGCAAAGCGGGTTTCATCCCCGCCCTCGAAGCGGCGGATCGGGAGACCCTCGGCCACGCCCGAGGTGAAGTGAGTGTTGAGGATCGCGATGTCGCGTTTGCCGAGGCGCACCTTCGCCCAGCAGGCGCGCCGCCAACTGTCGCCCATGGGGATGGTGCCGCCGGTGGTAAGCTTGCCGCGGGTGAAGAGCCAGCCATCGTGCCAGGGGACGCCCTTCCAGTCGCTGAAGGTCTTGCGCCACTGAGGATCGAAGGCTTCCTGGAGCAGAACCACGTCCGCGCCGCGAGCCTCGACCTCGGCCTTGAACTCGTCGGCGTGCTCGAACTGGTTGAAGACGTTCCAGGTAACCACCGTGAGGCGCTGATTACCGAGAGGTTGCGCCGGGATCGGGAGGTTGAGGCCCAGCAGGAAGATGAACATCAAGAGCACGAGGAGCAGCGCGTTGATGGACGCTCCCCGGTCGTGAGCGAGAAGCGCGGTGATGAGCGCGAGGGCAACCGGGGCCGGCCAGAAAGCCTGCGGTCCATAGGCCAGTGCCGCGCCAAGCCAGACAGTTTCGGCGGACTGGCGCTCGATCAGCCAGACGACGATGACCATCACCCAGCACAGGCCAACGAAGGCCCTGGCCATGGCCGGGCTTACTAAAGGCGTCGAAGACCTGGGGGAAAGTGGATTGCCTGACATAACACCAATTATACGACGCCCAATCCGACGACTGCTGTGCGCTACGCCTCTAAGAAGCGCGTCAATTAGCTTATCACGGATTCCCGGCTACAACTACTGTGCCACCTCCCCACCGTCAGCCGCACCTTTACATGCGGGCACGCATCGGCAAGAATACGGTTTCCAGCACCCGCGTGTTGAGCGGCGCTTGAGTTAGGTCCCGGCTTTGAAGCCGCCCAGGAGGTCGTGCCATGACCGACAGACAGGATTTGCAGAAGAACCTCGCTGTGCAGGGAGGCAGCCCGGCGGTGACGGGCCTCGAAGCTCCCTCGCAGCCGAAGGTCGGCGTGGACGAGTTCCTCGAACTAGCCGACACCTGGGGCTTCAGTGCCGAGGCTCAGCAGGCCATCCGCGCGGCCGTGGAGGGTGAGGATATCGGCGGCGGCCCGCTCCTGACGCGTTACTACAACCCGCGGCCGTCGAAGGTCACGGCCTTCGAGGAGGAAGCCGCGAAGTTCCTGCGCACAAAGTACGCGCTGGCGGTTCATTCGGGCACGTCGGCCCTCGAGACGGCCTACATCGCGGCGGGGATCGGTCCTGGCTGCGAGGTCATCGTGCCGGGGTACACCTTCTTCGCGACGGCTGCGGCAGTCGTGTCGGCGAAGGCCATTCCGGTCATCGCCGAGATCGATGAGTCGCTCACCATCGACCCGCTCGATGTGGCGAAGAAGATCGGCCCCAAGACGAAGGCTATCGTGCCCGTGCACATGATCGGCACCGTCTGCGACATGGACCCCATCATGGCCCTCGCGACCGAGCACGACCTGGTCGTCATCGAGGATACGGCGCAGGCCTGCGGATCGGAATACAAGGGCAAGCGCTGCGGCACCTTCGGCGACCTCGGCTGCTTCAGCATCAGCAGCTACAAGTATGTCGGCGCCGGCGAGGCGGGCCTGGTCATCACCGACGACGAGCGCCTCTACGTCCGCGCCCAGAACCATCACGACACCGGCGCTTGCTGGCGGCCCGATCGCTACGCGAAAGAACGCGAAGAGGGCGAGCTATTCTGCGGCACGAACTACCGCCTCTCCGAGCTTGAGGGAGCGGTCAACCTGGTGCAGTTCAAGAAGGCGCCGGCAAGGCTGGAGAGGATGCGGCACGTATACAAGACCGTCACCGGCAACCTCCGGCCGCACAAGGACATCGTGCCCCAGCAGGTCCGCGACGTCGACGGGATCGTGGGCTACACGATGGCTTTCTTCGCGCCGGACGCACCCCACGCGGAAGTCCTCGCCGAGGCGCTGCGGGCGGAGGGCGTCAGCGCGAGCGTGTTCACCAGCGGCGGAGCGCGCGACTGGCACATCTACCGCTACTGGGAGCACGTCCTCGAGCAGAAGTCCGCGACGGCCGAGGGCTGCCCGTGGACCTGCCCGTATTACGACAAGCCGCTCCCGCCCTATGCCGACGACATGTGCCCGCGCACCCTCGACCTCCTCTCGCGCGGCATCGTGATCTACCTCTCCGAGTGGTGGACCGAGGGCGACTGTCTGCAGGTCGCGGGCGCGATCAACAAGGTGCTCGACGCGTATCACGACCCGATCGAGGGCGCGGCGTGGCATGAGATCAAGCCGGTCAGATGATGCTGGGGAGGCGGTGCGCTTGAGTGAAAGAACTGAGCGGCTGCGGTCGATCCTGCGCGAGATGGGCGGCGTCCTGGTCGCCTTCTCCGGCGGGGTCGATAGCAGCGTCCTCGTGGCTGTAGCGGTGGAAGAACTCGGCGACCGGGTCCTCGCCGTGACGGCGGTATCGCCGGTCTACCCCCCGCGAGAGCTGGCCCTGGCGCGTGAGACGGCGGCGCGGCTGGGTGTGCGGCACGTCGAGTTATCGGTTGATCACTTGGCCGAGATCGCGGGCTTCGCCGACAATCCCCCCGAGCGCTGCTACATCTGCAAGCTGGCCATGTTCAGCCGGCTGCGGAAGATGGCGGACGCGGAAAGGCTCGTCCTGTGCCATGGCGGCCACGCCGATGACCTCCTCGAGGATCGGCCCGGCCATCGTGCCACGATCGAGGTCGGAGCGCGTGCGCCTCTGGCCGAGGCAGAGATGACGAAGCCCGAGATCCGCGAGCTTGCGCGAGAATTGGGCTTGGCGAGCGCAGACCTGCCGGCGATGGCGTGCCTCGCGACGAGGTTCCCCTTCGGCGCGAGGATCACGGACGAGGGGCTGCGGCAAGTTGCAGCGGCCGAGGAATTCCTGGCCGACGTCGGCTTCACGAACTATCGCGCGCGGCATCATGGGGACGTGCTGAGGATCGAGGTGCCTGCGTCGGAATTCGGGAAGCTGATGGACGAGAGCTTGCGCGCGAGGGTGGTGGAGTTCATGCGCGGCCTCGGCTTCAAGCACGTGACCGTGGACCTGGCGGGCTACCGCGTGGGCGGGGCGAACTAACGAGCGTAGTCCGGGGGATCCTTCGCACGACCTAGGACGTCGCGCTCAGGATGACATCGGAAGGCAGAAAGACCAAGAGGCCACAGCACTCCACCCCCGCGGGCTAGAAGCCCGCGGCTACAACCCCGCGCGACCGCCCTCCTCCACCGCGCAGGGAAGGGCCTCGCAGGGCGGAAGTTCCCCGCTAGTCTGTCCCAGCCCTGGGGGGCCTTCACATGCCGCGCCTGGTGATGCCTGCTCTGCTCGTGCTTGTCCTTCTCGCCGGCATGATACCGCGCGCAACGGGAGCGACCGAAGCCATGGACACTTCGAGAGAGGGCGTGTTCAGCATCAAGCAGTTCGGCGCCGTCGGCGATGCCAAGACCGACGACACCGCTGCCATCCAGGCGGCGATCAATAAGGCCGCCGAGAAGGGTGGGCAGGTGTGGATCCCGCCCGGACATTACCTCGTCGCCGGCAGCCTGCAAGTGAAGCCCGGAGTCGCCGTCGTCGGGGCGGCTGTGGCGCCGCAGTTCATCAAGCCCCTGCTGGGCACCGTCATCTACGCCACCGGTGGTCGCGACAAAGAAGACGCCCCCGCCCTCTTTGAGCTGGGCGACTCCAGCGCCGTGCAGGGCCTCACCGTCTTCTATCCGGATCAGAAGCCGACCGACATCCACCCGTACGCCTGGACCTTCCACCTCCAGGGCGGCGATAACACCGTCGAGAACGTCACCCTCATCAACAGCTACAACGGCATCCGCGTCGGCCCCGAGTCCAACGTCCGCCACCGCATCCGCAGCGTCTATGGATGCACCCTCCGGCGCGGGATCTTCATCGACAACTGCAGCGACATCGGCCGCGTGGAGAACGTGCAGCTTCACTGCCACTGGTGGTCGGCGCCGGAGGTCGGCGGCAACTGGGAGCCGGTCTTCAAGTTCATGTGGGAGAACTGCGAGGCCTTCGTCTTCGGCCGCACCGACTGGGAGTTCGTCACCAACAACTTCGTCTTCCCCACCAACATCGGCTATCGCTTCATCGAGACGAAGAACGGCGCCTGCAACGGGCAGTTCTGCGGCAACGGGACCGACGCCTCGCAGATCTGCGTGCAGGTGGATCAGATCCAGCCGATGGGGCTGCTGCTCACCAACTTCCAGATGGTCGCCTTCAACGGGACCGACCCGACGGGCGTGGTGGTGAACGAGAAATGCGGCGGGCAGGTGCGGCTGGTGAACTGCAACTTCTGGGGCTTCTTCCGCCACATCGCGGTGCTGAAGGGGCACTCGTACGTAGGCTTCTCGGATTGCTACTTCAGCGGCTGGGATCGCAACAAGGAGGGCCTGCCCGCTATCGATGCGCAGGCGGGGCGGCTGCAGGTGATGGGCTGCAGCTTCGACGCGAACCTGCCGGGCGTGAAGCTCGGCCCGAAGGTCGTCCACGCGATCGTCAGCGGCAACAACGGGCAGGGCGGCGTGAGGGTGGAGGATCAGACGGGCGGGAAGGCAATCGTCCACGACAACGAGATGCCGCCCGCGAAGTAGCTCGCCCGGCCTACGCGCCGTGGCTCTTCTCAGGCCCTCGTCGGACAACGAAGGCGAACTTGCCGCCGCCGAGCGGGCGGACCTTCAACAGCTCGTGGCCGCCCACGCGCAGGAAGTATGGGAGGTCCGCGATGGTCGCGCCCCCGGCCAGCTGGAATTCGACGACGTCTCCCTCGTCGCGTTCGTTCAGGTGGGCGAGCACGAGGACATAGCCCTCCGGACACTCCACCTCACGAAGGTCCACTACGCCTTCGGGCTCAGGTTCGCCCACGGTCCCACCTCGTCGACGTACGTCTCCCACCCCACGCGGTCGAGGGTGCGACTGAAGCGTTCACCCTTCTCTCCGTGCCGGACATAGAAGTCGAGCGTGCCCTCGCAGATCGCGAGGACCTGCCCCCACTCGCGCACGAAGGGAAAGACGAGTCGGCCGAGTGCCGGGACCTTGCCCATCTTGCCGCCCACGGTCACGGCGAAGCCGACGTCGCCCATCCGCCAGGCGGAGGTCGGGCAGACCCTTGCGCAGATCCCGCAGTTGATGCACCCGGCCTCCTCGCGCTGGACGGTCCAGGCCTCGCCGTCCTGCTCGACCGTCACGCAGTTCGTGGGGCATGCGAACTGACACGCCAGGCACCCGTTGCACGCCGCTGCGTCGAGCGAGGTGGTCGTGACGCCCAGGATGCCGAAGTCGTTCTCCGAGGGCTTGGTGCAACCGTTCGTGCAGCCGGAGATCGTCACCTTGAACTTATGGGGCAGACCCTCGCGGCCGAAGAAGCGCCGGTCGAGTTCCTGGCCGAGGCTGCCCGCGGGCACCAGACCATTGCGGCATCGCTCGCCCGGGCAGGCGGTCACCGTGCGCACCCTCGGCCCGCAGGTGCCGATCTCAAGCCCGAGCGCGCCCAGCCGTTCGCGCACGGCCTCGACTCTGTCGAAGGGGACGTTCGGAATCTCGATGCCCTGCCGCGTCGTGACATGGATCTCGCCATCGCCGAACTCGGCGGCGATCGCTGCCAGCCCCTGGAGTCGATCGGCAAGAACTCGCCCGCCGGCGATCCTGAGCCGCACCGTGAACAACTCCGGTGTGCTCTGCTGCAAGATGCCCGACGCCTTCAGGGCTTTGGCCTTATCCGGGTCAAGACTCACGTGCGCATGACCTCCGCTAGCAGATGATCCTCGTAAGATGACAAAGGGGAGCCCAAGACCTGGGCTCCCCTCTCTTCGTTGCTGGTGATGCGGAACGCCTACACGTTGAGCAGCGCGCCATCGAGGGCGACGCTGACCTTGTGCTCGGCGCCAGTCTCGACGAAGGCCTGATGAGCCTCCGGGAAGGGGCGCAGGACGCGCTCGGCGATCCCGTGGATGAAGCTGAGGAGGACGCCATAGTTGGTGATGGGCACGCCGGCCTCGTTGCAGGCCAGGATGCGGAACATCAGCTCGCGGCGGTTGAGCATGCAGCCACCGCAGTGGATGACGAGCTTGTACTGGCCGAGCTCGTCGGCCGACGGGAACTGCCCGCCGTTGACGTGATCGTGCTGGACCGGCCCGCCGACGTATTCCTCGAGCCACGTCGGGATCTTGTTGCGGCCGATGTCGGTGGACATGACGCAGTGCGTGCAGGCTTCGGCGATGAGCACGCGATCGCCGGGCTGCAGCTCGTTGACGGCGCCGAGGCCGCGGGCGAAGGTCGTCAGGTCGCCCTTGTAGCGCGCGAAGAGCGTCGAGGTCGTGGTCATCGGGATCTCCTCGGGGAGGAGCGCCGAGACGTGGTCGACGACGAGCGAGTGGGCCACGACGAGGTCGGGCTCAGGGAAGCGCACGAGCGCATCGGCGAACTCGGTGTCACGGATCAGCGAGCACAGCACCTGGTTCTCCAGGGCGTCGCGCATGACCTGAACTTCGGGAAGCTTGAGGCGACCCTTGGGCATGGACTCGTCGATGCTGACGACGAGCATGAGGTGCTCGCCCTCGTAGACGACGTCGCGGACAACGCCCAGCGGATCCCAGTCGGACGGGGCGGCGGCGATGATCGCGCGCTTGAGGTCCTCGAGGCCGCGCGACTCGACGCAGCTAACATCGACCCAGGGAAGGTCGAGGGCGGTGAGGTCGTCAGAGACGGCCAGGTCCCACGCCCACACATCGGCCTTGTTGCGCACGCCAACGATGCCGAGGCCGCGATCGCGCGCTGCGTCGACGACCTCGCGCTCGAATTCGCTGACGCCCACAGTGGGGTCGACGACGAGCAGTACGATGTCGGTCTTGCGGAGAACTTCGCGGGCCTTGGCCACGCGCTTCTCGCCGAGTTCGCCCGTGTCATCCAGACCGGCGGTGTCGACCAGGACGGCCGGCCCGAGGGGCAGGATCTCGATGGACTTGTAAACCGGGTCCGTCGTGGTGCCAGGTACCTCTGCGACAATGGCAAGGTCCTGACCGGTCATGAAGTTGATCAGGCTGCTCTTACCCACGTTGCGGCGGCCGAAAATCGCGATGTGGAGTCTGTTGCTTCGCGGTGTCTCGATCATTTTCCAAAGCCCTCCTTGGCTAAACGCCTCGATGCCCTTTCCTGCAGAATGGAACCGCCCAGCTTGCTACACATGAAGAGGGTCCAGGGGAAGCCTTTGGTCTTGGGCAAAGACCTTCCCCAGACCCTCAATGTAACCATATTTTATTTTCAATCCGGACTCTAACACAAGTACTTTGGCCAGATTCATCGATGCGAATCTGCCGGCGACATCAGACTCGGCGCACAGCTGGCAGGATGAGGAAGCCCGCATCGCGGAAATGGTGGTCGAGTGTCAGGGCTGTATCGATTCCGAGATGGCGGCAGACAGCAAAACTGACGGCGTCGGTGAGTGAGAGCTTGGGATCTTGCCAGGAATCGAAGATGCCTTCCGCCTGTTCCATGATCTCCTCGTTCTCGTACACTACGGACAGGGCACCTCTGGCCGCCTCTCTGTGGATCAGATCGAGAAAGCGTCGCGAGCCCGGGTAAGCCCTTCGGCGGCGAAGAAGCCCAGCGGTCTCTATGACAACCGAGTTGGTGGTAATGAGGCGGCTCCGCTGCTCTTCTGCCTCGGCGAAGGCCTTTTGCACTGGACCATGGTGGCCCTCCGCTGGGCTGGCGAGCGCGACGAAGGCCGAGGTGTCCACGAACACGGGCTCAGAGAACGGGCGGCGCATCGGTCACCGCTTCCTTGTGAGCCTTCCGGCGGCCCCTCCGTGTTTCTCCGCTGTTGGCTTCAGCGTGTGCGCTGGGCGCTCGCTCTTCGGCAACCAGCCTCGGCGGCACGAATCCCTCAGCCAGTCGGCGCTGCCATTCGGCTTCGGCCTCTTCGCTCACTGGGCCGTAAAGCTCGTCGTCGATGTCGTCGTTGAACCTCGTTGCCTCTTCAAGGGTTACGCATCCCGCGTACCTATCGAAAATGAAGTCGTTCATGAGGCGCTGGACCTCGTGGCCGAACTCGCTCTCGAGCGGGATCACGATCACTGCGCGCTTGCCGCGCTTAGTGATGACGACGGTCTCATCCCCCGCCAGCACCTCGCCCAGCCTGCGCCTGAATTCCTTCGATGGCATTAGCTTCACGGTGGCCACCTCCGGGCGAAGTGTACCCCGGCAAGTGATCACTTACAAGTGATCACTTCGAAGTGTTTACTTGTTAGGGTGCACTTCAAGCGACAGCTTGTCTAGTCAATCGCGGACTATGCCCCGGCCCCTTCCCCACCGTTCGCCCAGCCGCCGCGATGACCCGGTGCGCCCGCTCGACTTCCGCGACGATCTCGATATGCGGCGCCTTCTTGCCAGGATAGATCTCGTAGAAGCTTGCGTACTCCCGCGGCGTGATGTTGGGCATGATGACATTACCGCCCGCCCTCAGCCCCGCCAACCGCCCGCCTTCCATCGCCGTCTCCAGCGCCGTCGTCGACGCGAGCATGATGTCCGGGATCAGCAGCCGGGTCAGGGCCATCATGTTCAGCACGATCTCGGCCTCACCGATCGCCATCCCAGCCAGCGGCGTGTCGGGATGCGGGATCAGCGGGCCTATCCCCGCCATGTGCAGGTTCAGCCGCCGCATCAAGAGCAAGTCCTGCGCCAGGATCGCCGCCGTCTGCCCGGGCAGGCCGACGATGCAGCCCGACCCGATCTGGTAGCCGATCTCAGCCAGCACCTCGAGGCACCGTATGCGCCTATCGAACGACGCGCCGGGATGAACCCGCTCGTACAGATCGCGGTCAGCGGTCTCGTGTTTGAGGAGGTACCGGTCGGCCCCGGCCTCGCGCCAGAGGCGGTACTCCCAGTCCTCCCTCTCCCCTACCGAGAGCGTCACGGCCAGGTGCGTGCGCGCCTTCACGTCGGCGACGACCTCAGCCAGGCCCTCCGCCGTCCATCCCTCATCCTCGCCAGACTGGAGCACGACTGTCCCGAAGCCGAGGCTCTCGGCGACGACCGCCGCTTGCAGGATCTCCTCTGGCCGCAGCCGATAGCGTGTCAGATTCTTGTTGTCAGCGCGCAGCCCACAGTAATCGCAGTTGCACCGGCAGTAGCTGGAGAACTCGATGATCGCCCGCAGATGAACCTCGTCGCCGACCGTCGCCTTCCGCACACGATCGGGCTCGGCACGCAGGTCTTGAGCCTGCGAGCCATCGGCGACGATCAGTTGCTCCAGTTCAGCCGCGTTCATGGGCAGGTTTCGGCCTCAGAAGTACACATCGCGCTGGCCCGCATCCAGAGCGGCCAAACGCTCCTCGGCGACCCGGCGGACCTGCTCGTCTTCAACTTTGTCCAGGTTATCCCAAATGACTTTCTCACCCGCGGCCCGAGTCTCCGGCGTCGCATAGTCGAGCAGGTACTCCTTGAACGTGAGCAGCGCGTTAGGCAGGCAGAAGTTGTGGATCTCGCCCGGCTTCGCCAGCGCCATGAAGTCCGGCCCCGTCCGCCCCGCGCGGTAGCAAGCGGTGCAGAAGCTTGGCAGATATCCCTGGTCACACAGGTCGCGCATGATCTCGTCGAGGCCGCGATGGTCCCCCACCTTGAACTGCGCCTCGTCGAAGTCGGCGTTCTCCTCAGCATCCACCTCGGCATAGCCGCCCGGTGACACTCGCGAACCGGCGGAGATCTGCGAGACGCCCAGCCGCAGGCACTCGCGCCGCATGTCCGGGCTCTCTCGCGTGCTCATGATGATGCCTGTATACGGGACCGCGAGGCGCACGATGGCGACGATCTTGCGGAACTCGTCGTCGCTCACGGGCGCGGGCGGATTGGTGGCGAGGGGCGTGTTGAAGGCGGGCTCCAGCCGCGGCACGGAGATCGTGTGCGGCCCGACGCCATACGTCTCGTCGAGATAGCGCGCGTGGTCGAGCAGCGCGAGGAGGTCCCAGCGCCAATCGGTGAGGCCCAGGAGGACGCCGAGGCCGACGTCGTCGATGCCCGCGGGTATGCAGCGATCCCACACGGTCACGCGCCAGTCGTAGTCGGCCTTAGGGCCGCAGGGGTGCATCCGCGCATAGGTCTCGCGGTGATAGGTCTCCTGGAAGACCTGGTACGTGCCGATGCCGGCGGGCTGGAGTGCCTTGAAGTCTTCGTGGGAGAGCGGCGCGGCGTTGATATTCACGCGCCGGATTTCGCCGGCGCCGGAGTGCGTCGCATAGACAGTCTGCACCGCCTCGACCATCGAGGCGACGCCATTGCGGGGCGTCTCTCCGTAGACGAGGAGCAGGCGCTTGTAGCCGTGCTCGATGAGCCAGAGGACTTCCGAGGCGATCTCTTCCTGCGTCAGCGTCTGGCGCTTAAGATCGCGATTGTCTCGCCGGAAGCCGCAGTACAGGCAGTTTCCCACGCACTCGTTCGACACGTAGAGCGGGGCGAACAGAACGACGCGGTCGCCATAGATGCGCTGCTTGACTTCCGCGGCGGCTTCGTAGAGGGCCTGCACATGCTCGGGGCGCCGCAGGTGTACGAGGTCCGCCACCTCGGTGAGGCTGAGGCCCTTGCGCTCGCGGGCCTTCGCGAGGAGATCGGCCAGGCGAGATTCATCCGGCTCTCTAGAGGCCCGCAGGGCCTCCGTGATTCGTCCTTCGTCAATCACCTGCTTTCCGCTTTCCACTAGGCTTGCCATTTCGCGCGGCGGCACCACGATTCGCCGCCTCATCTCCCTGGGCTATCAATCACACGAGGGGACCGCCCATCGTCCGCATCGCCCAAAAATACGTAGCCTGTTTATCTATCTTACCACAGGATTCGACTCTGCAATACTCCCGGGGGCACTTTTCTGCAAGGGGGTCAGGGCAATACTGTCGTCGCCGATTCAGGCTGCGACTTCGACGGCTTCGTACTTGCAGGGCAGCCAGAGGGTGAAAGTCGACCCCTCACCGGGCTGGCTGTCGACCGTGATGCGCCCATGGTAGAAGTCCACGATGCGCTTGACAATGCTCAGGCCGAGGCCGGTGCCGGTGATGTACGCGGTCTCGGGCCGCTTCTCTCGGAAGAACTCGGAGAAGAGCCGGTTGAGCCCATCCTCGCTGATCCCGATCCCCGTGTCACTGACGGTCAGCTTCACGTACGGCCCATCCTGCGCCGCCGAGATGGTGACCTTTCCGCCCTCGCGGTTGTACTTGATCGCGTTGCTCACGAGGTTGTTGAGCAGGCGCACGATCTCCTCTTTGTCGGCCTCGATGCGAGGGAGGTCCTCGGCGATGTTCGCTTCGAGGGCGACGTGGCGTTGCTCGGCCACGGGCTCCATGAGTTCGAGCACCTGTCCCGCCACGCCCGCCACGGCCTGCGGCTCGATCTCGCGCAGGACTGTCCCCGCTTCCATGCGAGCCACGTCGAGGAGGTCGGTCACGAGGTCCAGTAGCGCCTTGATCCGATCCCGCGAGCGTCCGATTATCTCCGTCTGCTTCTCCGGCTGGGTGACGAGGCCCTGCTGCATGATCGACAGGTAGCCATCCACCGCCGCCAGCGGCGAGCGCAGTTCATGGGCGACCATGTTAACGAACTGCGCCTTCACCTGCTCGACCTTCTTCAATTCGCTGATGTCGCGCAGCACCGTGACCGTGCCGAGGAACTGCGATGAACGCTCGTCCACCACGGGCGACACATCCGCGAGCACCCACTGCCCGGCGCCGTTCATCTGGATCTCCTGCGTGAGGCGCTTGCGGCCCTCCGACGCATCCCCGATCATCTCGAACAGCTTCGCCGACGAGAGGACTTCGCCCAGCCGGTAGACTCGCCGCCCGGCCGGAAGATGCTCCAGCACGTGCAGCGCCGCCGGGTTGTAGAGCACCAGCTCATCGTCGGCGTTGCACACGAGCACACCGTCGGCCATCGAGTTGATGATGGTCCGCATCCGGCTCTGCTCGGTGGCGATTTCGAGGAGGCGGCTTTCGCGCTCAACCTGCAAGCGGTTGCGTTCCCGGAGGAGGCGCGAGCGCTCCAGCGCCTTCCCTACCACGCGCAGGAGTTCTTCCGGCGTGAAGGGCTTCGTTAGGAAATCGTACGCCCCGCGTTTCGTCGCCTCGACGGCCGTCTCGATGGTGGCGTAGGCCGTGATGACGGCGCACACGGTCTCGGGGGCGATCTGCTTGGCCTGGGCGAGGAGTTCGAGGCCGCCCAGCCCCGGCATCTTCAGGTCGGCCAGCACGAGGTCGGTCGTCGGACGGGCGCGCAAAAGGTCGAGGCCCTGCTCAGCGGTATCCGCAAGCAGGACCTCATAGCCTTCGGCCTCGAGGACGCGCCGGCAACCCTTCCGGATACCGGCCTCGTCGTCGACGACGAGGATCGTTTGCCGTTCGGTCTCTTCGGCCTGGCCGTTGCGCTGGGCGGCTTGAGGGCCGCCGTTGCTGGCTTGCTCGGCCATTGCTGGCACCTACGCTAGGTGACACCCATCGTCACCGTTCAAGGCTCCATGTTTTGCATCATTGTCGGGCAACCGCGGCGAAACGGCAAACCTCGAAGCACTGCCCGCACCGGATGCAGCGCTCCTGGTCGATGAGATGCGGCTGACGCGGCTCGCCCGCGATGCACTGCACCGGGCACTTCCTCTTGCACAGCCCACACCCCACGCACTTCTCATCGGTGATCTCGTAGTGCACGAGGTCCTTGCAGTGATGCGCCGGGCAGCGCTTCTCGACGATGTGCGCCTCGTACTCATCGCGGAAATGCCGCAGCGTGCTCTGCACCGGGCTCGGCGCGGTCTGGCCGAGCGCGCATAGCGACGCCCGCGCGCAAACCTTGCTCAGCCGCTCCAGCCGCACGAGGTCCATCTCTTCGCCCTGGCCCGAGGTGATGCGCACGAGGCCTTCGAGCATCCGCTTGGTACCCTCGCGGCAGGGCGTGCACTTGCCGCAGCTTTCGTCTTGCGTGAAGGTCAGGAAGAACCGCGCGATGTCGACCATGCAGGTCGAGTCGTCCATGACGATGAGGCCGCCGGAGCCCATGATCGAGCCGGCCTCGCGGAGGGACTCATAGTCGATGGGCGTGTCGAGCGCCGAGGTCGGCAGACATCCGCCGGAGGGACCGCCCGTCTGCGCCGCCTTGAATTCGCGACCGCCGGGAATGCCTCCGCCGATGTCGAAGAGGATTTCTCGCAGCGTCATGCCCATCGGCACTTCGACGAGGCCCGTATTCTCGACGTTGCCGGCGAGGGCGAAGACCTTCGTCCCCTTCGACTTCTCGGTGCCGATCGACGAGTACCAGTCGCCGCCGAGGAGAAGGATCGCCGGGATGCTCGCGAGAGTCTCTACGTTGTTGATGAGCGTCGGCTTGCCCCACAGACCGCTGTTCGCCGGGAACGGCGGCCGCGGTCGAGGCATGCCACGCTTGCCCTCGATCGACGCGATGAGCGCGGTCTCTTCGCCGCACACAAACGCGCCCGCCCCGAGGCGGATCTCGATGTCGAAGCTAAAGTCCGAGCCGAGGATGTTCTCGCCCAGCAGCCCCTTCTCGCGGGCCTGGCCGATGGCAATCTCGAGGCGCTTAACAGCCAGCGGGTACTCGGCGCGAATGTAGACGAAGCCCTGGCTCGACCCGACGGCATAGCCGGCGATGGCCATGGCCTCCAGCACCGAGTGAGGATCGCCCTCGAGGGCGCTGCGGTCCATGAACGCACCGGGGTCACCCTCGTCAGCGTTGCAGATGACGTACTTCGGCGAGCCCTCGGCCTTGCGCGTGAACTCCCACTTCAGGCCCGTCGGGAAGCCCGCGCCACCACGGCCGCGCAGGCCGGACTTCTTCATCTCACCGATGACCTGCTCGGGCGTCATGTCATCGAGGGCTTTCGCGAGCGCCTCGTAGCCGTTGACGGCCAGATAGTCATCGATGCACTCGGGGTCGACGCGGCCGATATTGCGCAGCGCGATCCGGAGCTGACGGTTGAAGAAGTCGAGGTGGCTCCAGTCGCGCCCGAAGCGATTGATGATGTCGGGAGCAGTCGGAGCGCCGCCATCGGTCTGCGGACGCTGGCCCTTGTCGATCAGCCAGTCCACGATCGGTTCGCCACGGCCGAGGTCGCGCTGGACGATCTCGCGCGCCATGTCCGGAGTGACCGCGACATACAGCCGCGGCGCCTCACCGGGCCGGCGCACTTCAACCAACGGTTCGAGGCTGCAGCGGCCGACGCAGCCGACCTGGTTTACGTCAACGGCATCGCCGAGATTTGCCTCGGCCAGAGCCGACTTGAGCGCAGCCTCAACATCGCTGGCGCCGGCGGCGATCGCACAGGTCGCGATGCCCACTAGCACCTGCATCTTATCGGGGTCTGCCTTAACCTTCGGGCTGGCGTTTTGAGCTAGCGTGTGCAAGTTCTCCAAGGCCTTCATCGCAAGGACTCCTTACTCTGTCTCGTCGAGCCAGGCATTCATGCCAGTGTAAAGGCGATCATGCGCGCCAGTTCCACCGGATCGATGGGCTTGTTGACGAACCGGACGACCTGTAGCCACTCGGGCTTGCAGCCGCCCTCGTCGATGCGGAACCCCGTCTCAGTGGTCACACCGGAGACCATGATGATGGGGATGTGGGAGGTCTCTTCGTGCGCGCACAGCGCCTGCACGGCCGAGAAGCCGGCGTAGAGCTGCTCCATCATCAGGTCCATGATGATCATGTCGGGATGCTCGTGCTCTGCCATCTCGACGCCCTGGCGCGAGTCCGTGGCCGAGAGCACCTCGAAGCCGGCGGCTTCGAGAGCGACCCGGTTGGCCGCCTGGAAATCGACATCGTCATCGATCATCAGTACTCGCTTCTTACCCTTTTCGCTCATGTAAAGACACTCCGCTCAACGCTGTTTATCTATCGCCCGAAAGCCTTGGCTAACCCCCGCGCCTCCCCACCGTCAGCCTATGCGATCCTCCAACAGCACATCCGGTCGCGGCAGCGTGAAGACGAAATCGATCCACTGCCCGAACTCGCTCTCGGCGTGGATGTCGCCGTCGTGCTTGCGCACAATCTCTCTTGTGATGAAGAGGCCCAGACCCGTGCCTCGCTCCTGCTCGCCAGGCCTCTGCAGCCGGGCGAACTTGCGGAAGACTTCGTCCACCTGATCCGCCGGCACGCCCTGGCCCTCGTTCCACACGTGAAGCTCTACCTTGCCGTTGATGCGCCTGCCCCACACTCGCACGAGTCCTTCCGCCCTGCCGTACTTCGCCGCGTTGCTCAGCAAGTTCTCGAAGACGATCTGCAGGAGCGACGGGTCGGCCTTAACCACGGTGTCCTCGGGCAGGTCCACTTCGACCTTCATTTGCTTTTCATCGAAGCGCGCCTTCAGCTCGCGCAGCACCGGCCGCACCACATCCACTTCCACCTGCACCAGCCGCGTCCGGATCTCCAGCTCGCCCTTCTCGATCCGCGACAGGTTCAGATAGTTGAGGATCATCTCCTCCGTGCGGTTGACCGCCGTCAGCACGTCGTCCATCGCGTCCTTCTGATCATCCGACAGATCGCCCACGTAGCCGTCGCGCACGGCGAGCAGATTGATCTTCATCGCCGCGACCTGGTTCTTCAGCTCGTGCGTGATGAACTCGAGCGTGTCCAGATAGTTCTGGTTCCAGCGCGTGAGTTCCGCGGCCGCGCCGGCAAGCTGTTCATGGCTGCTAGTGACCTCGGCCTCGCGTTCTTGCAGCGCCTGCGCCATGTCATTGAAGGTCGAGGTCATCTTCTTGATCTCGTCCCTCTCGGACTTGCGCGTCTCGGGCAGGCGGAATTCGAGATTGCCACGGGCGATCTCAGCCGCGCCCGCCGTCAGCCTCACCAGCGGCCCGGCCACTCGCTGCGCCCGCCAGATCCCGACCGCCGCGGCCAGCAGCACGGAGAGCAGCGTGATCCCCAGGAAGACGGTCAGCGCCTGGTGGCGCATGTCGTCATAGCGATCCTTGATGACCCCGACGTACAAGATGCCTATTATCTTGTTGTCGGGATCCCGGATGGGCTCGTAGGCCGACACATACCAGTTGCTCACCACGAAGGCCGGCCCGATCCACGTCTGTCCGTGGCCGAGGACCTTGTCCTCCACCTCCGCCGACACGCGCGTCCCGATGGCTCGCTCGCCCGTCGGACCCAGCACGTTCGTCGCGATCCGGACGTCGTGCAGGAAGATTGTTACGGTGCCCAGGTTCTTACCGTTGTACGTGGCCATCGTGAAGACGTTGTCTCGCACGAAGTCCACCAGATCCATGTTGCCATTGAGCAGTATCGCTATCCGCACGCCCCCAACTACAATCCCCGGTGGCTTCACTATCGGCGCTACCGCTTCCATCACCATCGCCTGCGAAACTTCTTCCGGCCCGCCCGGCTTGGCGCGCGGCGTAGGCACGATCTCCATGTAGGCCTGCGCCGCCAGCTCCGGACTCTCGGCGGAGATCTCGTTCAGCGGGACCAGTCGCAGCCCCGACGCCGATCTTCCCTGGCTCAGCGCCGCCGCGACCATCGGGCTGTCCATCACCTTCATCCCGACGGCCTCGCCGCGAGCGGTGGCCACCACCACTCCCTTGGTATCCACTATCTGCAGCAGGTCGTAGTTGCACTTCTCGCGCAGCTTCTCCAGGAACCCCTGGGAGATGCCGTCGCCCTGCAGGTTCTCATGGAGCGCGGCCCAGTCGGCGACCACCGTCGCCGTCGTCTGCGCCTCCTTCACCGAGCTATCCAGCATCGCGTGCGCGGTCTTGAGCCCTACCTGCACCCGCCGCTCAGCCTCGCCTACCACCATCGTATCGATCAAGAAGCTGCCGGCGATCATGGTCAGCACCCCGCCTAGCAGGGCGATCCCTATGAACCCGAAAAGCAGCTTCGTTCGTATGGGAAGATCCATGACTCGTCAGTGCCTTCTTCCCTCTGCTCCCCATCACCGCCCCCGGGCTTGGCCGTCCTGAACGAGCGTTCACTTCCAGCTAAGCTGTGGCTTCCTCAAGCTCAGCCTGCGCTTCGGCGGTGTAATGCGCAATGATGTTAGCCACCGAGTCCGGCGTGACCTTCGCATGCACGGTCTCGTTGACCATGCACACCGGAGCCTGCCCGCACGCGCCCAGGCACCGCGCCTCAGCGATCGTGAAGAGCCCGTCCGGCGTGGTCTCGCCTGCGACGATGTTGAAGTGGCGGGTGAACTCATCCATGATCGCCTGGCTCCCGCGCACATAGCACGCGGTCCCCAGGCAGACGCTCACCGTATAGACGCCCTTGGGCGTCATCGAGAAGTACGAGTAGAAGCTCGCCACACCGCTCACATACACGGTCGGCACTCCCAGCGCCTGCGCCACGTGGTTGATCGCCTTCGGCGGTATGTAGCCGAAGAGGTCCTGCACGTAGTGGAGCACCGGTATGAGCGCGCTCTGCACGTGCTCCGGATTGCGCTCCTTCATCTCTGCGATGAAGCCGTCCAGCCGCTGCCACCATTCGGGCGTGTCGAGGATTTTCCGCTGATATCTCACTTCTGTTGAGCCTCCTGCGGGCGGACGCCAAGCGGCACCCGCTGGTAGAAATAGGTGTGAAGGAGCTTGTGAGCCTTCTCCCCCATCGGTTCGCCGAGGTATTCCTCGTACAGCTTCAAGATGTCCGGATTCTGGTGCGAGCAGCGCAGCGTCCGGGCCTCATCCAGGTCGTACAGCGACTTGGCCCGCGCTTCCAGGATCCGCTCATCCAGCGGGATCGCATTCGCGCCGGCGTACGGCTGACCGCCGCCACCGATGCACCCGCCGGGGCAGCCCATGACTTCGATCCAGTGGAACTCCTCGCCCGCCTTCATCCGATCGAGCACTTTGTTCGCATTCGCAAGCCCGCTCGCGACCGCGATGTGCAGCTTGATGCCCTCGAAGTCGAGCCACGCCTCACGCACACCCTTCAGCCCGCGCATCTCGTGGAACTCAATCGCATCCGGCGCCAGGTCCTTCTTGAAGATCATCCAGTACGCCGTCCGCAGCGCCGCCTCAGTCACGCCGCCCGTCGCACCGAAGATCGCGGCCGCTCCCGTCGACTCACCCAGCGGCGAGTCTGCAGGCTCCGGCTTGAGGCTCAGGAAGTCGATGCCCATGTGCTTGATGAGCCACGCGAATTCGCGCGTGGTCAGCACGCGGTCCGTCGCCGGCAAGCCGTTGACGTTCAGCTCCGGCCGCTGCGCCTCATACTTCTTGCAGGTGCAGCACATGATCGCCACGGAGAAGATTCTGGCCGGGTCGATGCCCATCTTCTCGGCCCAGAACGTCTTCACCATCGCGCCCTGCATGCTCATCGGCGATTTCGCCGACGAGATGTACTGCACGAGGTCGGGATGGAACTGCTCGGCGTACTTGATCCACGTCGGGCAGCAGGAGGTGATGTTCGGGAGCGGCCCGCCCGCCGTGAACCTCTGCACGAACTCCGCCGCCTCTTCCATGATCGTCAGGTCAGCGCTGAACTGGGTGTCGAAGACATAGTCGATGCCCAGGCGTCTCATCGCTGCGAAGCACTCGCCTTCCATCGCGCGACCCGGGGCGAGACCGAAGCTCTCCCCTATCGCGGCGCGGACCGACGGCGCCATCTGGCTGACCACGATCGTCTCGGGGTCTTCGATGGCCGCGAGGAAATCCTGCGTCGCATCTCTCTCGAGGAACGCCGCGGTCGGGCAGACGTTGATGCACTGCCCGCAGCCCACGCACACCGTCTCAATGAACGGCGAGTCGTGCGCCGGCATGACCACGTTGTGGAACCCGCGGAAGACCTGCCCCAGGGCAGCGACTTCCTGCACCTCGCCGCAGATCCGAACGCAGCGCCCGCACAGCACGCACTTTTCGGGATCGCGGATGACCGAGGGGCTCGACATGTCTTTCTCGTAGCGCTTCCGGTCCCCGGCGAAGATCCTCTCGCGGATGCCCATGGTCTGCGCCAGCCGCTGCAGTTCGCAGTTGCTGTCACGTTCGCACGTGTTGCAGTCCATCGGGTGGTTGTCCACCAGCAGCTCGACGATGTCGCGGCGAAGCTGGAGGATTTCCGGCGTGTGCGTCTTGACGACCATGCCTTCGGCCACCGGGAACGCACACGCGGTCACGAGGTTCCGCTGTCCCTCGACTTCGACTATGCACACGCGACAGGAGCCCTGGATCGAGAGCCGCGGATGGTAGCACAGTCTGGGGATCCTGATGCCCACGGTGTCGGCAGCTTCCATGATGGTGCTGCCTGCTGGTGCGGTGATTTCTATCCCATCAACGGTCAAGTGCAGATCTGGCATTAGCTACTCACCTGCGTCCTGGCTGAGACTTTGTGAAATGGGGAACTTAGTCCGCAACTTCTCACATTAATGGCCGGCCGTATGGAGCCCCGGCCAGCCTTTTCAGTGCCTTTGTCCTTCCGCCCGCTACACGCCGGCGCGCAGAGTCTCACAATCCTCAGCGGTTGTCAACCCCGGGTCGAATCTCATTATACCCGAGTCCTCAGCAGCAAACCAGCCCCCGGCCGAATCTCTGTAAGGATCTGCGTCCCCAGATCTGTCAACCCGCAAGCGAGCCTTTGTGTCGCCGAAGCGACGCTCCCGATCGCCATGAAAGCCCGCCAGATTCTTCGGCACCGCCGTCCCGGAACTGAAGGCGCGACCGGCTCTGCGTCTCTAGGTGCAAGTCCTGATGGTGTAGCTGCGGGTTGGAAACCTGAGCGGCCCGCAGGTCCGCAGGGGGTCGACTGCTGTGGCTTCCTTTGCCTTTTGCCCTTTTCCGTCATCCTGAGGAAGGCGTTTTCAGCCTGACGAAGGACCTGCGGTGGCATCCTTTGCTTTCCGTCCTTCCGCTCTTAGCTGTCATCCTGAGCGAGCGTTTGTCGAGCGAAGGATCCCCGGCACCCCTTCGCCATCTCGCGCCGCCCCCCGGTCTGTCATCCTGAGGAAGGCGCCTTGTGCCTGACGAAGGACCTAGTTTTCGATCTCGTCCGCCCCACATCCCCTAAGGGCCCCCGAGCACGCATCGCCGTTCCTTGCCTTTCCGCCTTTGGCCGTCATCCTGAGCGGAGCAGCGCTGTGTGCTGCTCAGAGCGACGGTTTCTGTCGCCGAAGGATCTGCGGTGGCATCCTTTGTCTTCTGCCTTTCCGCCGTTAGCTGTCATCCTGAGAAGAGCAGCACTGTGCGCTGCTCAGAGCGACGGTTTCTGTCGCCGAAGGATCTCCTTTTGGCTCTCCCCTACCCTACCGGCCACGGGCCTTGGCGAGCGTCCTCAGGCGAAGCACGTACTGCCGGTCTTCTTCCACGACCCTGTGCGTCCGACCGGGGGCCCTTCGCTCCGCCTGGTCGAAGTCTCTCTTCGCCAGGTCCTTCTGGCCCTCCATCTCATATGCCACTCCCCGGGTGCAATACGCGGCCACGGCCTGAACACCCGTATCGGTGTCGATGATGTGGGTGAAGTCCGCGATAGCGCGCCTGTAGTCGCCCAGCGCCACGTAGATCGGCCCGCGCACCGAGTAACCCCAAGGCTCCTCCGGACGAAGCGCGATGTAGTGGGTCGCGTCCTCTACGGCCTGGGCCTTTCCGCCTTTAAGTGTCATCCTGATGGAGCAGCGCTGTGTGCTGCTCAGAAGGATCCCCGGCACCCGTCCGCCACCATACCCCCTTCCGCGTCGTCGCTCCCCTCCCCACCACCGCTCCCCTACCGCGCTCTCAAGATCCTCATCACTTCCTCCGCCTGCTCCTTTCGCAACCCCTGCCCCTGCAGAACCTCCACCACCAGCCCGTCCTCTCTCCCCCGCTCGAGCAGACCCCTCGCGAATCCGAGCATCGCCATCACGTAGTGCTGCGGAAGATCGTCGAACACGCCGCCCTCTTCCCTTGCCTGTTCCTTGCTTTCATCCTTCCCCTTACCAGAGCTTGAAGCTTTTCGCTTGCTCTGGGTTGCGCTCTCCGCCTCGGCGATGACCTTCCGCGGCCTCCCTCGTTTCCGGGGCGTAGCCACTGTCGGCGATTCTACCTTCTCTTCCTTTTTATCTATAAGGACACCCGGCAAATCTTGCCGCTGAGTCCTGCTCGCGTTTTCCTGTGTCGCCGGAATGTTTTTCCGCTGGGATGTACCTTTCGTTTCCGGTGACGCCGGAATATTTTTCCGCCGAGAAGTGCCCTTGGCTTCCGGTGACAAATCCCTAGTCCCCACAACGCCTCCTGCGTCCGGCCATTCGGAAGAGGGAGTTAATCGGATGGACATTACTTCGCCGCGGCGAGCTGGTCGGTGAATTTCGATGAGGCCTGCTTGCTCGAGTTCGGTGAAGTAATTCCGCACCGAGCGCGCGGTCGATCCGAACTCCTGAGCGAGGGCTTCCTGTCCGGGGAAATAGCCGACCTTCCACGCGTACCATAGGAGGCAGCAGTAACAAAGCTTCGAGCCGAGGCCGAGGTCTGGCAGCTTGAGGAGTTTGACCGGCACCTGCACGAAGCCCTCTCGGAGCAGGTCGTCCGGCACTTCGATTATGCCCATTCCGAGGCGCACGGCACTCCCCCGCCTGGCGGCTTTTCAGGCTGATGATCGGCGTGAGGAGGAACGATTCTCCCGCGCGCCTTATATACTCCTTGAATCGCCTTTGTCAATCCGTATCACCGACGATTCGCCCCCTCGCCTCCGCCCACCTCTCCCCTATCTTACCCCCTCCGGTTGTCATCCTGAGCGCGGTTCTTGCGCGAAGGATATCCTCTTGGCTCTGCATGGTGAGCACCGAGGCCGCCCGACCAGACCATGCTCTCGGGAGGAGCCAGATTAGCCCGTGCTCTCCCCTATTCTACACGACCGATCGCCTGGTTTTTCCCTCCACAAAGAATCAGGGCTGCCGGCGGAATGAACGCTCGTTCACCCTACTTTGAGTGAACGAGCGTTCATTCCCCTTTTCGGGCCAACTAGATAATCGCCGTTATCCTCTCGCGGGATGTTTCAAGGCCGATTTTGGCGATCCTGAGGGGGTGCCAAAACGTCATTCAAGTGCTGTATCAATGCGGTATCCTGGCGATTTGAAGTGGTTTTGAAGGGACTCTGAGGAGGCGAAGTTGGCCCCTCTGCCCTATTCGACCAGTGATACAGCGGCACTGTCCGGACATAGCGGATTGTGACCGGACAGCCGACCCGAGCCATTGACACCGTGATACACCATTGTATCCAGATAGGACCGGACTCTGTTGACCGGACGGGAACCGCTCTGACCGGACATGGCGGACTCGTAGACACCGATGTATAAGAGCCCTGCCCTGCCTTCGGACAATACATCTGTCCGGACAGAACCGCATTGTCCGGACGTATCAGATATTGCCAATAGGGGAGAGGCCGGCCGCTCTGACCGGACACTGCGGATTTGTCCGGTCTCTATTGCCATTTCCCTGTCCGGATGCTATAATGATACCGGTGATACGCAGCATGCCCGAACTCTGGCTAACTCCAGTCCAAGCCTCCCGCGAATTGGGTGTATCCGAGCGAACCGTTCGGCGGTGGATTGTTGAGGGGCGGCTGAGAGGTCAGCAGATCAAGCGCGGCAAGAAGATGATGTGGCGGNNGGCGGCGGGGTCGAGGTCGCGGAATCGGGTGAAAGTGGGGGAGAGGCGGCCGTTTCAGCCCCTCCCAGCATCAACGTATTGCAGATGGATGCGCTGGTGAGCGAGGTGCGGTCGCTGCGGGAAGAGAATGCGGAGTACCGGCGGGTCATCGAGATCCAGGCGGGGGCTGTGGACCGGCTGCGGCAAGAGGTCACTGAGCTGCGAGGCCTTATAGAGCGCGCCCTGCCGCCACCTCGCGAGGAAGACCCGGTCGAGGTTCCTGAGCCCGAGGAAGTGGTGCCGTGGTGGCGTTGGCTGTGGCCCTGGTAAGCGGCATAAAGTAGGAAATGCCGCCCGCGAAGTGGATTCAGGTAACGTCGTAAATGATATAATGTCCCCGCGGGACGTCGACGCGGCCCGCTCCACAGAAGTCCTCCGTGGGGGAGGGGCCAAAGTGCAACGCACACGTCTGAACCTCTCAGGCCTTCGCGCAGGTCAGCATCCCCGCACTCCAGACCCCGGTCCAACGCTCACTCACCTTCTGGACGCCCAAGGCCATCTGACCGTCTCCCGCCGTGAGTTTCTGGGCCTGGCGGGTATGGCGGCGGCGACGGTGCCGTCGATGGCCAAGGGTCTCGGGCCGGCCATGTTGGGGCGGGTGGAGTTNNGTCGTCAAGCTGGCCGGACGTGACCGGTGGGTCATCGATCCGCGCCGGTTCGCCGGTTCCCCGAAGCTGAGCATCCTCCGCGGTGAAGGACGCCTCCGCGTTACGTTGACTGGCGCTCGCTATCCTGGCACCTCGGTCCCGACCGACATGGTCTGCGACTTCCGCAAGGTCCTCGCGGGCTGGCGGATGAAGGTCAAGTTCGCCCTGGGCGGGACGAGCCGGGAGATGCCGCTGGAGAGCTTTCTGGCCGGCGCCGAACCTGTCCGGACACGGCTGAAGATGGCCGAGACTGGTTGCCAGCTTGGGGCTAACTCGCGCCTGACCATGTCCGGATCGGCCCAGGCGGAGTTCCTCCCCAACTGGACGCTGCGCCTCGAGGGCAAGGAGATCGCCACCCTGACCGGCATGGGTAGGGGAGTGGTCTCGGACACGGTGACCCTCGCGCTGCTGGATGAAGAGGCGCCGAGCCTGATGCAGAAGCCGCTGCCGCGCCGCACGCTGATCGTTCTCGACCGCGGCAAGTACGAGTGGGCGGTCGACCTGGCTCCCAAAGACTCCGACCACGGCCGGCTCATCAGCCGAGGCCTGCCCTTCAACGCGGTGGAGATTGAGGCGGGGGAGAGGAGCAGCGCGCTCCTGGCCCGCGGCGAGGAGGATGGCAACGGCCTCGTCTTCCAGCCGTCGTCCGGTCTGACCGGAGAAGATGGGCGGCGGTTTGAGCTGGGTCTGCGCAACGCCCGCTACGCGGTGGCGTTCGAGGATGGGGCAGAGCAGGCGGTCCTCCTGGCCGATTTCCAGAAGGAGCCGGTTTGGCTGCACACGAACGGCTGCAGCCTGCGCCTGGGTCATGCCGAGGACGCGGCCTTCGAGGTCCATTCGCGCAACGGCCGGGTGCAGCGGCTGCGGTGCGAGCCGGCGCTGGTCGCCTTCGCCGCGCCGCTGCCGGACGCGATCGTTGAGGCCGCGCCGACGGCGCCGGGCACGCGCCTGGCTTTCGTGGGCGATGGCACGCGCCTCGCCGCGGCGGCGACGCCGACGATGAAGCTGCCGACCGTGATCAAGCCGCTGCCCGGAGCCACGGCCACGCCGGCGGCGACCGATACGGGTAAGCCGACGCTCGTGAAGCCTCCGGGCGGAGCGGTCCGGGTCAAGCCCGGAGCCGTGGGCATACTGGCCCTCAGCGCCCCGCCAGTCACGGTGATCCGTCCCGAGGACTTGCTGAACCTCACCTTCGAGTTCATCAATCTGCAGTTCACCTCCAGTGGCGGCGCCACGAAACTGACGCGCCAAAAGCAGGGCTCCCCGGCCTTCATCGTCGTCAAGTTCCCTCCGCAGAACATCGCGGAGCAGGCCTTCTGGGAGACGGCCGCGTCGGGCAAGACGCCGCCTCCTCCGCCCGGGAAGACCGATCCCACCGGCGAGGAGGCCCCGACGGTTCCGGCCTTCGCGGTCATGTCGCAGCCGAGCCGCTTGGTCTTCGCGCTGCCGGCGGGCACGGATTCGATCGACTACACGCTGGCGGCCTTGCTCGACTGGGGCAAGTACACGCCCTCGGTCTCGATCCAGGCCCAGCCCGGGCCCAATCCGCCGCCGAAGGCCATACGCGGCACCACCGGCATGACCATCCAGGGCGTCCAGCCGGGAGTCAAAGTCGCGCCCGGCACCGGCGGAGCCGGCAAGCCCAAGACTCCCCTGAAGATCCCGGGCATCCCGCATTTCATGAGCGAAGACCTCACCGGGCCCGTGGTGGGCGCACAGCTTCCGGTCATGGTAAAGCCTGATACGGCGAGGCCGGTCGGCGCCAAACCCGCGGCGGTCGGCCCCGCGGCTGAGAAGGTGACTCCCGGGATCATCGCCCCGGTCCATCCGGGCATCATCGCAGCGATGATGTCGCCCTCCGAGCCCCAGCCTTTCGAGACGGCCATCGAGGCGCCCTACCGCCTCATCCTCTCGCCTCACGCCGGGGTCGGCTGGGCTCACTCGCAGACCCCGGTATCAACCGCCACCGAAGAGAACGATCCCAACCGGTTCGAGCTCTGGCACACCCGCATGGGCGTCCGACTTCAGGATGGGACCGTCGATGAGACGGACGACTGGTACCGGACTGTCCGGGCAATCTGGACACCGGACTACACGATGAACCCCAAGATGGGTCCGGTGCAGGCAGGTGAGCCCGGCGGGCCGATCCTGCCCGGCAAACCCAACGAGGACCAGCTCCACAACCATGCGAACTGGCCGGACTATCGGCCAGGTGCGGTCAATCCGGACGGCTTCCGGATGTCGCTCAGCCGCGATGACCGTGTCCAGATCGTTTGGCTGACGGGCGACGGGACCATCAAGAAGGGCTTCCAGGAGCGGGTGGTCAGGGCTAACAACTTCATGCTCAGCTCGCTCGGGGCGTGGATGGACACGCGCTATGCCTACGACCTTGACACCAAGGGCCTGATGTCCACGGACACTCACAAGGTCTCGATGGACCTGATCGAGTGGGTACACAAGGCCGCGATGGGCCGGGACAGCTACGTCCGAGTGGTCTACGCCGGGTATCTTTTCCCCTTCGGACACAAGGCGTCGCTGATCAAGATCACCGAGCGGAAGATCGTCTCGTCCAGCTACGGCCCCCTGGCCTGCCTGCGACAGAGGGCCTACATCGCCGTCCGCCAGCCCACGATGAATTACCGGAACACGGGCCTGCGTGACACGCGGGCTAACCCGGCCACTCTAGTCGACCGGCAGATGCCCTTCGCGTCGGCCGAGATCACGAGCCTGGTCACGCCGGCGCTGGACATCCCGAGTTCCGTCGTGACGGGACCGGGGAACCAGACCGATCACACCTACGACTGGTACGCCTTCTGGGCCAACGTCGGCGGCCAGGGTTTCCCGTTCCACGTCCGAGCCACCGACTCGGACGGGCAGGTCGTCGAGTTCAAGGCGCCGATGATCTTCGTCTCGAGGGCCACACCGCCCTCGGGCGGGGCCGGCGTCTACCGGAACATCGACACGCTGCTCAAGATCAAGGACGCCTACGACAAGCGGTCGGGCGGGAACAACATGAGCCAGATGGCGGGGCAGAAGCTCGCCTTCGCCGACCCGGCTCAACTGGGGGACACTCGCCTCGAATGTCAGACGATGACCTTCAGCGTCTACATCTTCGAGAAGCAGCCGGCCGAGGGGAATGTCGCCTACACGCCGACGGTCGATAAGGCACAGGTGCGCATACCGGCGGCCGCGGCGCTGATGAAAACCAGCGACATGCCGGAGATCTCGCTGGCCGGGCCGTACGTGCAGGGCGTGCCCAATCCGGGCAAGGTCTTCGCCGCGCTGACCCAGGCGGCGGGGTTCTCGTTCCCGAGTGACAAGGCCGGCGGCCTGGTTACTCCCGACCTATCGATCACCGGTCTGTCGGGGCAGTTCGGGCCCATCGGCGGCGCTCTCGACAAGTTCGCGGGCGGCAACTTCGACCCAATGGAGTATTTCAAGAACGCCATGCCCAAGCTCCTGGGCACGGTATCGCTGGCGGACATCATCGACGCCATCTTCGGCGAACTGAAGATTCCTGGACTGACCCACGAGGTCGAGCAGGAAAACGGCATCCCCACGGGCATCACCGTCGAGTTCAAGTGGGAGCCCGACGTGCATCCGTGGCCGAACGCGAGCAGCCCCTTCCTGGGGATCACGAAGCCGATCTTCGACCACATGGACCCCGGCGATCCCAGCAAGCACATCGCGCTGGTAGTCCACGCGAAGGTCCATGTCTCGCTCAAGGATGGTGGCGACGCCTCGGCGTCGATCGAGGCGAGCCTGACCAACTTCGGGCTCAACCTCCTGCCGCTCTTCGGCTACGACTACTTCATCAAGGTGACCTTCAAGGAGCTGTCTTTCAAGGCCAGCGACTCGGAGAAGGCCGATGTGACCTGCGATCTTGGTGACATCAAGTTCGGCGGGCCGCTGGCCTTCATCGACGAGCTGCGCAAGTACATTCCGCTCGACGGCTTCAAGGATCCGCCCTACCTGGACGTGGATACCAGCGGGATCAAGCTGGGGTACACGCTGGAGCTTCCGACGATCGGGGTCGGGATCTTCAGCCTTAGCAACCTCAGCCTCGGGGCCGGGGTGGCCATACCCTTCCTCGGTAACGACGGGGTCAGCCTGACCTTCGACTTCTGCAAGCGAGAGGCGCCCTTCTGCCTGACGTATACGATCTTCGGGGGCGGCGGGTTCTTCGGGTGCCAGATCGGGATCGACGGGCTGAAGATGATCGAGGCGAGCTTCGAGTTCGGGGGGAACTTCTCCTTCGACATCGGGATCGCCAGCGGCGGCGCCCACATCATGGCGGGCGTGTACTTCAAGCTTGAGGGCGGCGGGGTGACGCTGGAGGGGTACGTGCGGCTGGGTGGGAACCTGAGCGTGCTGGGGCTCATCCGCATATCGATCGAGTTCTACCTGAGCCTCACCTACATCAGCGATAGCAGCGGGAGTTCGGTGTGGGGCCACGCGTCGGTGGATGTGGAGATCGACATCTTCTTCTTCAGCTTCAGCGTGAGCCTGAGCGTGGAGCGGAGGTTCGCCGGGTCGGGCGGGTCGCCGTCGAGCTGGCTGCCGGATGGGACGCGGCTGGCGATGGCTACAGACTCGGTTGAGGGCTATGCCCAGCTGCCCACGATCCCGAAGGCCGGGAGCAGGGCGAGACCGGTCAAGTCGGGGACGGCGTCGGGGGTCAGGCCGGCTCTCGGTGGACCGCGGGAAGCGCCGCTGAGCACCCAGGACTTCATCTCGCAGGATCAGTGGAAAGCGTACTGCGACGCGTTGGCGTAAGACGGAGGCACGGGACGATGGCGACTAAAGTGACGCCCGGGACTACGGCAACCGTTGCTCCAATCCGAGCAGCGGGGCCGCTCCACCAGACAGTCATCTTCACCGCCCTGCCCAACGGCGTCGCCGGAGGGAAGGTGAAGCTCTCGGTGTTCGTGTCGCCGCGGCTGGAGTCCACCGGGGCTACGGACAGCACGCGGCTGCCGCTGTCCAGTTTCCCCGATTGGGTGAATTGGCCCGAGCAGGCGGCGACACTGACGTTCGATGTCCTCTTCGACGAACATCAGGCGGCGGGGGTGACGAGGGTGGCGCCTCCGGGCGATCCCTCCGACCCTACTGCCGCGGAGATCTGGGGCGCAATCTTCTCCGGGACGACGCCGGTGAAGCCCTATGCCTATACGCCGCCGCTCGGGCGTGAGGTGCGCCACTACCCGGTGCAGAACATCCACAACCGGCTGCGCGAGGTATACCAGACCGTCGCGTGGGAGTCGCCGCACACCATCCCATCGCTCGTCGGCGACCAGACGGTCGTGGGGCTGCACAACTTCCTGGCCGAGATCGCCCTCAATCCCGCCCAGCAGACCGCGGCGACAGAGCAGATCAACGCCCAGTACCGCGGATCGGCTGCACGGACCTTCCGGGTGGCCCCGTATGCCCCGTCGTCGGTGGCGCCCAAGCTCATGCAGGGCGTGCAGACTCACGCTCCGGCTCCCGCTATCCGCACGGGCGTGGCGAAGGTGCCGGCCCTGAAGCTCGGGGTCGTCGGGGGGACGGTTCTCGCGCCAGCCGCCATCGATTTCCACATGACCAAGATGTTCTACGACCGCCCCGAGATGGCGGCCATGGTCGCTCGTCCGCTGCCCTGGAATCAGACCGCCGACTTCCATCAGATCGTGTCGGCCCTGGGCCAATTCCCGACCCTCCTGCGCCGCGTGGGCCTGGTCATCGATCTGGAGATACCCGTGTCCGGACTCACCCGCGCGTCCAACGTCTGGGTGGTCCCGCACTGGACGCCCAAGTCGGCCACCGGCAGCGGCGGTCCGGACAATCCGAAGACCGCCATCATCTTCGACCCGGGCGCCAGCCGCTTCGTCGCCCAGTCCAAGCCGCCCGATGCGGACAATCCGGGCGGTTCGGACATGGCCAACGGCATGCTCAAGCTCAACGATCCGAACCGCTTCGAGGTCGGACAGATGGACCTCGACGGCACGGCTCTCAAGACGCTGAGCATCGCCGAGCAGTACGTGGCCGGCATGCCCGCGGCCACGGCGATCCATGCGGCCGGCCTGCCCACGCTCGCGCCGGGCGCGGTCAAGCCCCGGGCGGTCAAGCCGGGCGCCGTCCAACCCGCGGCAGTTAAGCCCGAGGCCGCCCTGATCTCCCCGGGCCTTCGATCCAACGTTAACCTGGCCGCTGCCGCCGGACCCATCCTAGCGCAGATGACTCAGGCATCGCTCAGCGCCATGCGCTCGGCGGGGATCTGGGTCGCGCACAACGACCGCGCCGCAAAGCTCGTCGCCAGTGCCGTCGACGCCGCCGCCCGCAATGATGCGGTCAAGTCCGGCAAGACTAATGAGCAGATCCTCTACGCCGAGGACCTGGCCCGCGGCCTTCGCGTCGATGTGTGGGACGAGACGTCGAAGAAGTGGTACGCCCTCTGCCGCCGCGTGGGCACCTACACGCTGACCAAGTCTAGCAAGGCCCTCCAGCCCATCGAGGATGAGGGTTGGGTATCCACCGGCGCCACCCACGCCGACACGCCCGACGCGCCGCTGTATCTGCACGAGTGCATGTTCCGCTTCGAGGGCTGGGGCTTCTCGGTGCCTCGCCCCGGGACCGCATCGACTCCGCCCGGCGTGCCGCAGGACAACAGCTTCCCCTACGGCATCGACATCGCCTTCGCGGCCAAGACCGCGTCCTTCCCGCGGCTGCGCTTCGGCCGTGAGTACCGGCTGCGCGCCCGCGTCGTCGACCTGGCCGGCAACAGCCTCGACCCGTCGATCACGGATGACTCGATGGCCACGGCGCCGGTCACCTACTTCCGCCACGAGCCGATCGTCCCGCCGACGCTGGTGCCCCGCAAGGACCTGAAGTCCGCAGCCACGCCCGGCGAGTCCGTCGAGCACATGGTCATCCACAGCCTTAACTCGTCGCCGGCGCAGGACCATGTGCCGACGGGCGACACCACCGAGCGCAATGCCGCCGCGCCCAAGGTCTCCGAGAACATGGCCGAGACTCACGGCATGTTCGACAAGAGCGGCGATGGCCTCGATCCCGATGCCTACAGCGTCATCATCGCCCACGACGGCGACTTCCCGGTGGAGGGCTACGTCGATCGGCCCTCGCTGACCTTGCCCTACCTGCCCGACCCGCTGGCCGCCTTCTGCGCCCTGCGCTTTCACTATACGCACGACATCCACAACATCGCCGACCAGATGGGGAACATGCCCTTCACTCCCGGCTCGCCCACGAACAAGTGGCCGGACATCCAGTCCTTCCGCATCATCGCCTTCGAGCCGTCCTCGTCGACCACGCAGATCCAGGTCGACACGACGGCGCGTACGGTGAAGGTGCCGCTCCCCAAGGCGGCCACCGGCGAGCTGGTCCTGAGCTGCGGCCTCGCCGAGGTCGACTTGCCCAAGACCGGCATCTGGCGCTATACGGTTGAGAAGCCTTTCAACCCGGTGCTGGCGACGTCGAGGCTTCCAGTGGCCCAGACGATGCAGATAAATCGCGACCTGCACAAGCCAACGATGCTCGCCGCCCACGCCTCGGCCGTGGGCCTCCAGCAGGCCGACATCTCGAAGCTCGGACAGCTCAAGCAGCAGGCGACGCAGGGGATGAACTGGCTCATCTCGCCCACGCGGACCATCACCCTCGTCCACGCCGTCCAGCAGCCGCTCCTTACGCCGGACATCTCCAAGATCGGCGCCTATCGCAACGTGGGCCAGACCTACGCGCGGCTCTACGACGAATTCCCGATCAGCGGCAAGAGCACCGCGAAGGTCGCTGTCACCGCCCGGTGGGACGAATACTTCGATTACCTCACCGAGCCCAAGTGGCGGACCAAGGCGGCCAGGGCCTCGGTCTTCGAGGTGCCGGTGAAGCCCGAAGCCGAGACCGTCCGCTTCCAGTTCCCGGCCGACTCCGCCAACGGGACGGCCGCCATGTCGTCGCGTCCGCCGGAGCCGGAAAGCACTCTCACGCGCCACGAATTCGGCGACACCCTACGGCGGCAGATCTACTACACGTGCACGGCGACGACGCGCTTCCGCGAGTTCTTCACCCAGGCTCTGGCCAACGACCCGAACTTCAAGATCACGCGCGAGAGCCCCGAGCAGTTGCTGGACATCCCGAGTTCGGCGCGCCCCATGGCGCCCAAGCTCCTCTACGTCCTCCCGACTTTCGCGTGGAACCGTGACCCGTCGAAGCTCACCAGCTATCGCGCAGGCGGTCTCCGCGTCTACATGCACCGGCCGTGGTTCTCCTCGGGAGTGGGGGAGAGGCTGGGCGTCATCCTCTGCGACGAGGGTAAGGGCGGGCCGCCGCTGGGCACCGACGATAAGCTCCTGCCCTTCCTCACCCAGTGGGGCCAGGACCCGATCTGGAAGCAGTCCTCGCGCCTCGCCGACTACCCGCGTCTCGAGCACTTCCAGAACACCGCCGACGACGGTAAGGCGAGCGGGCTCATCCTCGATGAGATCCAGGATCGCACGGTCTCGGTCGCGGGGTACGAGGTCTTCTACGATGATAAGCGGCAGCTCTGGTACGCCGACATCGACATGAATGTGGGCGACGCCTATATGCCCTTCGTGCGGCTGGTCCTCGCGCGCTTCCAGCCGAACTCGGTGAAGGATCCGCAGGGCGACATGCACCTCTCGCGCTGCGTCATCGCCGACTTCGCGCAGATCGTGCCCGGGCGCTTCGCCTCGGTGTCGAAGGCGGACGGCGGGAAGATGCTCAACGTCACGGTCAGTGGGCCGACCTACGAGGGATCCAAGGTCTCCGACGGGTCGAGCGTCATCCAGATCATGGTCGAGAAGAAGCTGTCCGGCGTCCCCGAGCCGTTGTGCTGGGTGCCGGCCCTGGATGAACCCGTCATGCTCTCGCGGTCCTTCAGCGGGACGCGACTGGCTGCGGCGGCGATCGTGCCGACTCAGCCGAGGCTGCCTTCCGCCGGGGCCGCAACGCTGAGCCCGGGGATCAAGGTTCCGACGACGCACAAGCCGGTCGGTGTCGTGGCCAAGGTCGTGATGGGGAAGAGCTGGAGTGGGCGGGTCCAACTGCCCGCTGGGCCGGGGCCCTTCCGCCTCGTCATCAAGGAGTACGAGGTCTATCGCGTGGACGAGCGGTGGACGCAGCCCGCGGGCGGGCAGAAACCGGCGACGGAGGCCATGGTGCCTGCGCCCGTCGAGGGGCGTCTTGTCTACGCCGAGACCATGCTGATAAGCTAATTGCCCTATGGCCCAGCGGTCTTGGTTTTCGTCTTTCTGTAGGGCGGGCATTTATGCCCGCCGTGCCGCGGGAGGGGCCTACCATCTCCTTCGTGCAAGCCGCCTATTAGGCGGCAAGTACACGCTTGTCGCCATCGTCGGCCTCCTCACCGTCGTCTTCGCTGGGCTACTCGTCGTGACGCCGCTGGCGTACGGGCATCCACCCGTCGTGGCGACGCACTCCTCCGCACAACCTCCGGCGCCGGCGCCTGACGTTGCCGAGGTCCTCGCCCGGGCGAAGGCTCTCAAAGCTACCGGCCGCATCAACGACGCCCTGCAGGTCATCGAGGATGCGATGCAGCTTCCCGAGGCGCCGCAGATGCTGACCAGTCCCGACCTCCACTGGGTGCAGGCGTGGCTCCTCGTCACCCTCAGCGAGACGACCGGGCGGCACATGTATGTGCGGGACGCGGGCGATGAGTTCAAGGCCGTCGTCCGCCTGACGGCCCCCGACTCCGACCTCGGGCGCGAGGCCCGGCGAGCTCTCCACCGGATCAGCGGGCGCGAATGACCTGGCGCGGCGCCACAGGTCCACGTCGCTCGGCGCGGAACCTTCCGGCGTGTCATCTTTCCGCAAGGGGATTCGCCATGACCTTCCACGGCTTGCTCAGTTGCTGTGCCGTCCTCGCCCTCGCCGCGGTTTCCTTGGCGGCGCCGGCGACGTTCTATGTGTCGCCGAAGGGCAACGATGCCTGGGCCGGGACGTCCGCCGAACCTAAGGCTCCGGCCGGGCCCTTCGCCACTCTCAAGCACGCCCGTGACGAGTTGCGCAAGCTGAAGGCGGCCGGGCGGCTCAACGACGGGGCGACGGTCAACGTCCGGCCCGGCGCCTACCACCTCACTGAGACCTTCGCCCTCGGTCCGGACGACTCCGGCACCGAGCGGGCCCCCATCACGTGGCGTGCCGTTGGTCCGGACAAACCGGTCTTGTCCGGCGGTGCGGTCATCTCCGGCTTCAAGCCGTACAAGGGCAAGATCCTCTGGGCCGACCTCAAGGCGCAGGGCCTCACCGGCAAGCGCTTCGGCCAGCTTTTCTACGAGGGACGCCGGCAGGTCCTCGCGCGCTATCCCAACTTCGATCCGGCCGACCCTCACGGCGGCACCTGGGCGCATGTCGCCGCCACCGTGGGCCAGTCGCAGAACGAGTTCTTCTACGGCTCCGACGAGCAGCACACCTGGGCGCATCCCGAGGATGGCCACGTGCACATCTTCTCGTCGTACGACTGGGCCTTCGGCATCGCACCCCTCACCGCACACGATCCCGTCCAGCGCAAGCTCACCCTCGGCCCCGGGTCGTGGTACGAACTCCGCGTCGGCGACCGGTATTTCATCGACGGCCTGCTCGAGGAACTCGACACGCCGGGCGAGTGGTGCATCGATCCGCGCGACGACATGCTCTACTTCTGGCCGCCCGACGACTTCAAGAGCGGGCAGGTCGTGGCGCCGGTGCTCGACAACGTGATCAAGCTCGACGGCGCGCAGTTCGTCTCCCTCTCCGGCTTCGTCGTCGGAGAGTGCGATGGCGATGCGGTCTCGATCAGTAAGTCGGCCCACTGCACCCTCGCCGCGTCGGTCGTGCGCAACTGCGGCGGCAACGGCATCGTCATCTCAGCCGGAGCGGACAGTGGCGCCCGCGGGTGCGATGTCTATGCCTGCGGTCAGGGCGGCATCTCCGTCGACGGCGGCGACCGCAAGACCCTCACTCCGGCGCACAACTTCGCCGACAACAACTACATCCACCACTGCGCGACGTACTGGATCACCTACCGCCAGGGCGTCAGCGTCAACGGCGTCGGCAATTCCGTCTCGCACAATCTCATCCACGACATGCCCCACGCCGGCCTCTGCCTCGGCGGCAACGACAACATCGTCGAATACAACGTCGTCCACCACACGAACCTCGAGTCGGCCGACACCGGCGGCATCTACTTCTGCTCGCGCGACTGGACCCAGCGCGGCAACGTCATCCGCTACAATATCTTCCACCACTGCGGCGGCTTCGGGAAGCTCAACTCGTGGGCGCCGGTGCAGGGCGGGAAGGTCGAGTTTCTCTATCCCAACTTCACGTGGGGCATCTACCTCGACGACCCGACCACGGGCACGACGGTGTACGGCAACATCCTCTACCGGGTCCCGATCTGCTGCCTCCACAATCACGGCGGACGCGACAACACCTTCGAGAACAATGTCCTAATCGACGCCCCCGCCATCGCCGAGAATGGCCTCGACCCCAACTGGTCCGAGTGGAAGGACATCTACCAGCGCCTCCACGACATGCTCTACGAGGGCTCGCCTTACCTCCAGCGCTATCCCGAACTCGCGAAGTACGCCGACACTCACCCCGAGGAGATGTCGGGCGTCAAGTTCCTGCACAACATCGTCTACTTCACAGCCGAGGGGACAAAGTACCTGCGCGGTCTGCGCGCGGGAGAGTGGGGCGGACCCAACGTCATGGACCTCTACGATTTCTCGATGCGCCCCGACGACCTCGCCCGCAACGAGTGGGACTTCAACTGCATCTACTCCGACCCGACCCTCGACCTGCGCATCGGCCTCGGCCTCTGGGGCAAGCCCGGCGCGCATGTGACCTGGGACGAGTGGCGCAAGCTCGGCACCGACGCGCACTCGGTCCTCGCTGATCCGCTCTTCGTCGATGCGGCCCACAACGACTATCGCCTCAAGCCCGACTCGCCCGCCCTCAAGCTCGGCTTCAAGCCGATCCCGGTCGAGAAGATCGGCCTCTATGCCGATGCCTCGCGGGCATCCTGGCCGGTGCATGAAGCGCCCGGCGTCAGCGCTCTCGGCGAGTTCACGACGCGCACTTTCTATGAGCCGCCGCAGTACAAACGCCTGCCCGCTCGCGAGTTCGTCCCGCGCGGAGGAGCGCCCAACTTCTTCGCCAGGGCCGCCGCCCATCAGCCTCTCCGCGTCGCCTATTTCGGCGGGGGCATCAACCCGGCGAGTGGTTGGCGCGGGCAGGTCATGCAGTGGCTTCGCGATCGTTGCGGGACCATCGAGGAGATCGACGGCAGCATCTGCGACTGCGTGCGCGGCTCCGAGTTCAGCGTCTTCCGCTTCAACCACGACGTCCTCGCCAAGCATCCCGACCTCATCCTCTTCGACTACGCCTCCGACGATCAGGACGCCGACGTGATCGAACTGAGCCGCGTCCTCGAGGGCGAACTCCGTCAGGCGCGCAAGTCCGATCCAGGCCTCGACATCGTCTTCCTCTACTCCTTCCGCGGAGGGTACGAGAAGGACTACAACGAGGGCCTGTGCCCCTCAGCCGTCTCAACCTACGAGCGCGTGGCCGAGCACTACGGCGTCCCTTCGATCAACATGGGCCTGCGCATCGCCGACATGCTGAAGGCCGGCAAGCCGATGCCCCTACGCGATGGCGTCTGGCCGACGCTGCAGTCCGACCAGCCCTACGTCGAGGTCATCACCGACGCGCTGGTGAACCTCGCCGCGCGCAAGACGCCGACGCCGCACACCCTCCCGCCGCCGATGCTGGCCGATAACTACGAGCGCGCGTGCGAGGTGCAGGTCACGCCGGCGATGCTGACCGGACAGTGGCACGAGCTTCCCGCCGACGACGAACTGCGCAAGCGGATGGCCACCCACTTCGACACGATCTGGATGACGACCACGCCGGGGGCGAAACTGAGCTTCAAGTTCCGCGGGACCTCCGCCAGCCTCTTCGACCTCATGGGGCCGGATACCGGACGTGTCCGGATCGTCCTGGACGGGAAGGAAGTCGGCATCACCCAGCAGGTCGATCCGTGGAGCTACTACCAGCGCCTCGCGTCCATCAATGCGCCCGGCGTGGGGGAGGGTGAGCACGAGGTCAGCTTCGAACTCCTGCCCGACCCACCCGACCGCACGGTCCCCATCGAAGCGGCGAAGAAAGAGGGCAAGTACGACGCGGCGCTATTCCAGGGCGTGGCTTTACGCGTCGGCTGCCTCCGCCTGATGGGCGAACTGGTGACGCCTTAGAGGCGGCTTTCTGTAGGGCGGGGATTTACTCCCCGTCGGCCTTTGCCTGGCTTGCGGAGGGGCCGCATCCGTGAGGACGCGCCTACGCGCGTCCTCAGGAATCCGGCCCTCGCTTTTCGCTCTTGCCTTTCCGCCTTCTCGCTCTTGCCGTTACGCCGTCATCCTGCCTGTCCTGCCTGCCCTGAGCTCGTCGAAGGGAGCCTGCCGAAGGAAGCGCACGACTCAACGACCGCACGCCTGCCCGTCGAGCGAAGCGTCGCGTCGCGTCGCAGAAGGATCTGTGGTGGCGGGGAGAAGACTCCGCCCCGGTCGTCGGCCACCCTCGACAAGAGGATATCCTTCGTCGGCGACGCACACGGTCGCCTCCTCAGGATGACAGCCTCCTAGCGGCGCGGTCTCTGGACATCCGGAATGTGGCCATGATGCCCCGCCGGGCTTTCCCGCTCTTCGCCGTCATCCTGAGCGCACGACCCAACAACCGTGTTCCTGCCTGTCGAGCGAAGGACCTGTGGTGGCGGGGAGAAGACTCCGCACCGCGGTGGCATGCTTCGCCTTCGCTTCCGCCCATCTCCGCAACGCGGCCGACAGGTCCTTCCCCCGCCTCGTCGAATACTGCGCCCAACGCGCACGCGAGGTGATCCACATGGCTTCCATCGGCTTCGGCATCGTCGGTCTCGGTTGGGCCGCCAGCGGCCATCTGCTGGCCTTTCACGCCAATCCCGACGCAGAGGTCGTTGCGGTCTGCACGTCCAAATCGCCCGACCAGGTCCGCGAGTTCTGCGGCTGCGATCCCGCGATCTACTCCGACTACGCCGAGTTCCTGAAACATCCGGGCCTCGATGTCGTCGACATCTGCACCCCCCACAACCTGCACGCGCCCCAGGCCATCCAGGCCGCCGAGGCCGGCAAGGATCTCATGATCGAGAAGCCTGCCGCCGTCGACTATGAGAGCCTCCTCGCCATGCGCGACGCGATCGCGAAGGCCGGCGTAAAGTCCACCGTCTTCTTCGAGTTGCGCTTCATCCCGCACGCCGCGCTCGTGAAGTCGACCATCGCCCACGGCTTCCTCGGCGACGTCCACCACATCGAGGTCGACTACTATCACGGCATCGGCCCGTGGTACATGCAGTACGGTTGGAACGCGAAGAAGGAGATCGGCGGGAGCGCGCTCATCACCGCCGGCTGCCATGCCCTCGACGCGCTGCTCTACTTCCATCCCGTCCCGGTCGAGGAAGTCTTCGCCTACTCAGCCCGGACGACCGCGCCCGATCTGCAGGAGTACGAGTACGACACGACCTCGGTGGCGATCCTCAAGTTCGCCGATGGCACGGTCGGCAAGTGCGTCTCTTGCGTCGACTGCCGCCAGCCCTACGTCCTCAACGTCCACCTCGTCGGCAGCCAGGGGACGCTGTGGAATGAGAAGCTGTGGACGACGCAGATCGACGGCGTGCGGAAGGGCGACTGGATCCCCATCCCCACGACGGCGGCTGAGTCGGGCGACGTCCTCGACCATCCCTATCCGCCGCAGATCGACGACTTCATCAAGTGCCTGCAAGAGGGGCGAGACTCGCGGATCAACTTCGCGGAGGCCTTCAAGACGCACCGCGTGATGTTCGCTATCGAGCGATCGCTGGCTGAGGGCCGGCCGGTAAAGCTCGCCGAACTCCCAGTCTGACCTTTGCCATCGGCTTTCTGTAGGGCTTGGGGTTCGTTCCGCGAACCCACATTTATGCCCGCCGCGCTTTCCACCTTTGCCTTTCTGCTTTACGCCGTCATCCTGCCTGTCCTGAGCCTGCCGAAGGAAGCGCACGACCCTTCCCTCGTGGCACATGCCTACGAGCGAAGGATCTGTGGTGGCGGGGAGAAGACCTTGCGGCGTGGTGGCATCCTTCGCCTTCCCGCCCTTGTCCATCGTCCTGATAGCATCCCCCTCACCCTTCCGCCCCCACAAACAGCGAAGGGGCCGAAGCTCTCGCGGCGTCGGCCCCTTCCTAGTCCTCTACCTTCTCTCCACCTACCCCTGCCCCGCGCGCCTTAAGCCGGTCTCGCCACTGCCCCCGCCTCAACGCCCGGCGTCTGCGCCAGAGCTTTCGTCAGATAGGGCATCAGCACGTCTACGAACTTGGCTGCCGTCTCCGCTGCTTCGGTCGCCTGGGTGGTCGCGTAGGGATCGTAGCTGCGCCGCACCAACAACCTCACCCAGCTCCGATACCAGGGGTCCTGCACGTCCAGCTTCTCGCCCAGCTCGGTCTCGATGGTCTCCATCTGGTCGAGGAGCTTCTTCGCCACCGAGCGGTTGAAGCTGAGGCTCTCGCGCTCGAAGCGGAGGCCGACCTCGATCATCGGATCGGGGTACGTGTGGACCGACATCGCGAAGTAGATGTTGTCCGTCCCGGCGGGGAAGACCAGGGCGTCGGGGTAGCTGACGACTTCCAGCTCCGGCCGCTGATCCGCCAGCAGAGCCTTGACCTTGCTCAGCAGGGGATAGCGCAGGGACGGATCCTCACCTTCGTCCTCCGCCACCAGAGGCTGCTCCTGCAGGGGCTCTTCCTCCACCCTTGCCTCCACCGTTGTCTCCTCCACCGCGGCCGCCTTCGGATGCTTCCGCTCCGATCGAGGCGCTGTCGCTGGTGCTGCTGCTACTGGAGGCGAGGAGGCCGATTTCCTGGTCACCTCCGGCGCGTACTCCTTCCTCAAGACAAAAGGGGAATCGTGTTCCACATCGATGACCCACGAGTCGTCCACGTGATAGCCCCGGAAGCGCGCGCAGGAGATGTTCACCCCGCGATCCTTGAGGAACGTCACGGTGTTGTAGAACTCGGGCCGGAAGTCGCTGGCGAAGACTACGATGGCGGGGTCGGGGTCGAGGCCGTTCGTATGATCGCCCTCTTCGAGGTACTGCTTGATCTCCGCCAGGGCCACTTCCGAGGAGGGCCGCTTGCCGGTGTGAACCTTGCCCTGGGAGTAGGCATCGGCCAGGTCGGACATCGTCGCCTTGGCATAGGTCGCCGCATACTCGAGAGCCTTCAGCTCCGTCGCATCGGCTTGCCCCTGCCGCAGCTCGATGACGAACTTGCGGCCGTTGCGCCCGAGGGCCAGTACGCCGGCGCGATTGCCGGCCGGGCTGAAGCCGCCGAATTCGAAGTTCAGAATGAACAGGTCTTCTCCCAGCAACTCCGGGAGGCAGTTAATGAGGGTCCTGAGTTCGCCCTCAGTGAACCCCTGGGTCGACGGCTCCAGCGGCAAGGCCTTCTCTTGCCCTTCTCTCAGCAGGTACAGCATCTCGACCATCCTCCTCGCGGTAGTGCGAAGTATGAGGTGCGATGCAGCCCACTTCGGCCCCGAAGCCGAGGCTGCAAGCTTATGATTGCGGGAACAGGCTTATGCTCACACTTTCGATTCGGTTGGACGGCAAGGGACACGTTGGGATTCGACCTTAATCTTCCGTGCCCGAGAGGGCAGGGTCAATTCACTAACGTATACTCTTTGGTACTGGTATTCGGCTCTTATGTAAGCGCTTTCAGATAGTCGTGTCGTTCCGCTGAGCCGACTTCGGGGCCGAATCCAAGGCCCACCGTGCAGCCACAGCCGTAGGCTGATGGCCATGCAGGAAAAGGCTGCTATCCCGGGGAACCGCCTTAGGCTGTCATCCTGAGGAGGCGGCGCAGAGCGTTGCCGACGAAGGATCTCCTTTTGGCTTGCAGGACCGCGCTACAGTCGTCGGCGGTCATCGACAGAAGGAGATCCTTCGCGCAAGAACCGCGCTCAGGATGACGGACGCGGGGTGGGGCGAAGGCGCCTCGCCTGCCTCCTCCCGAAGGACGTCCCCTTCCCGCGTCGAAACACTTCCCCGCCGCCTTCCCTCACTCACACCTTCCCGGCGGCAAGGATGCATCGCCCATGCCTAATCTTCGCATCGCAGTCGTCGGCCCCGGCTTCATGTCCCAGGCCGCGCACATCCACTGCTTCCAACTCGCCGACGGTGCCGACGTCACCACCCTCGCCGGCGCGCGTCCCAAACTTCGCGAGGCCGTCGCCGATCGCTTCCGCATCACACGCCAGCTCGACTCCTGGCAGGCCGTCGCCGCCGACCCCGACATCGATGCCGCCGTGGTCAGCGTCCCGCCCGAATACAACCCCGACATCTGCTGCGGCCTCCTCGAAGCGGGCAAGCACGTTTTCACCGAGAAGCCGATGGCCCTCTCGCTCAAGCAGGCGCGTCGCATGGCCGACGCCGCTTCCGCCTCGGGGCGCCTTCTCATGCTCGGGTTCATGAAGCGCTACGATCTCGGCATCGAGCGCGCCCACAAGTTCTACGATGAGGTCATCGCCGCCGGCGATATGGGGGCCCTCACCTGCGCGCGGGTATGGTGCCTCCTCGGCGGCAACTGGACCGCCGATCAGCAGCTTCTCGTGCCGATCATCACCACCGACGAGCCGCAGGTCGCGAAGACCACCGCCGACGCCGGGCCCGACTTCCTCCCGCCCAGGCTCGCCGCCGGCGCCGACGGCCCCGGTTTCAGCAGCCCCTTCTATTTCTTCAACCACGTGCATAGCCACAACATGAACCTCCTCCGCCATTTCCTCGGCGACGACTACGAGGTCACCCACGCCGACCTGCGCTACAAGACGAAGATCGCGCTCCTTCGTTACGGCGACGCGCTGGTCACCTTCGAGGTCGGTCCGGGCATCAGCGCCTACGCCTTCGAGGAAGGGATGAAGCTTTACTTCGAGGGCGGCTGGATGGAGATCCTCCCGCCTCCGCCGCTGCAGATGCAGGCGTCGGCGCGGGTGATCATCTATCGCGGCGGCGACGTCACTGAACTGCGCGAGCCCCTGGGCGGATGGGAGTGGTCCTTCCGCAGGCAGGCGCAGCATTTCGTGGACTGCATCCGCGAGGGCAAGCAGCCGCGGACGTCGGGCGAGGACTCGGTGGGGGACATGGCGATGGTGGAAGCCATCTTCCGCCGCGCCGTCGAGACCGGTCTCTTCTGATGCACGCCTTTGCCTTTCCGCTGGAGGTCGCCTTGCGACCTCACTGTAGGGCGGGGATTTACTCCCCGCCGGCCTTTGCCTTTCCGCTTTACGCCGTCATCCCGCCTGCCGGTTGCTGTAGCCGCGGCCTTCCAGCCTAAGCGGACCGCAGGTCCGCGGGGGGGGGCACGCTGTGGCCTCTTTGCTTTTCCGCTTTCCGTCGTCATCCTGAGCGCACCACCTAACGCCCGCGAGCATACCCTTCGAGCGAAGGATCTGCGGTGGCGGCGTTACTACCTATCGTCCGCGATGCTTTGCCTTTCCGTTCTTCCCTGGAGGCAACCTACAATGACTCGTGCAACCCTTGTCGTCCTCGTCCTCCTCCTCGCCTTCCTCCTCACCCTCGCCCCCGCCTTCGCCTCGCCACCCGCCACCGTCGTCGTCGACCCCGCCCGCTCTCTCGGCGCAGTCAACAAGATGGTCTTCGGCAACAACCAGATCGACTATCTCTCCGCGGGCTTCACACCCGACCCGCTCTACTCCGATCGCGGATCAGGCCTTTGGGACCCGGACAACGCCCGTCCCGTCCCCGAGTACGTCGCCCTCTCGAAGCAAGCCGGCCTCACCGTCGCCCGCTGGCCGGGCGGTTGCGGCGCGCACGAGTACAACTGGAAGACCACCGTCGGCCCGGTCGCCGATCGCCCGCACCAGCGCTTCGGCCTCGGCGAGTTCCTCGTCTGGTGTGAGGCCTCAGGCTCGATCCCGCTGATCACCGTCGCCGATTACTGGGGCAATGAGAAGGACGCCGCCGACCTCGTCGAGTACCTGAACGCCCCCGCCGCCCCAGAGGGCGGCGCCCTGAGCCTGTCGAAGGGCCGCAACCCCAACGGTGGCACCGACTGGGCGGCCGTCCGCGCGGCCCAGGGCCATCCCGCCCCCTGGAACGTCGTCTGGTTCGAGTGGGGCAACGAGTCCGACCACGGCGACCATCCCGGCCACAACGGTCGCCTCGACGGCAAGGAGTACGGCCGCCGGTACCTCCTCTACCGCGCCGCCATGCGCGCCGTCGATCCGCACATCAAGCTCGGCTGTCAGGTTCAGAACACCGACACCTGGTCGCGCGACGCCATCACCCTCTGCGGTCGCTCGATGGACTTTGCGATCACCCACACCTACGTCCCCGGCGGTGGGGAGGAGGTTGCGGCCCTCACCCCGCGTCAGATCGCCGAGGCCTGCCTCTCGGCCGACCTCCAGATCCGCCACGACTACCAGGACATCCTCGCCATGATCAAGACCGTCTGCGGCCGCACCGACGTCCCCCTCGCGGTCACCGAGTACAACGGCGGTTTCGTCCAGGAAAAGCCGGTCCCCTACCGCCAGTCCTTCGCCGTCGCCCTCCGCAACGCCGACCACCTCCGCGTCCTCCTCGACCCCGCCAACCACGTCCTCATGGCCAACTTCTGGCAGTTCGCCAACGAGTACTGGGGCATGGTCCAGGGGTACGTCCATGCCGGCGCGACGCCGGTCAAGCAAGCCAACTTCTTGGTCTTCCAGTTGTACCACGACCACTTCGGCGACGACCTCCTGCCCTCCGCCGTCACCTGCGCCCGCTGGGACACGGACGGTTATTGCGGTGTCCGCCAGCGCCGGGGTGCCGGTCAGGAAGCTCACGTCTTCCCCGAGAACCTGTACACCGGCGAACCCTGGACCTTCGCCGAGGTCCCCGAAGTCACCCAGTCCCTCGACGGTGGGGGAAAGGTCCTGGCCGCCACCTTCAACGGCGGGAAGTTCAACTACTACCAGGCCCGCATCCATCTCCCGGCGGCGCCGGACACGTGGTACCGAGTGACCGGACACATCCGGACCGACGCCCTCGAGGCCGTCCGCGGCGTCGGTTTTCAGATCGGCGACGACCGAGGCTGGGTGGCCACCCACTCGTGCATCACACCCGGCGACGTCCATGGCACCTCCGGCTGGACCGAGGTCATCGGCGACTACCGGACGCTGCCGGACACGAAGGGCATCGACATACTGGCCCGCCGCATCCTCGCCGACGACACCTGTACCGGCCGCGCGTGGTTCCGCATCGACTCGGTCCAGCGCTTCCAGCCCTTCCTCTTCGCGGCGGTCCCGTACGTCGAAGCGATCGCCAGCCGCCGCCACTCCGACGGCCGCCTCTGCGTGATGCTGGTGCACAAAGACCTCGACGCCGACACTCCGCTCACAGTAAGCTTGAAGAGCGGGCGTATCCGAACGGCCCGGGCTTGGGCCTTGACTGGCCCTTCGCCGGACGCGACGAATCTCGGGCCGGAGCACCCGATCGGCATCTCCGACCTACCGGTCGAAGTCACCGCCGGCTCCGCCCGTCTCACCCTCCCGCGCCTCTCCGCCGTCTCGCTCGAACTGACTCCTTAGGCTTGGCTTTCAGCTCTTCCGCTTTACGTCGTCATCCCGCCTGTCCTGCCTGCCCTGAGCTTGTCGAAGGGAGCCTGCCGAAGGAAGCGCACAACCTGACGTCCGCGGGGCTTTGGCTTTCTGCCTTCTGTAGGGCGGGGATTTATCCCCGCCGGCCTTTGCCTTGCCGCTTTACGTCGTCATCCTGACTGTTTCCCAGCTTTGTCATCCTGAGCGAAGCGAAGGACCTAGTTTTCGCCTATCGAGGCCCACGCCCATGGCACACCTTCCGACGCTTCTGACCCTTGCCTTTCTGCCTTTGCTTTCCGCCCCTTCGCCCACCTCCGCCCTTTCCGCCCCCTTCTCCAGCTCCCTCGCCTTCCATTCCGTCGGCCCCAGCGGCGGCGGTTGGATCGAGGCCGTCACCTGCGACCCGCGTAACCCCGACGTCGTCTACGTCGGCTGCGACGTCGGCGGCTTCTACATCTCCTTCGACGGCGGCCACCATTTCGAGACGCGCAACACCGGCCTCCGCGATTTCTTCGTCGAGCAGATCGCCGTCAGCCCGCGCGACAGCCGCATCCTTCTCCTCGCCACCGAGGGCGGCATCTATCGCACCACAAACCAGGGCCTCACCTGGCACTGGATCCGCGCCGGCTTCCCCGACGTCCAGCGCTACGCCTTCCCCGCGCCCATCTCCGCGATCTGCTTCGATTTCTCGCACCCCGACGTCGCCTACGCGGGCATCGGCCCCCAGCGCTGGGATAAGAGCGGCCAGGGCCTCATCTATCGCCTGAGCTCGCGTAGCGAGCTCCACGACGCCGGCCTCACCTGGCGCCCCGTCTCCGCCGGCCAGCTTCCCGCCGATGTGATCGTCAGACATCTTGAGGTCAAGCCCGACGACAGCCGCACCATCCTCGCCGCCACCTCCCGCGGCCTTTTCCGAAGCGACAACTCCGGCCGCACCTGGCACGCCTCCAGCGACGGCCTCCCGCACACCTGGGGCGAGGAACTCGCCTTCGCCCCATCCGCCCCCAACATCGTCTATCTCACCCTCCGCACGACCGCCCGCGACGCCTCGTGGCGCTCGATCACAGGCGATCTCCCACCCGACGCCGCCCAGAACCCCCGCGGCCTCCTTCTCGACGCGGCCGACTCGCGCCATCTCATCTTCGCCGCCGGCGGCTCCGTCGCGAAGTCTGCCGGCATCTATGAGACCCGCGACTCCGGCAACCGCCTGGGGCTCTGGGGCGGCATCAGCACCGACGGCCTCGTGCGCTGGACGCCCGAGCAGATGAAGGCCGACGTCGCCCGGACTGTCGAGGCCTGCAAGCCCGGCGGCGGCTTCATCCTCGGCGCATCACACAGCGTGACGGTCCGCGCCCGCGCGGACAACTACCTCGCGGCCATCGAAGCCCTCAACCAACACGGCTGGCGCGACTAGCGCCAGCCGTGTTGTCCTCGGCCTCCGTGCTGCCCTCAGGTCGGCCTAAGCGGCCTGTCGTCTCTCTTCTATATACGTCAGGATACGCTCCCTATTCGTGGATAGGTTCGAGAACTGCTTCTCGAACACGTCAGTGCTGCGGGACACCACCTTCTGGTTCACGCTCTCCATCTCTTCGAACACGCCCACCGATGTGAAGGGTATGCCCCAGCGCTCGAACTCGAACAGGGCTATCGTAGCGTCTCTAGTCTTGTCGTCGTTTGCCAGTGCGAAGACGAATACCGGCTTCTTGGGGGCCCATACCCGAAAGTCCACAGTGTGGAGCGCGGTAGGATCCCTATCTGAGTCGTGCCAGTCGAGGGTGATATCGCCCTGAGGCACCACGTCGCTGAGGAGTTCGTGCAGGTCCTCTACGAAGGTCGATCTCACCCGTTCTCGGGTCAGATAGGAGACATCGGATATCTTCAGCAACGCCTGAACAAACGAGTAGAGCGCGCCGCCATACTCGCCGTTCTCTATCGGGAGGCGGAGCTCACCGCCTTGGTCTGCGACACCGAACGCAGACAGCGCGTTTGAGATGATGACCTCTCTATTCCCCCGGTGAAGGTCGGCCTCTTCCAGGTCGTAGGTAAGGTGCATGTACGTGTGGCCCTCGTCCGTTAGGACCCATCTCGCGCCCTCTCGCTTGAGCACGATGGGCAGATGGTCGCCGTCGTCGAACAGAAAGGGCGTCGACACGCGGAACCGGCTCGCGCTCTCTTCGACTAGGTGAACCTGGGCGCAGACCCTCTGCTGGAAATCCTGCTCTATTGTGTGGCTCGTCACTGTCACGGCACCTCGAGCAACTGCGGCTGGGGTGAATCTGGCTCGGTAAAGCCGCACTCTTCGATCAGGCAGGAAAGGGCGCCCCAGATGTCCCCGTACCGGTCCGTCTGCTCGGCGTATGTGTCCTCTCTGTACCCAAGCTCTTGGTAGCGCTGCGTCGCTTGGTGGACGTGGAAACCGTAGAACCTGTCACCCTCTATAGCGTTCGTGTGTTCGTGGCTTTTTCCGTTGTGTCTGCGCACGCGGAAGACCTTGGGGCTTGTGGGCGGGCACACAGCAAGTATGACCGAGAAATCGAGCGCGTTGGCGTCACTCTGCCTTAGGATCAGCCTGAAGTGAGTGCCAAGGTCCCCCAGGACATCGAGTTCGCGCTCGCTATGCCCCTTCTTCGGCCGGGGTTTCAAGCGGCTGCGATAGTTCGGAGGCAGCAGCTTTGGCTCCGACAGGAAGCGCGCGATGTCCTGATCCGAGTAGGCTACCCCCAATAAGGTCCTCCCTATAGCGCGATACTCGAAGTATACCCCCGCACGAGGTGCTGCGGTAGCAGCACCTCGTACCGGGGCCTTGTTGGCTATAGTCCTAGCGCCTTCAGGTACCCCCGCGAGAACGCCACCGACGCCAGCGGCGTCACCTGCGAGCTGTCCTGCTCGGTGACGATCCAGTCCGCGCCCGCGGCCACGGCTGCCTTCGCCGCACCAGGCAGGTCGACGACCCCGTTCCCGAGTTCGGTGAAGGTCCCCGGCGCGCCATCCTTGAAGTGGAAGTACGGCGCCCGCGACGCATACCGCGGCACGAAGTCCTTGGGGTCCTCCCCGCCGATCGTGACCCAGTACACGTCGATGCAGAGCTTGACGAACTTCGGGTCGGTCAGCTCGCACAGCCGGTGGATGCCCTTGACCCCGTCGAACTCCGTGAACTCCCAGTTGTGGTTGTGGTAGCAGAAGATGATGTCTTCCTCGGCGAGCATGGCCCCGAGGTTGTTGAAGGTCTCGGCGGCCTTCTCGTACTGGTCCATGCCCTCGCCCTCGGCGACGCCCGAGATGATGTAGTACTTCGAGCCGACGGCCTTCAGGTAGGCGATCGCAGCCTCGATCGCGGCCGGGTCCTTGGCGTCGCCATACCCGCTGTGCACGCCGGTGATCGCCAGGCCGGTCTCGGCGATGGCGTCCCGAGTAATACCCTCCCCGCACATCGAGAAGAGGTTGCCCGCTTCGATGCCGGCGTACCCGGCTTCCTTGGCCTCGCGCATCACGCCGGCCAGGTCGTCGTTCGGCCTCGCACCGTAAACGATAAGCTGCAGTCCGACTTTCGGTGCCATATCTAAAGCCCTCCCTATCCCCAGCAGATTGTCATTCTGAGAGCGACGATCTGTGTCGCCGAAGGATCTGTGGTGGCGCTGTGCCGCGGTGGTTCGTTACGGCACAACTTTGTTCAGCGGGTACTCGATGATGCCTTCGGCCCCGACGGCCTTCAGCCGTGGGATCAGTTCGCGCACCTTCCGGCTGCTCACGATCGCCTCGACGGCGACCCAGTCCTCTTCATCCGCTGACGCGAGCGGTGACACCGTCGGCCGCTTCATCGCCGGCAGCACCGCCAGCACGGCATCGATGTTCGCGCGGGCCACATTCATCTTCAGCCCGACCTGATCCTCCGCCGCCAGCGCGCCCTTGAGCAGCAGCGCGATGGTCTCGATCTTCTCGCGCTTCCACGGGTCTTCCCACGCCGACTGGTTGGCGATCAGCTTCGTCGTCGACTCGAAGAGCGTGTCCACGATCCGCAGTTGATTGGCCCGCAGCGTCGACCCCGTCTCCGTGCCCTCGACGATCGCATCGACCAGCGACGGGCACTTCGCCTCCGTCGCGCCCCACGAGTATTCGACCGTCGCGTTGACGCCGTTCTTCTCGAGGAATCGCCGCGTGACGTTGACCAACTCGGTCGCGATGAGCTTGCCTTCGAGGTCCGCCCAGCCGTGGATGTCCGAGCTTTCGTGCGCGCACAGGACCCACTTGTACGGCCGCATCCCCTGCTTGGCGTAGATGAGGTCCGCGACGAAGACGACGTCGTCCTCACGGCCCTGCTCGAGGACCCAGTCGTAGCCGGTCAGGCCGCAGTCGAGCACGCCGTCGCCGACGTACACGGCCATCTCCTGCGCGCGGAGGAGGACGGCCCACAGCTCGGGGTCGCCCATGTCGGGATGGTAGCCGCGCTCGTCGACGCTGACGCGCCAGCCGGCCTTGCGGAACATCTCAACGGTTGCCTGCTGGAGGCTACCTTTGGGCAGCCCGATTCTTACCTGCTTATCCTCAGCCACTAGCCTTCACCTTTTCTCCTGTGATCCTCCGTCCACTCCAACCCATCCCTCGCGGCGCTTCGTTTTGTAGGTGACTGCCTTGCGTCGCGAGAAAGCCGCCGCTTTGTGGCGGCGTAGGGGGTCTGGGGGAACAGGTTCCCCCAGCGGGGTCCAGGGGCGGAGCCCCTGGCTATCCTGGCGGCCAATGCATTGCCCTTCCGCCGATCACGTGCACATGCAGATGGTCCACGCTCTGCCCCGCCTCACGTCCCTGATTGACCACCAGCCTGTACCCGCCGTCGGCGATGCCTTCGTCTTGCGCGATCCGAGCGGCCACCAGCATCAGCTTCCCCACCAGCCCCTGATGCCGCTCTTCCGCTTCCTTGATCCCCGGTATGTGCTCTACCGGGATGATAACCACGTGCACCGGCCCCTGCGGGTTGATATCGCGGAAGGCGACGACCTCGTCGTCCTTGTAGACAATGTCAGCTGGAATCTCACCGCGACCGATGCGGCAGAACACGCAGTCGTCCATGGAATTCCCCCTCCAGGGGGCTTGGGTCCCGCGGCTCTCCCGCCCCGGGTTAGGCCTGTCCAGCGATCTGCAGGCACTGCTTCAGCGACGCGGCGGGATCGCCCGTCGGCGAGTACTCCAGCCCGAGGAAGCCGTCGTACGGCAGGTCGGCGATGAGCTTGAACACGTTGGTGTAGTTGATCTCACCGCTGCCGGGCTCATGCCGCCCCGGCACGTCCGCGCAATGGAAATGCCCGATGAGGTCGAGGTTCGCCTTGATCGTCGGGATGAGGAAGCCCTCAGTGATCTGCTGGTGGTAGATGTCGTAGAGCAGCTTGACCTTCGGGCTGCCCACGGCGCGGAGGATGTCGAAGGACTCATCCGAGCGCGCGAGGTAGTAGCCCTTGTGGTCGACGAGGATGTTCAGCGGCTCGAGGACGACCATGATCCCGGTGTCCTCGGCGTAGGGCGCGATGCCCTTGAGGCCGGCGACGATCGCGTCGTGCTGCGCGTACCTCGAGATGTCGGTCATCTCGTTGCCGGTGCAGACGATGACGGTCGGGATGCCGTACTTGACGGCGACGCCGATCGACTTCTGCGCGGCCTCGACGAACTCCTTGTGGTTCGCCGGGTCGACGAGCGGCGGGACTTCGGCGGCGATGCTGGAGATGGTCACGCCGTTCTTGGCCGCCATGCTCATGACGGCGTCCATGTCCTTGCCGCTGAAGCCCCAGAACTCGCAGGCTTTGTAGCCGCAATCGGCGACGGCCTGAATGCGGTCGACGAAGGGCAAGCTGCTAAAGATCATCTCGATGCAGGGTGACATTTTCAAAGCCATGGTACCAACCTCCCTCTAGGTTTGGCGGTTCTGTCCCTACCTTCTTCCTTCCGCACCGGAGCCCTCCCCGGCCGGACATTCTCTCCGGCGTCTCTTTCTGTAGGGCGGGCATTTATGCCCGCCGCGCCTTTCCCCATGCCGCTACGCGTTGCAGGTGTAGCCGCGGGCTTCTAGCCCGGAGCGGCGGACCGCAGGTCCGCCCGCGGGTGGAGTGCTGTGGCCTCTTTTCCGCCTTTCGCTGTCATCCTGAGAGAGCTGCGCCTTCTGCAGCTCCGAAGGATCCCCGCACCAACTCCGCCCTCCATCCGTCATCCTGCCTGTCCTGAGCCCGCCGAAGGAAGCGCACAACCCAACGCCCCTATGCCGCCCTTCCCGCGAAGGACCTGGGGTGGCGGGCTATCAACCGATCGTCCCCGGGGGTTTTTCCTTCTCCTTTTCCTTTGCCTTCGCCCTTTCCTTCACCCTACACATGAAACCCTTGCACGCCCATCCTCAACAACTTCGCCTCATCGAACGCCCGGTTCTTTATGTCGCTCGCCACGGCACTGAGCCCCAGCACCGTCGCCGACAACGGATCCTCCGCGGGCACGAGCCTTATCCCCAGCCTTGCGCTCAGCATCTCCGGCAGCCCACGCAGCAGCGCCCCGCCGCCCGTCAGCACGCCGCCGTTGCCGTGAATCTCCGACTGCTGCTTGGGCCCAAGCTGCCCGAGCACCCATGACACCTCATCGATGAGCGGCTCCATCCTTTCCTCGAGGACCCCGGCCAGCTCCCGCGCGCTCACCTTCGATTCCACGCCCGGCGGGGTCAGCGCCGACAGGTCCAGCGTATCGTCCACCATCGCCGGATCGGTCGACCCGACCTGCAGTTTGATGTCTTCGGCCGACGCCCGGCTCATTCGCACGCCGATCGTCCTCCACAGGTACCGCCGCAGCGCCTCATCGATGTCTATCCCGCCCGTGCTCATCGACGAGCTTGCCGTGGCCATGCCCATGGCGACGACGGCGATCTCGGTGACCCCGGCGCCCAGGTCGATGACCAGGACGCTTTCGGGATGGTCGAGCGGCAGGCCGGCGCCGATGCACGCCGCCAGCGACTTCGGCACCGAGTATACGCGTGAGATTCCGGCTGCCCGGAGGACGTCGCGGAGGGCGCGGTACTCAACCCCGGTGGTCTCGGCGGGCGCGGCGACGACGGCGGTGGGGCTGAACACGGGCCGGGTGGGCATGGCCCGGCGGAGGAAGGCGCGCATCATGGTGACGGCGGCGCTGAAGCTGGCGACGGTCCCGCGGGCGATGGGGTCGACGACATCGACGTTCTCAGCCTGGCGCCGGGCCATGTCGCGGGCTTCGCTGCCGATGGCCACCACGCGCGAGCGCCCCCGCATGTAGGCGACGGCCGACGCCTCGCGGACCATGGGCGTCTGATCGCGCGCCCACAGCCGCGTGTTCGCCGTGCCGAGATCGATGGCCAGCGCGCTGCCGAATAGCTGCATGGGATCTGCCTGCCCGGAAAGCGGGCCGGTAAAGTATAACCTTACGGTTTCCCCGCCACAACGCCTTCACAAGCCGCTCCCTGCACCTTCGACCGGACTGACAGCGCCACCGTCGCCAGCGGGACGGCAAGATAGCACGACCAGCACAGCGGTGCGAACAGCAGCGTCGCAGTCGTGATCCAGGCGTACTGGAGCGTGTGCTCCATCCTGCGCACCACGCGCATCGTTACCAGAGGCGCCGCCAGGCCCATCGCTGCCAGGTACAGGCGCGGGCCCACCGGCAGTGGGCCGATGGTGTATTGCCAACCCAGCACCCGAGCCAGGCGCAGCCCGGCGAAGGACAGGGATACGTTGTCCGTGCTGAACGTGCCTTGCGCCGGCATGGTGGGTGCCGCATACCGGATCCAGTCAACCCAGGCCCGCACCCCAACCGGGGCCAGACAGCCGATCAGTATTCCGGCGAGGAGCACAAGGGCCGCCGGGAGGTATATCCGGGCCCGGTCGTGCCAGGATGCCAGTGCCAGGGGCCAGACGGTATAGACCTTGACCAGACTGACCAGGGCAAACAGCGGGCCTCTCGCCCGCGGCGAAACGAGGGCCAGCCCGAACAGCGCCCACAGGACCGGGTCGATGTTGCCCAGAGTCATCGCCGACAACGTCCCGGGCAGGCTCACTAACACGACGCTAAGTAGTTCCGCACCTTGAT
>PMZA01000472.1 GCA_003170595.1 Armatimonadota bacterium
ATCGATCATCTCGACGGCGTGCTCTTCGTCGATCAGGTCGACCCGGAGACGCTGTGCTGGCTCGTGCCCGATGAGGATGCCGAGGGCGGCTTCCGCGAGGACCCCACGACCATCGAAGAGGTCGAGGCGCGGTTCGAGCGGCTGCGCGAGCGCAGGGCCGCTCGTCAGGCCGGCGAAGCGCAAGGAGCGCCGCCCTGCGCCTAGTCTTCTTCGGAACTCCCGACACTGCCGTGCCCTTCCTGCGTGCCTGCGCCGAGGAGAGTGAGGTCGTCGGCGTCGTGACCGCGCCCGATCGCCCGAAAGGTCGGGGCCGCCAGGTAGAACCCTCGCCGGTGAAGGTCGTCGCGGAAGAACTCGGCGTGCCAGTCCATCAGCCCCACTCCTGCCGCGCCCACGACTTCGTTGAGACGGTAGCCGCGCTGAGGCCTGACATCATCGTCGCCGTCGCGTATGGCCAACTGATCCCCGCAAGCGTCACCTCGAAAGCCGACCGCGCGGTCAATGTGCACTTCAGTCTTCTTCCCCAGCTTCGAGGCGCCGCCCCGATTCAGCGCGCGCTCGAGCTGGGCTTCTCCACCACCGGCGTAACGGTCCAACTGCTCGCGCCTTCCATCGATTCCGGCGACGTCCTCTGCCAGGAAGTCGTGCCCATCCGTCGCACTGACGACGCCGTCAGTCTCATGGACCGCGCGGTGCGCGCTGGCGTCGAGACGATCAGGCGTTTCCTCTCCTGCTGCGCAGCCGGGACCTGCCCTCGGGCGATTCCTCAGTCGCACGATCTTGCGACGACGGCCCCGAAATGGTCCGCCCACTCCGGGCATGTGCGCTGGCCTGCGCCGGCCGGACATATCGGCAACGTCGTGGCCGCGGCTGCGGGCGGCGGAGGGGCCTATTGCTTCGTTTCGGGCGCGAGGCTTAAAATGTGGCGGTCCAGAGGAATCTGGCCTATACTTGACGGCGGTGCCGTGTCAGCGGGCCAGGTCGTGCTAGCCGCGGCCGAAGGTCTGTTGGTAAGCGCCGGAGCAGGTGCGCTCCTCCTGACCGAGGGGCAAAGAGAAGGCCGGCGTCGCTCCCGGGCGAACGAACTCGTGAGCGGTCTCGGCGCGCAAGTCGGGGATACGTTTGCAGACGAGCCCGGGCCCGTCTAGGCAAGAGTCACGATGGATCCTGCCACCGCCTCCAAGCTTGAACAGGCTGAGGAAAGCCGTATCAACGGCGACTACGACTCCGCGCAGCTCCTCTACGAGGAGATCGTCGTTGCCGCCCCCGATTGTTCGCGCGCGTGGTGGGGTCTGGCCCACGTGCTCATGAACATCGGCGAGTTCGACCTCGCCGTTGAGAAGTTCCGCAAGGCCGCCAAGATCGACCCCTCCAACCAGCGCTATATCTACGATCACGGCATGATGCACGCGATGCTTTCCGAGTTCGAGGAGGCCCGCGGGCTGTTCGAGCGCGTCATCAGCCTCAACCCCTCGAGCCACCTGGCCGATGAGGCCCGCAAGCAGTTGACCTACTATCGCTAGCGCTCCCCCTCTCGTTCCCGAGTAGGACTCCATCCCCAATCGAGGCCCTCGTCCATGACCGAGAATACGGCAGCACCGACTGTCCGACTCCAGTTCAAGCCTGATGGCGCGGCCGTGGTTGTGCCCGCGGGCGAGACCATCTCCTCTGCCGCCGCGCAAGCCGGCGTCTTCATCGCTCTGCCCTGCGGCGGCCGTGGCACCTGTGGCAACTGCCGCGTGAAGGTTCTCTCCGGTGATGTCGCCCCTCCAACTGAAGCCGAGGTCTCTCTTCTAAGCGAGAAGCATCTGGAAGCCGGCGTCCGCCTTGCCTGTCAGACGCTGGTCTACAGCGACGCAGTCATCGAGGTCCCGCAGAGCAGTCGCGCGCTGGAGCGCAAGGAAATCAGCCTCCTGCGCCGCCGCGAGTACACCGTCTGCCCGAACGTCTGCCACTGCGTGGCCGAAGTCGGCGAGGCGACGCTGGGCAATCAGCAGAGCGACCTGGCCCGCCTGCGCGACGAGCTTACCGAGCACATGGATGTTCCTCCGTCCATCCAGGCTCTGCGCGCCTTGCCCGGAGCCGTCCGCAACTCGGGCGGACGCGTGCGCGTCGCGGGCGTCAATGGTCGCATCGTTTCGATCACTCCCGCCGCCGAGCGCGACGGCATCTACGGCGCCGCCGTCGACATCGGCACCACCACCGTCGTCGGCTATCTCTTCGACCTGAGCACCGGCGAATACCTGGCCTCCGCCGCGAGCTACAATCCCCAGGCTCAGCACGGCGCCGACGTCATCTCGCGTATCAACTTCGCCCTCACCGAGCACGACGGTCTCGCCCAGCTTCAGGCCGAAGCCATCTCCGTCGTCAATGAGGTCATCGAGCGCGCCGCCGCACAGGTGCAGGTCGAGACGCGCCACATCTTCGAGGTCACCATCGTCGGCAACACCTGCATGCACCATCTCGTCCTCGGCCTCGATCCCGCGCATCTCGGCGCCAGTCCCTACGTGCCGGTCGTCGATGAGGCCATCGATGTCGAGGCGCGAGACCTTGGCCTCGCGGTCAACCAGTCCGCGAACGTGCACTTCCTGCCGGTCATCGCCGGCTTCGTCGGCGCCGACACCGTGGGCGTCATCCTCGCGGCCGAACTCGTCGGCCAGCCGCGCCCCGTCCTCGCCGTCGACATCGGCACCAATGGCGAGGTCGCGCTGTGGAGTGGCTCTGAACTCTTCGTTGCATCCTGCGCCGCCGGCCCGGCTTTCGAAGGCGCGCAGATTCAACACGGCATGAGAGCCGGCCCCGGCGCCATCGAGCGCGTCGATGTGCAGGACGGCGATCTGGTCATCCACACCATCGGCGGCCTGTCCGCTGTGGGCATCTGCGGCTCCGGACTCTTCGACGCCGTGGCCGCGCTGCTCGACCTCGGCTTGCTCGATGTGACCGGGCGCTATGCGCCGGACGGAGCGGTGTCAGGTCGCGCTGCCGGACGTCTTGAGGGCGAGGGTACTGCTCGCCGGGTGGAGCTTGCGCACGCCGCAGAGACCGCCGACCGCACGCCGGTGCTCCTCACCCAGACTGACATCCGCAAGGTTCAACTCGCGAAGGGCGCTGTGAGGGCTGCGGTCGAATTGCTCCTGCGACGCGCGGGTCTCGCGCCGGAGGACCTTAGCGAGGTCCTGCTGGCCGGAGCTTTCGGCAACTATGTCAACCCGCGCAGCGCTCTGCGCATCGGCCTCTTGCCCACGACGCTCGAGCCCGAGCAGGTCCGCGGGATCGGCAACGCTGCCGGCGCCGGAGCGGTCCTGGCGCTGCTGAGCGTCGAGGAGCGCCGCCGGGCGGAGGAGTTGGCGGCCCGCGCGATCCACGTCGAGCTGTTCAACAGCCCGGACTTCCAGGACGTCTTTGCCGATGCCATGTTCTTCCCCTGAGGGCGCGCAGGTAATTGTCCTTGTAGGCGGAAACAACTTAGGGTAGTATGGCGGCCGTGGGGGCTGGCGGGCGCTGGATGGCTTAAGCAAAGGGGTCGCGCCTCTGCGACTTAGAAGCTGACATGGGAGGTCAACGAGAATGGCGGACCTGAACGCTCTGGCTGAGGCGATCATCAGCGGAAATCAGCAGGAAGCAGTTAGGATCACGAAGGAAGCCCTTGACGGCGGCACTGCGCCGGCCGACGTCTTGAACAAGGGCCTGGTCGCCGGCATGGCTGTTGTCGGCGAGCGGTTCAAGGCCAATGAGTTCTATGTCCCCGAGGTGCTGATAGCCGCCCGCGCCATGAAGTCGGCGATGGAACTGCTAAGGCCTCAGCTCAAAGCCGCAGGCGTCGAGCCACGTGGGACCGTCCTCATCGGCACCGTCCGAGGCGACCTCCACGACATCGGCAAAAACCTCGTGGCCATGATGCTCGAGGGTGCCGGCTACAACGTCGTCGACATGGGCGTTGACGTCAAGCCCGAGAAGTTTGTCGAGGCCGTCGAGTCCGAAAAGGCGCACCTCATCGGCTTGTCCGCCCTTCTGACCACCACGATGCCTGCCATGAAGGAGACCATCGAGGCGCTCAAGCAGGCTGGCATGCGCGACAAGGTCGCCGTCCTCATCGGCGGTGCCCCGGTCACGCAGGACTACGCCGACGAGATCGGTGCCGATGCCTATGCTCCCGACGCTGCTAGCGCCGTGGACATGGCCAACGGCCTCGTCGCCAAGTAGGTAGCTGGAGCCCTGCCCAGTCCTCGCGGCGCCCTGGCGTCGGTGTCGGCCGGTCGGCCCTGCTGTAATCTGATTACGAAACACGCGCACGGCCGGAGGCTCTACCGAAAGGCGGCCCTCCGGCCGTGCGTTGATTGTGAGGCCTGCTCGCCGGCCTGTGTGCCAAGGATGCCTGGGAGGGGTTGTTCGTGGATCCGAAGTTTCCCGTATTGGCGGTAATCGTTCTGCTGGTGGCCATCGGGCTGGGCGTTGTCGCCCAGTTCTTCATGAAGATTGGCCTCAACACCATCGAGAAGAAGCTCGGCAAGAGGCCTGGGCCCACGATGGTGCTCAAGTCCATCTTCACGCCGTGGGTATTCTCGGCCTTCGTCCTGTATTTCCTCAGCTCGATGCTCTACCTGCAGGCGCTCTCGCGGTTGCCGCTCAGCTACGCCTACCCCATGATTGCGCTCAGCTACGTGGCGGTCGTCGGTGGGTCGTACTGGGTCCTGGGGGAGAGGCTCAACCCCATCCGCATCGCGGGGCTCGTGACCATCATTGCCGGCGTGGTACTGGTCGCCCTGTCGTATGGCTCCAACAGCAGTTCCTGACGTGCGCGGAAGCTTCGGGGACGCGGCTGCTGGCTAGTCGTCTGCGGGCAGCAGGTTGAACCAGGCCGCGACCTTGGCGACGATTTCCCTCAGCTCAGGGCCTTCCGCCGCCGCGGCCAGAGCCTCGCTCTGAGTGATTCCCCACGCGCGCAGCCGAGAGGTCCGCGTCCACTTCGGCAGGTCCTGCACGTCCTGAAGCGCCCTCTCGAGCAGGCTCGTGGCCTGCGCCTCATCGTGGCTCGCAACCACCCGCGCCTTCACTACGTTGCCCATGAACACTCCGAGCGCATCGCCGAAGCGCTGAGTCCGGAAGATCGAGTGGGCCTCCTTGACTTCCCCCTTGTCCGCCATGGCCGAGGCGACCAGCGCCGCCGACATCGCGTCGCGTGAGCCGAGCATCAAGACTCGCGCCGCCTCGGAGTGGGCCTTCTCTGGATCGCCGGCGAAGAACATCACAACTGCCGCCCGCTCATGGACCGGCGCCTGATCCGGCCCCAGCCGCACCGCCTTCTCCGCATAGTCAAGCGCTGCCGGATACTGCTTCGCCATGACCGACGCCACGGCCGCCGTCGCCATCGACAACTCCGGCGCCAGCTCAATCCGCCTCAGCGCTTCCGCCGCGAAGAGGACCCTGTCCGCGGAGTCTCGTTCCGCCGCGCGGCGAGCGATCATCATCGCCACGTCCACCCCGACCGGCGGCGGCAGGATGCTGAGCAGCAGGATCGCGAGGTCACGGTGCTGGGTCGAGCCGAGGTGTTCGATGAACCGCCAGTAGGCCTCTCGCTGGCGTGGGCGCTTGAGCAGCAAGCGCACCTGGTCGATGGGCGGCTCCGGCCCCAGCAGCACCGCCTGGGCGAGCATGAGCGGAAGCTGGATCGGCGCGAGGCTGATGCCGCCGTCGCGCATGCGCTGCATGATGTCGCGCGTGTAGACGTAGCGGCCAGTGATCAGGTACCCCCAGGCGAGCATCTGCCAGAGCTGCTCATCGGCGTGGCTGCCCTCATAGAACTTGAGCGCACGCTCGCCGGCTTCCACCGCGCGATCCCATTTGTCCGCGTTGGCCAGCGCGAGCGCAAGCTGCACCGATATCTCGGCCTCATGGGGCAGAGCCACCGACGCGGCCTTCAGCCCCTCCAGCGCGACGTCGTCCTGCCCTTTGCGCGAAGCCGCGAGAGCGTGGGAGTACTGAACCCACCCTTGCCCGGCATAGGCGCCGCCGCTGACCGCATGAGTGAACAAGCGTTCAGCCAGCCCGGCCCAGCCCGGCCCGAGCCGCAGCAGTAGCTTGCCCGTAGCCAGAGATGCTTTGGCCGTCATCGACTTCTTGCTCATCGTGTGGTGATCGTCCTTGGCTGAAGAAGAACTACAGGGGATCCTCGCGGGCGAAAGCTGTGCCCCCGACTGTGTCGTAGCCGACCAGCGTCGGCATTCGCTCGATGGTAAGCTCGTAGATGGCCTCGGGCCCAAGCTCGGGATAGGCGACGACTCGCGCCGCCGTTACGGTCTCCGCCAGCAACGCTCCCGCGCCGCCGACGGCGACCAGGTACACCGCGCCATGCTTCACCAGCGCGCGCCTAACCTCGACCGACCGGTTGCCCTTGCCGATGGTCGCCCGCAGACCCAGCTCGAGCAGCGGCTCAAGGTAGGGATCCATGCGCGCGGAAGACGTCGGCCCGCAGGACCCGATGGGGCGACCCTCCGGCGCGGGCGCCGGTCCGCAGTAGTAGATCGTCTGACCGTCCAGTGGCATCGGCAGTGGCTCGCCCGCCGCGATCGCATCGACGAGTCGCTGATGCGCCGCGTCCCGCGCGGTGTAGACGATGCCAGACAGTAGCACCGCCTGACCGGCACGCAGGCCGGCCACCGCCTCACGCGTGAGGGGCGTCGTCAGTACGATTGTGTGGTCGTGCACGCTCATATCGATCCCGTCGCCCGTCGTGCGGCGTGGCATTGGAAGCAGGCCGCAACCGGCAGCGAAGCCAGGTGGCAGGCGTGGTACTCAACATGGACCGCGAGGATCGTGGTGTCGCCACCAAGGCCCATCGGCCCGATCCCCGTCGCGTTGATCTCGCGCAAGAGGCGCTGTTCGAGGGCCGCCCACTGGTCCTCACGATGGGGCTGCCCAGTTGGCCGCAGCAGAGCCGCCTTGGCCATGAACGCCGCGTGCTCCATCGTCCCGCCGACGCCGACCCCGATGATCCCCGGCGGGCACCACTTGCCGCCCTGCTCGATCACTCTCCCGACGATGCGATCAACGATGCCATCCTCACCGGCCGCGGGCGGCAGCATCCACACGGCGCCGGCATTCTCGCTTCCGCCGCCCTTGGGCAGGACCGCTAGCTCAAGGCCGTCGCCATCGACAAGCTCGACGTGCACGATCGCGGGTGTATTGTCGCCGGTGTTGGAGGCGCGGCGAAGGGGGTTGGCGAGGACCGATCGGCGCAGCGGCTGCGACGTGTAAGCCTTGCGCACGCCCTCATCGACCGCCGCTTGCAGATCGCCCGTTAGCTCAACCTCTCGCCCCAGTCGCACGAAGCACGCGACCAGCCCGGTGTCCTGGCAGAGGGGCAGATGCGACCGCTGGGCGACTTTGGCGTTCTCGAGGATCTGCCCGAGGATGCCCTTCGCCCGCGCCGACGTCTCGGCCGCCTGCGCGCGCACGAGCGCCTCCGTCACATCGGGCGGCAGCTTGAAGCTCGCCTCGACGCAAAGGTCGGCCACCAGATCGGCAATCTGTTCCGCGGATACCTGGCGCATGACGGTGGGGCCCTGCAGTTGGACAGTCTACAGAATACCAGTCAGCGGGGGCGGGCTCAACACGCGGACTTGCTCTGGAGGCGAAGCTGCCCGCACGCCGCCTGCACATCGCCGCCCAGCGACCGGCGGATCGTGACGTTGAGGCCCAGGTCCTTCAGCTTCGCGGCGAAGCCCTCGGCCGCGTCGCGACTGCTCGCGTGAAGCTCGGAGCCCTCGACCGGGTTCATGCGGATGAGGTTGAGGAGGTGACGACGGCGCGAGAGGAGCTTGGCCAGCATGTTCGCATCGATGCGCCTGTCGTTGACGCCTTCGATGAGCACGTAGGCGTACGTGACCGGTTGGCCGCCGCGAAGCCTGGTCCACTCATCGCACGCGGCGAGAAGCTCAGCGATCGTCCACCGCGAGACGCCGGGCATGAGGCGCTTGCGCAGCTCATCGTCGGCGGCGTTGAGCGAAACGGCAAGCTCGACGCCCTTCGGCGCCTCCTGGGCGAGGCGCGGGATCATCGGCACCACGCCCGACGTCCCCACGGTGAGGTGACGCGGCGGGATCGCGAGGCGGTCGCCATCGACGAGCGCCAGCACGGCCGTGAGGGCCTCATCGTAGTTCATCAGCGGCTCGCCCATGCCCATGAACACGACGTTGGTCAGCTTGCCGCGCAGGATCGCGAGGGTCACCGCCTGGCGCACGATCTCATCGGCGCGCAAGTGACGGCGGCGCCCGCCTTCGGCCGAGGCGCAGAAGGCGCAGCCTACCGAGCATCCGACCTGCGTCGACACGCACGCGGTCCGGCCCCAGCGCGTCTCCATGGCGACGCACTCAACGGCCTCGTCATCCTCGAGGTGGACGAGGAGCTTAACGCTATTGCGCCCTTCCGACTCGCTATCGATGGGGAAGGGGCCGACCTCGAAGCCCTCGGCTAGTTGCTGCCGCAGGGCCTTAGGCAACACGGGGATCTCATCGAAGCTTTTCACGAGATGGCGGTAAACGCCCTCGAGGATCTGCGACGCGCGGTACGGCGGCTGGCCGCGGTCCTGCAGCCACGCGACGAGGCGCGCTCTATCGAGTTGGTAGATGGTTGCCATAGGAGTTGGGGCCTACACAGCCTTCGACTGCTCGGTCTCTTGCTTGCGCATTTCCAACCAGTAGTCGCGCACCGTCTCGGCATCCTGCACCGCGAGGCTGGCATCTCTGGCCTCAGCGCCGCGCGAGGAGTAGCTGGATTTGTAGTACCGATACGACAGGTCGACGGCCTGATGACGCACGGGATCCCACCGCTCGTCCAGCGCGCGGGCGTGCTCGAGGGGCGTGACCGGCAGCGGCCTTGGCACACCGGCCTCAGCCAGCCATCGCAGCATCTGGCTGTAGGCCCAATCGACCTGCGCGCCCGGCGATGCTCCGACGAGTCGCACGCGCATCATCTGCATCCAGCGCCAGTGGCGGAAGCCTAACACCCCGCCGACCACACACAGGAGGATGAGCAGCGCTCGGACGATGTTGTACCCGGCCCAAAGCACCGCGCTCATGAAGCCGCGGCCCATCGCCGACGCGATCTTGTCCCACGTCTGCGCGGCGACTTCGCTCGGGGTCGAGGGCCGGCCCGGCGTCGGATCGAACTCCTTCCAGCCCTCGCCGGGGATGAAGACCTCGGTCCACGCGTGAGCATCCTTGGCGCGCACCCAGTACATCGAGGGGTCATCCTGCACGTCGCCCTCGAGGAAGCCGGAGACCAGCCGCGCGGGCATGCCGATGCACCTCGCCAGGATTACCAGCGCCGAGGCGAAGTAAACGCAGTGCCCGCGATGCGTATCGAAAAGGAAGTATTCCACGAAGTCGTGGTCGGTGCCGTTGACCGGCGGGTTGAGGTCGTACTGGCAGGTTGCGTTGAGGTAGGCCATCAGCGCCGCGATCTTCTGCACCGGATCGCGCCTGCCGACGGTCTCCTGTCGGGCAAGATCCCTGACGCGTTGGGGCAGCCCGTCCGGCAAGGCCAGGCACGAGGCGCGCGTTTTCGGGTCGATGGTGCGCGGCTCCTTCCCGGCCTGAGGGCGGAGGGCCGTGACGGTGTAGCTTTCGCCGGGGCGCAGGAATCGCTGCGTCCAGAGCGAGCCAGCGGCATCGACCTTCGGGATCACCCTCGGCATCTGCACCTTCACCGGGAAATAGGCAGAGGGCGCCGTGCCGCCGATGGGCATGCGGGGGGTGACGGTGAAGACCATCCTATCGCCGACCTTACTCGACTTGCCGGAGCCCGCGGGTATGGTCATCGCCCAGGTCTCCGGGCCGACCGCCGTGCCGGGGTGGATGGTGTGGAAGCTCTCCGTCCACCACCGGCCCTCATAGTCGGCATAGGTCGCGAGGCGCCAGTTCACCGGCGAGTCCGTCTTCACTTCGAACAGCACCTGATTTCCGGTCGGCCCCGGGGCGAACATGTACAGCCGCGGGTCGGCCGAGATGTACTTATCGTATTGCTGCATCGACGCCCGCATCATCATCAGGGCGATGCGCATCTGCAACGTGCGGCCGAGGGCCGTCGTGATGTCCATCGACTTGATGCCCTGCGAGGCGATGAAGGCGCAGATCAGGCCGAAGACGTAGAGCGTCATCCACGAGTTCGCCGTGCGATGAGCGTAGGGACGAGCGCGCGTGGTGGATTGGAGCTTCGCGCGGATCGGCGTCCAGTTGGCCTCATGGTTTGCGGCGAGCACTGCCACCGACCCCATGAGCGACATGGCCGTCGCCAGGACGGCGATGAGGTTGGGCGCCGACACGAGGACGAGCACGAGGATTGACGCCACAGCGAGTGTGGTCTCGGCCGCGTCACGCTCATTGCGGATGGCGAAGGCGCGGAAGACCATCACCCACACGAAGGCGCCGATGAGCGCCTGGTAGGAGCCGCCGAGGCTTGCGGACATGTCGCCGATTCCCGCGAGCCAGTTGGTCTTGACCTCGAAAAGGCCGAGCAGGATTGCCGCCCCCAGGATGGTCAGGTTGACCGCGAGGCGAGGCGCCTTCGAGAACCGCAGGAAGTAGGCGAAGGGGAAGGCGCCGACGAGGATGGCGCCGGTGCGGAGGGTGTACTCCGGCCGGCCCAAGACCGCGGCCGCGGCCGCCCAGGCGCCCATCATGGCCAGCCAGGACGCGACGCAAACCCAGTACCAGTTCCAGCCCGTCACTCGTTCACGCATACTCTACCTGCTTCCTCACAGCACCCGCGGCTGCCCTGCCCAGAGCCGCTGGGATATCGTCGTAGCCCGCCACATGGGTTGCCCACGCGGGTGTCTCACTCCCAGGACCGGTAAACAGCGCCGGCAAAGCCTCGCCCGAACTGAAGCTCGCGCGCATTGCCGTCAGCGCACGGACTGAATTGCTCACAAGGTGCAGTGACGAGCCTGGCGGCAGATCGCGCGACCACCGCATCGCCCCGCTCTCGACCTCACCCTCCGAGCAGTAATCCAGATGGCCCAGCGAGGCCAGAAGCTCGCGCCAGAAGACTCCGCCACGCCCCGGGCCTTCCACCGCGGCCGGCAACCCCGGCGCCCGCAGTACCGTCGGGAGGCTCGCATTCACGAAAGCATGAGCCAGCGTGGCAGCGACGGACAGCGCCAGCTCGGCGCTCTCGTCCATCGATCCGAAGGGAACGATAGTCGGCCAATCCCCGAAGCCGAAAGACCGCTCAAGCCTGCCGAGGAGGGATGTCGGCTGATCATCCTCGTCGGGGACATGGTGCGGCGGATTGCCAACCCCAAACCACTGCATCCACCTCACAAGAGTGCTCGCAGAGGGCTCGGGCTCCTCGATATCAGGGGACATCATGGGCGCCACGGCCGCCAGCCATACCTGCGTCTGCAGGTCGCGCGGCCGCTCGAATTCCTTGATCATGAGCCGATTCCGATGGGCCGTGGCTCGCCAGTGGATCTTGCGCAGGTCGTCGCCGGGCACGTACTCGCGAAGGCTGCGGTATTCGCCCTGATCGGGTCGCAGCGCCGACATCCTCTGCCGGGCCGCGGGGGTGAGCAGCGCCGTGTAGTGCATGGGCAGCGAGGACCAGTAGGCCGGCGTGACGATGACTGACTTGCTCGGAACCACGGGCTCGCGGCGCTCATAGAGGCCCAACGGATCGGAGCCTTCCAACCGCAAGTCTTCGACGTTCCAGCGCCCGCGCCAGGGGAGAGTTAGCGGCAACTCGACCCGCCCCGATACTCCACGCGGGATCGGAGGCAGCCGCAGCGAGACTTCCTGGTCATCGCCCAGAAACGACATGGCCGTCGCCTTGCCAGTCAGGCGGGCGCGCGGCTTAACAAGCAGCGCGGTATTGGTGACCTCGATGTCGATCGAAAACTCCTGGCCGGCCTGCGCACGCTCGGGGGCGCGGTACCACGTGATCTTCAGACCGCTCGCCGCAAGCCTGGAGAGGACGTACGCCATGAGGAGGATGCCCAGCAGCCCCGACGCGAAGGCGTACGCCGACGCCGAATCGTTGGTGGCGCCGGCCAGGTACAGGGCCAGGGTTCCGCCTAAGACGATCTTTCCTCTGCGCGTCATGGCCTTGCTTCTCTAGACTGCAACAGTGGCGGCATCGACCGCCGTCTTAACGAGATCGATGCCCGTGAGTCCCTGCAGCCGCGCCTCGGCCTTGAGAATGATCCGGTGGGCCAGACACGACACCGCCAGGCGCTTCACGTCATCGGGCGTGCAGAAATCGCGCCCCTCGAGCACCGACAGCGCTTGCGCGCATCGCACCAGCGCGATGGTGCCGCGAGGGCTGGCGCCGACTTCGACGTGCTCGGACTCGCGCGTGGCTATCACTATCTGCAGCGCGTAGTCATAGATCCCATCCGCCACATGACAGCGCGCGACGGTCTCCTCCATCTCCACAACCTGTTCGGGCGTGGTCACAGGCTTGAGGGCCTCAATGGGATGGCGGAGAAGCTGGCGCTCGACGACCGCCTTCTCATCGTCGCGCGAGGGATAGCCGATGCTCAGCCGCATCGTGAAGCGGTCGAGCTGGCTCTCCGGGAGTGGGTAGATGCCCTCGATCTCGATGGGGTTCTGCGTCGCAAGGACCATGTACGGCCGCCCGAGTTCGTAGGTCTCGCCGTCGACGGTCACCTGCCGCTCGCCCATGGCCTCGAGGAGGGCCGACTGCGTGCGCGGCGACGAGCGGTTGATCTCATCGGCGAGAAGCATGTTTGCGAAGACCGGCCCGGGGCGGAAGCTGAACTCGCAGGTCTGTTGGTTGTAGACGCTGATGCCGGTCACATCGCTGGGCAGCAGGTCCGGGGTAAACTGGACGCGCCGGAACTGGCCGCCGATGGACACCGCCAGCGCCCGGGCGAGCATCGTCTTGCCCACGCCGGCGACGTCGTCGAAAAGCACGTGGCCGCCCGACATCAGGCTCACGACCGTGCGCTGAATGACCTTCTTCTTGCCAACTATGACGCGCTCGACATTCTCGACGATCCTTGCGATGATGTCCGCCGTCTGCTGGAAAGCGATGTCTGACATGGTCAGCCTGCCTCTAGTGTAAGGTCGGTGGCGCGTCAGAAGGCCGCCCGGACTTCTGCAACTTTAGTTTACCCGTCTGTGACCGCTCGATGCGCTTCCCGCGCACAGATTCTACTCCATATTCGTGACGATAAGGAGGCGGTTCCGTGAGCTTCAGCCTGCCGTCAACCGTCGAGCTTGTGCAGAATCCGCCCGCCGTGCGGATCATCGACCAGACGCTCCTGCCCGGAGAGCTGCGGCTGATCGATCTCGTCAGCGTCGATCAGGTGGCCGAGGCGATCAAGGTCCTGCGCGTACGAGGGGCGCCGGCGATCGGCTGCGCGGCGGCGGCTGGGATTGCGCTAGCGGCTAAGATCGAGGGGGGCGATGAACTCGCCGACCTCAAGGCCTTTCTCGGCAAGACCGATGCCACACTGGCGGCCACGCGTCCGACGGCCGTGAACCTGTTCTGGGCGCTGGCTCGGATGAGGAAGATATGGGAGGCGTGGTGCGGCCCGGTCGCCGACTTGCGATCGGCCCTTGCCGCCGAGGCCGTGGCGATCATCGCCGATGACCTGGAACGATGCCGCGCCATCGGTCGCTATGGGGCAGACCTCATCCCCGACGGCGCGGATGTCCTCACGCACTGCAACGCCGGGGCGCTGGCCACGGCCGGCTATGGGACGGCCCTCGGCGTGATCCGCGGCGCGGTCGAGCAGGGCAAGCGGCTCCACGTCTGGGCCGATGAGACGAGGCCGCTGCTGCAGGGCGCTCGCCTGACCGCCTTCGAGCTGGCCGCCGATGACATCCCCTGCACGGTCCTGTGCGACAACATGTCGGCCTCGCTCATGGGCGCCGGCCGCGTCACCTGCGCCGTCGTCGGGGCCGACCGCATCGCCGCCAACGGTGACACGGCCAACAAGATCGGCACCTACGGCGTCGCCGTCTTGTGCAAGCATCACGGGATTCCCTTCTACGTGGCGGCGCCCTTCTCGACCGTGGACTTCGCGCTCGCGAGCGGCGGCGAGATTCCCATCGAGCAGCGCAAGCCCGACGAGGTGTCGATGCTGGGGTGCTTCCTGCCGCACCCGATCACGCCCGACGGTGTCGAGATCTTCAACCCGGCCTTCGACGTGACGCTGGCGGACTTGATCACGGCGATCGTCACGGAGCGAGGCGTCGCGAGGCCGCCCTTCACGGAGAGCCTGCGGAGGCTTGCGCCCGATCAGTAAGCGCGGGGGTCAGGATTCCTCGAGAAGTTGGCGGATCGCCGCGTACTCATGCCGCGCGATATCCACCGACGAGTACTCGAGCGTCGCGGTTCGACGGCACGCCGCCGACACGAACCCCACGTACCCGCTCTCCTTCAGCCACCCCGCGATCCCATGGTACTCCAGTTCGCCCTCGCCAAGCAGCGGCGCCGAAGCATCGTCCACGCGGCCCTGCACGCCATCGCGCAGATGGATGTTGAAGACGAGGTCGCCGAAACGGGCCAGCGCCTGCAGGCCGTAGAAGCGGTCGGTCTGGAGGAGATCGGCGGGGCCATAGTTGACTCCAAGGTTCGGCCGGTCGACGAGGCTGAGGAGGTAGAGCGTGTCGTCGATCGTCGCGGTGAGGCCGGGCGAGTTGTCCACCACGACATCTAACCGCTTGCCGAGGGCGAGGTCGCAGCACTCCCGCAGATAATGCGCCGCGCGCAGCCAGTGATCCTCGCGAGCCTCACGCGGGTTGGGCGGGCCGCCGATCTGCAGGCCGAGGATGCGGCACTGCAGCCTCTCGGCGATCTGCATGTAGCGCTGGATGTGCTCGATATCGGCCTCAGCGTCGGCATCGCTCTTCTGCGCAAAGCGGCCGGCCGGGGGCCACAGGGCGACGCATTCCATGCCGTAGTTGGCGAGCTGTTGGGCGATGCGTTCGATGCTTTCGTCGCTGGCGTCCTCGGGCATGTGACCGGCCGAGGCCATGATCTCGATGCCCTCGTAGCCGAGGTCGGCGGCGATGCCGACGACGTCCTCGAGGCTGTGCTCAGCGAGGCGGTCGCTGCACAGAGAGATGCGGATATAGGGTCTTTCGCTATCCCATTGCATGGCGCACGCCCCCGCGCCGCGGCTTCACTCCGCCGCGAGCCTTTCCTTCACACCGGCGACGACGGCCGAGACGATCAGTTCCGCCAAATGCGCGCCGACCTCAGCCGACGCCTCGCGGGGATCCTGGCCGCCGATGCCCATCCGCGCCTCGTTGCAGAGGATGTCGCCCTTGGCAGGAAGCTCGCCGAGGTCGACCAGGTCGGGGCGGAGATGCATCATCAGCGAGGTCTCATACTTGCCCGCATGATCGGGCGGCGGCTGGGTGCCCTCGGGGAGGACCAGGTACTCCGGGAAGGCCCAGACCTTCATGCCCGTGCCCGCGCCGCGGATCATGGGCCAGTTGTCGGCGACGTGCATGAGCGCCTTCACGTGCTCGCTGCCGAAGTGGCCCATCATCAGCACCGTCAGCTTGAAGCCCTCGTCGGCTAGCTGGTCGAGGTAGGCGTTGGCGAGGCCCATGATGACCTCGGCCGGCACCTCGATCGTGTGCATGAATTGCGCGTGCGGCTTCATGGTCTGATAGCCCGCGTACACGGGCGGGACGACGACCCCGCCGGTCTGCGCCGCTGCCCGCAAGGCGAGGCCGTGGATCTTCAGCGTGTCGAGGCCGATGGGGTTCTGGTAGCTGTGCCACTCCAGCGCGCCCCACGGCAGATACGCGACCGGCGTGTGCGCCAGGATCTCGTCGATCTGCCTCGGCCGAAGCTCTTCATAGCGTCCCCAGGTCGTCATCGTCTTGGCCTCCCGATTCCTGCACAGGTGTCGGCTCAATAAGTTCTAGCTTTGCATACTGCGCCGCAAGTTTGCGGATGCCTGCAGAGGTGAAGATGACGGTGATGATCGCATCATCGCCGGAGCCTTCGACGGAGAAGACGGTGCCCTCGCCGAACTTGCCGTGGCGGACCCTGTCGCCCGGCCGGACCTCGACGGAGGAACCCTTGGCTGTCGCCGAGGTCGCCGGCTTGGCCGGCTTCTGCCTGCCGGCCTTCTCACTCTGGATGCGGCGCGGCCCATCGACCAAGCCGAGGAGGTCGATCTTCTTCTTGGCGGGCCGCGGAGTCTGATCCTCAGTGACGTTGTCGGGCAGGGGCGGCTCGTCGCGAAAGTCGAGGCCGAGGCCCGTCATCGAGATCGCCTTCACGCCCTCCTTCGGCAGATCGCGCAGGAAGCGCGACGGCCGCATGGGCGTGCGCTGGCCGTAGATCGTGCGGCAGGACGAGTGGGTCATGAAGAGCAATTCCCGGGCGCGGGTGATGCCGACGTAGCAGAGGCGGCGCTCCTCCTCGATCTCCGGCTCGCTGCCCAGGGATCGCTCGTGGGGGAACATGCCGTCCTCGAGGCCCGCGACGACGACCACCGGAAACTCGAGGCCCTTGGCGGCGTGGAGCGTGATCAGGGTCACGGCGTCGGCGCCCGCTTCGTACGAATCCTGGTCGGCGACCAGCGCCGTTTCCTCNNAACTCGAGGCCCTTGGCGGAGTGGAGCGTCATCAGCGCGACCTGGTTGCCGATCTCGCCCGCCTCATCGAGGTCGGACATGAGGGCGAGGTGCTCGAGGAAGGTGGCGAGGTCACCGTTGCGATGGCGGCGCTCATACTCGGCGGCGACGTTGACGAACTCCTCGACGTTCTCCGCGCGGGCTTGCTGGTCGGCGCGAGTGCTGGCCCTCAGCCACGAAAGATAGCCGGTCTTTTCGGCGACGAGCTTCGCTAGATTGGACAGGCTGCCGCGATTGGCCTCCGAGCGCAGGTAGTCCATCAGATCGCCGAAGTCGCGCAGGGCATCTCGGGCGGCGGGGCGAAGCTCTTCGTCGTTGGTGAGACGGGCGATGGCCTCGAGGAAGCTCAGGCCCGTCCCGCCGGTCATCTGCTCGGCGATGGAGATGGTCTTCTCACCGATGCCCCGCGGCGGCCGGGCGACGATGCGATGCGCCGAGATGCTGTCGCGCGGGTTGTGGATGACGCGCAGGTAAGCGATGAGGTCCTTGATCTCCGC
>PMZA01000327.1 GCA_003170595.1 Armatimonadota bacterium
AGGGATGCAAGGCTTGGCGTGGAAGGCGGGGCGGGGCTGAGGTGCGGGTGGGTCGAGGGCGAGATGATGGAGCGATACCCCCTGGATAGGGGTACTTGCTGTTGGGGGGTGCTACCTATGCGTAGGCTAGCGGCATGTAGCGCTGTACTAGGCCTCGTGTCGGCCGCTAGTTGGGGTGCGACGACTATCGTCGGCTGGGACTTCGAGCANNGAGCAGGGGATGGGGCAGTGGGCGAGCCCCGATCCTCAGACCAAGATATCGCTGGCCGTCGGTCCTAACGAAGCCAACTCCGGCTCGAGCGCTTTGTACGCCAAGTATTCGCGGGCGCGGACGCCGCAGGAGGTCGAGCAGCGGCAAGCGCCCGGCGCGGTGATGATGCAACTGCCCGCGCCGCCGGCGCCGGCTCCGACATGCCTGGAGTTCGCCGTGCGCACCACGCTCTTGACGCCCCTCATGGTCATTCTCAACGACCAGAGCGGACTGGAGTACACGCGGCCGGTGATGGTTGAGCCGGGTGCGTACCGGCACGTGAAGATCTACCTCACGGAGTTGCAGCCCGGCGACAACGCGAAGCCGCCGATCAGGCCTCTGGACGGCGGGCGCATCCAGAACATCGGGTTTCTGGACGCAAGCAGCTTTCTTCTGAGGGAGGCAGTGAACTCCGCCGCCCAAAGGGATCCGATGCACCTTCCCGTGCCCAAGCTCGGCGAGAACGAGATCTGGCTGGACGACATCAAGCTCACGGATGAGCCCCCGCCGGCCGTGCTCCCGCCCATCATCGACGCCTTGGGCGAGGCCGCCAAGTTCATCGCCATGATGAACGTCGACGGCAAGTTCTGGCAGGAGCCCACGGGCCTTGGCGGGAAGCCGTGCTGGGTGATGAGCTACCGGTTGGCTGCGAAGGAGATAGCGGTCCTGTGGAGCGGAGCCCCGGCTGGAGTCATGATCGGCGCCACCGGCCTGCATGTGTCGCTTTCGGCGACGGCGCCCACGACCTTGGTCCTCTCGGTTAAGGAGCGCAGCAACGCCGAGTACAACGCGACGCTCCAGCTTCAGCCCGGCCAGGTGCTGGACCGGGTCGTGGCGTGGAGCGAGTTCAAGCTCGGGGAGAACCAGAACGATCCCGACAACAAGCTGGACTTGGACCAGATCAAGGAAGTGGCGCTGATAGACGCCTCCGCGTCGCTGCCCAACGCCCAGCCGCAGGCTAACGAACTCAGGTTAGGGATCGTCGAGGCCGGTCGATAGGCGCGGGTCTTGAGTTACAGGCCCAGCCGCTGCCTGCACTCCTCGAGGATCTCGACGGTTCGCGTGGCGCCAAAGCGGGTGACCCCGATGGCCCTAACCTCCAGAGCGGCATCGAGGGTGCGGATGCCGCCTGCGGCCTTCACCTGGACGCGCGCCGGGGAGTGCTCGCGCATGAGCTTCAGGTCCTCAAGGGTCGCCCCGCCGGTGCCGTAGCCCGTGGAGGTCTTCACGAAGTCGGCGCCCACCTCGGCACAGATCTCGCAGAGGCGGATCTTGTGGGCGTCGGCCAGGTAGCAGTTCTCGAAGATGACCTTGACGATGCCGCCACGCGCGTGGGTGGCATCCACCACCGCGGCAATATCCGACGTCACGTAGGGCCAGTCGCCGCTCAGCACCTTGCCGATGTTCACGACCATATCGAGTTCGATACCGCCGTCGTCCAGGGCCTGCTGCGCCTCGGCGACCTCGATGGCGGTCGTGTGGCCCCCATGCGGGAAGCCGATGGTGGTGCTCGCCTTCACATCGCTGCCGGCCAGCATCTCGGCGCAGCGCTTCAGGTAGTACGGCTTGATGCAGACGCTCGCCACGTCGTACTGCAAGGCGATGCGGCATCCCTCTTCGAGCTGGTCGTCCGTCATCACGGGATTCAGCAGCGAGTGGTCGATCATCTTGGCGATATCGCGGCACGTGTAGTCCAGTGGCATGGTTTCCTCACGATCTCCGAACTGGGAATTGGCCTGGCCTCAAGGTGTCATCCGAAGGCGAAAGGTCTGTTGCACGATGGACTGGTCCACCGCCCCGTAGACGTCGTCGCTGCCCATGTGACCGATGCAGACGATCTTTCCGTCGGCGCACTGGACCGCCCGCGGGTAGTAGCCCGTGCCGTCGATTGGCAGGCGCGCCCACGTCTTGCCTACGTCGGCCGTCCAGTAGATGCCGTCGGTGGCGAAGTGGAGGATGACGCCCTCCCTGGTCAGCATGACTTCGGGGAAGCCGCTATGGGGGAACGGCGCGAGAGTCGCCGGGCCGGGCTCCCAACCGTCGCCCACCTTCTTGACGATGCTCTGCATCCGGTCGGAGTAGCCGTTAGGCCACGGCTCGCCCATCCGCGCCGCACCGGGAGGGATGTCGGTGTGGGTGGCTGGGAAGTGCTCGCAACGGTGGATCCAAAACAGGTCGCCGCTCGGTAGTTCGCAGAAGTCGCTCTCCTCGCACACGCCCTGCTCGGTCGGCATCAGGATGACCGGCACACCCCACGTGCGGCCCTCGTCCTTCGACACGAACATCATCTTCGACATTCGCCAGTTGGGGATGTCGCCATCGCCACGCTTCCACACGCCGGCCATGAGCACCAGCCGGCCGTCGCGGAGTGGCCGGATGATAGTCGGCCAGGCGCGATAGTCCTTGGCCGACAGGAAGTGGATGCGGGCACTCCAAGTCCGCCCGCCGTCCGTCGAGCGCTCGACGAAGCCAACATCGTTCGGGTCGCTGACCCAGTGAGGCCGGACGAGAGTGCCATCACGCAGGACCGCCATCCCCCGCCCGCCGCCCACGGGGATGTCGCCCGGGACCCGCGTCCACGTCTTGCCCTCGTCCGTGGACTGCAGTATCGGCACGCTGCTGACCGGCTTGTCCCTGGGACCGGTCTGCTGGTTGAAGGAGCACTGCAGCGGCCCGTCATGGCTCTGCCATAACCCGACCCAGGACGTCCAGCCGGGCGTCTCGGGCGAGTGGTAGATGACGCGCCGCTCGTAGTCGGTTACGGTCACGGTCGGCGCCGCCTTGTCCCCGCGCGCGTGGCATGACATCAGACAGAGAAGGCCCAGCGACAGAAGCAACGCTCTTTCCATGATGTGACCCTCCTGTCGGTCGGGATTGCCCACCCCATCAAAGGAGTGCAGGTCCTTGGTCGGCTGAGCCGCTGCCCAACGGACGTGAAGGTTCGCCGTACGGCCCTCCGATGCCTTCTTCCACGGCCGAGGGGCAAGGATACTTGTTGGGCCCTGGCGAGGGGGAAACTGCGGAAGGGGCGGGTGGTCTGCGCCTCCACTGGCCGGAGAGGGGGCAGGTGGACCAGACTCGGGGAGCGCTCCAGTCGGGTCTATCGTGACCTCCAACCAGGACCCGTTTTCGGGGGCAAGGTCGGTCATGGCTTCGAGACTCAAAAGAAGGTGCCCTGGGCTCCAACGCCAAACCTGCACCTCAGATGGGCGGCTGTTCCGCCCGGGAGTAGACGACGCCTGATCCGAAGGGTCTCGGTCCACAGGCTTGGGCTAGGGAAGTCAGTCGTAGATGCGGAGGAGTGAGATGCGTCATCTGAGCGTCCTTGCGATGGCTTTGGGTCTGCTCCTCACGGCTACCGGCCTCCAGGCCCAGGAGAAGCCGAACCTGGTCGCCAACGGGGACTTCGCCCAGGGGACGGCGGGTTGGTCGGTCGCGCAGGACGAGACATGCAGGGCAGAGGTGGTCGCGGCAGAGGTCGCGGGGGTCAAGCAGGCTCTGCACCTGACGATCAACCCGAAGCCGGGGTCCGAGCCGTGGGCCACCACGGTGATGCGCCCCGTCGAGGCGGCGCTGCGCAACGGCACCGTGGTGGAACTGAGGGCGTGGCTACGAAGCCCACAGTCCTGCCGCGTGACCACCCTCGTACAACACAGCCGCGAGCCCTACACCCAGATCGCCAACCGTCAGCTCAAGCTCTCGCCCGACTGGAAGGAGTACGCGATCCGTGGCCGGTGCATGGAGGACTACGGACCGGGAGGGGCGTCCGCGGGGTTTCTGGTGGCCATCGATCCGGGCGAGATCAAGATCGCTCATGTCGTCCTAGCCGACCTCGGCCGCGATGCGGCGGATACTGTACCGACCGCGCCGGCCAATCCGCTCAACCTGATCCCGTGGGTGCTGCCGTGGGATGACGCCACCCCGAGCGTGACCGATGTGAGCGCGTGGATCGAGAAGCCCGCCGGGGCACGGGGATTTGTGACCGTGCACGACGGACACCTGTATGCAGGCGACCGCCGGCTGCGGCTTGTGGGCACGAACCTGACCGCCAGCGCAGCTTTCCCGGAGCATGCCGATGCCGAGAAGGTGGCGGCGCGCATGGCGAAGTTCGGCATCAACTGCGTGCGCTTCATCGGGATGGACGCCGAGTGGACCAACGGGAACATCTTCGGGCCGGATGGGCGGTCGATCAACCCCCAGCAAATCGAGCGGCTGGACTACTTCGTCGCGCAACTCAAGAAGCACGGCATCTATACCGACCTGAACCTGACCGGCTGCCACGAGTACCCAGGCTTCCCCCGGTGGGAGGGGGTGCCGGAATACTTCAAGGGCGTGGACATCTTCTACCCGCCGATGGTCCAGCTTCAGCGCGACTACGCCCGTGCCCTGCTCACGCACATGAACCCGTACACGAAGACGAGGTACGTGGAGGAGCCTGCGGTCGCGATCATCGAGATCAACAACGAGAACGGTCTCATCGGCCAGTGGGACTGGGGAGGGCTGGATGGGATGCCGCCGGTGTACGCGGACGAACTGGGGCGGCAATGGAACGCGTGGCTGAAGGCCCGCTATCCGACAGAGGAAGCGCTGAGGAAAGCGTGGGATATCAGAGAGACGCCGCTGGGGGCGGAGATGCTGACCAACGGCGACCTTCGCGATGGCGCGCGAGGCTGGGTGCTGGAGGTGGACGGGACGGCGAAGGCGACCGCGGCCGAGACGAACGACGGCCCGGCGGGCAAGCCCGCGCTGGCCCTTACCGTCGCGGCGATCGACAGCGAGCACTGGCACGTGCAGTTCTTCCAGCCGGGGCTCAAGTTCCAGCAGGGCTCCGTATATACGCTGGAGTTCGACGCCCGGGCGAGTGCGCAGCGGACAATCGTCGTCGCTGCCTTGCAGGCGCACGACCCCTGGGCGTGGCTGTGGAACGTCAACGTCACGCTGACAGATCAGTGGCAGCACTTCAGCTACCCGGTCTCGGTGAGCGCCTCCGAAGGCAACGGGCGGCTCAACCTCGGCAACCTCGGCGCGGCAACGGGGACGGTGGAGATTGCCGGCGTGTCCCTCAGGCCCGGCGGCGGGTACAAGCTCAAGCCCGGCGAGGGCCTGGGCACGATGGGCATCATCAAGAAGGCCGATTTTGGCGGCCTGAACGAGGCGATGCAGGGCGACTGGATGCGGTTCCTGTACGAGACCGAGGCCGGCTACTGGACCGGGATGGCGAAGTTCGTCAAGGGCGATCTGGGCGCGAGGAGCCTCATCGTGGGGACGGCGGTGGGCTTCGGCCCGGCACCGATCCAGGCCCAGCTCGACGTCGTGGACGCGCACGCCTACTGGCAGCACCCATCCTTCCCCGGCCTGCCCTGGGACGCGAACAACTGGTTCGTGCGGAACATCTCGATGGCGGGCCTGGCGAGCGGAGGGACGCTCCCGGGCCTGGGCCTCAGTCGCGTCGTAGGCAAGCCCTTCATCGTGACCGAGTACAACCACCCCGCCCCGAACACGCACAGTTCGGAAGCTTTCCTGCTCGCGGCTGGCTATGCCGGCCTGCAGGATTGGGACGGGTTCTTCTCCTATGGCTACGAGGGCGACCGCAACCTGTGGCGAGCCGGCTGGATCACGGGCTACTTCGATGTCGAGCATCACCCCACGCAGATGGCGATGATGCCCGCTGCCGCGGCGCTGTTCCTGCGCGGCGACCTGGCCTCGCCGGGCGACGGCGACTTCGCGTCAACGACCCCCGAGAAGGCGGTGGGCCAGGTGGCGCAGTTCGGCCCTGGGTACAACGCAGGCAACCTGGGGGTCAGCCGGGAGTCCGCTCTGCAGCGACCGGTGGGCCTGCGGATCGACGGCAAGCCGGCCACCATCGGCGCGCCGCCCACAGGGCCGAGGATCGTGAGCGCGAACGGGCAGTGGATCTGGGACTCGACGAAGGGGCACGAGTGCGTCCAGATCAACGCGCCACGCTCGAAGGCGTTCATCGGCTCCACGGCAGGCGGTCCGGTGATGCTCGGCGATGTGATAGTCGCGCCCGGCAAGAACCTGCAGGACTGGGCCGCGATCACGCTGACCGCCCTGGACGGCGCGAGCTTCTCGGCGCCGGGACGCATCCTGGTAACGGCCACGGGCTACGCGGAGAACACATCGATGGGCTGGAAGGATGAGGCAAAGACGACCGTCGGGCCGGACTGGGGCATCGGGCCGACGTTGGTCGAGGGCATTCCGGCGACGATCACGCTGCCGGTGACGGCGGCCCGTGTGACCGTCTGGGCGTTGGATGAGCGCGGCCAGCGGAGAGAGCAGGTGCCCGTGAGGGACGTCGGCGGAAAGGCCGGCTTCGAGATCGGCGCGAAGTACAAGACGCTGTGGTACGAGGCTGTGATCCGCTAGCCCGTGGCGACCGGAGCGAAGTGCGAGTGGCACGCCAGGCATCACGTGGGGCAGGGCATCTACCCTTTCACCGGCCGGAGCACGATGGCATCGAACCAGAGAGCGTAGTAGTGGTCGGGTTGGTCGCGCGGACCGGTGAGCTTCAGCCGGAAGGTGTGCTTGCCGCGGGTCAGGTCGACCTGCCCGAGGATGCTGGGCGACTCCGGTAGTCCCGGGGCCTCGGCGACCGCCGGGAGGGCGTCGTCGGCGACGTGCTCGCGGCCGCCGTCGATGGTCCAAACGAAAGGCGAGACGCTGCGCGGCTTGGCCAGGCGGGACAGGCCGTTGCCGGAGAAGATCACCTCGTAACGCCCGTCGGCGGGAACGTCGAGGCCGACCTCGGCCCAAAAGCCATCCGGCTCGGGCGCGGTCGGCGACCACAGTTCGAGGATCTTCCCGCCCGAGTACCCATCCCTCGGGTTCGCTCCCCAGCCCCCGCTCCACTTGCCCGATTCCGCCTCGAAGACAAGGCCCGCCCCGGCCCGGGAGGGCTGCATCTCCGCGACCCGCACGGTGCGGCACCCGTTCACGAAGATGAGGCGCTCGGCCAGCGAGACAGTCGCCTGTCCGTCCTCGATCTTCAGGGGCCGCGTGCGCCCCCAGGTGTCCGTGGCCGTCGGGGCAACACGGGGCTTCAAGGGCTCCACCTTCAGCACAACAGACGCCCCGCCGCCGAACAACGTGGGAAGTCCTCGGCTCTCGACCACCGCAACCGTCTCCGCCCCGCGCCGGAAGAGGAACGTCTCGCAGCCGGGTGTGCTGCCGCNNGTGCCAAGGCAGTGCGCGCCCACGGAGAAGAGGACGCCCGCCGGCAGGACCGTGTAGTCCTTCCTCACCAGTGGGCGCATGTCGTCGTAGCCGATATCGACGTGAAGGAACTTGAAGGAGCGCTCGACCGGCGAGGCGAGGTTGTGCAGGGGCACCTCGCTTCTCTCCTCGGTGTTCCAGATCGGAAGCTTGAGGCCGTACTTGTCGAGGAGGGCCTGGTAGCCAGCGATGTCGCTGGGCGTCTCGTCGGTGTAGTGGACCGACAGGATGTCGATCTCCTTGCCGAGCCCGAGCTGGAAAAGCTTGTCCACGAAGGCGTGGCCATGCACGAACCCGGCGGCGGCGATGCGCGCTCTCGGGTTCCCTCGACGAAGGCCCGCGGCCGTCTGCTTCACCAGCTCGTAGAAGTCCTCGGGCGTGCCCACCCAGTAGCCATCCTGCAGGTTCGCCTCGTTCCACACTTCCCAGACGGAGATCTGATCGCGGAAGTCGGCGGCGACCTGCGTCATGAGCTGGCCCCACAGGTCATAGCTCGCGGGCTTGACGCGGTTGTAGATGGGCCCGGCATCACCGGACGTCGAGTCATCGTTCGGTCTCGAGGACAGCTCGCGGGGGCACTGGGC